>JBDKLT010000089.1:0-4675 GCA_039795495.1 Actinomycetota bacterium | reverse complement strand
GTTTTCACACGAGTATTCTCACACAATGGCTAAGGTGTTGCTACTGACAAATTCGCAAGGAGCAAGCGCAGAAGTACTTCCTGCACTTGGCTTGTTGCAACACACTTGCAAAGTCGCACCTCTTGAAGCATCAGTACTCGTCGATTCACCAGTTATGGATATCGTCCTTATCGATGCACGCAAAGATTTCCCAACTGCAAAATCACTCACCAAACTCCTTGCAACTACCGGAGTTGGCGCACCCATCATTGCAATCACCACCGAAGGTGGCCTCTCTGCATTTTCTGCTGAATGGGGCATCAACGATGTCATTCTCGATACTGCTGGCCCCGCTGAAGTAGATGCTCGTATCCGTATTGCAGTTGGTGCACACCTTGCACTCATCGAAGCCACGGATCCAACTTCTTCTGAAATTCGCCAAGGCGATGTCTTTATCGATGAAAATACTTACACCGCCAAGATCAAAGGCACTTCACTTGACTTAACTTTCAAAGAATTCGAACTTCTTAAATATCTTGCGCAACACCCAGGTCGAGTATTCACACGCGCACAGTTACTTCAGGAAATTTGGGGTTACGACTACTTCGGTGGCACCCGCACCGTTGACGTGCATATCCGTCGCCTTCGTTCAAAGCTCGGCCCAGAATTCGAATCAATCATCGGAACCGTACGCAATGTAGGTTACCGATTCACCGTCCAAAACGGCGGCAAAGATTCATCATCTCTAGAACTCGTTTAACTAATGCGCCACATTCTTAAACTCAACCGTTCACTCATTGAACCCATCGCACATATTCAACATAGCTACCAATTCATCACCTTTGATCCCGAAATTCACTCAGAAGCATGGCTCGACCTCAACAACCTCATCTTCGCAAAGCACCCCGACCAAGGTAATTGGGCGATGGCAGATCTCGAGAACAGAATGCGCGAACCTTGGTTCGATCCCAAAGGATTCTTCTTATGCATTCACAATGGAAAAATTGTTGGCTTCTGCTGGACCAAGATTCACAATGACTTCGTCAACCACGACCCCATCGGCGAGCTCTATGTCATCGGCGTCGACCCGGCAGAAACTGGCAAAGGGATTGGCAAAGTCGTCTGCACAGAAGGCTTGATCTACCTCAAAGAAAAAGGAATCAAACAATCAATCTTGTATGTTGATGAAGATAACGAAGCTGGTAAGGGCCTCTACAAATCACTTGGCTTTAATTAGGAAATTACTTTTTCTTAAAACCTGCAGGACACTTTGGTGAGACTGCGGTTACTTTCTTTACTGATTTACCTTTAAGACAAGTAATTGTAATTTTCTTCGCCGGCGCAACTGGTGTTGGAGTGACTGTGTTCTGCGCTTCTGGAGTAGATGTAGCGCTTGGAGTTGGAGACGCGACAGACTTTGGATCATCTTTCTTCCAACCAAGAGTTGCACGCTTTAGTTGATAGTTGCGGTCTACTCGCATGCCCGGCTCTGCCGAAACATAATAAATACGCCAAGTATTTTCAGTGAGTTGATAGCCCGAAGGGTCTAGCGCAGATTCATCCGGAGAACTAATCGGATTCTTGTTGATATTCCACTGCAAACCATCTGCTGAAGTAGCAATGTAGAGATATTGCGTCCCAGCTCCTGGACCAGTAGATGTAATCATCACCCAATCACCATCTTCTGCACGTAGAACTTCAGAATCTACATAGCCGCCAGTGAGTCTTGTTCCTGGATCACGCACAAATGAATTCGCAGTTGAATCTGTTGAAGTTGCGCTAACGATTGTCTCTGGCAATTGAGAGTTTCCAAGAGCTGGGTCTGAAAGTACCCAATAAACTCGAACTCGGCCGTCTGGAAGTGAAACTGCATCAGGAACTCCCCATGCTAATTCCTTCGCAGATACAGATGATCCTTCAACACCTAAATCACTAACTGCGCCATGGGAAAGTGTATTTCCGGAAATGGTTGCGAATCTAATCTTTTTTCCGCTCGGCCCCATTTCCACGAAGAAAACTTTGCGAGATCCATCTTTTAACGTTACAACTGTTGCATCTGATCCAAAACGAGATGACAAAGTCTGACGGGAACAACTTCCTAAATCCGAGCAGTCAACAACCATTATTGGGTCAGGTAATGCCGATGGTGATGCGAACCAAATTCTGTCTCCATTAGAAGTCTTTTCCACAAAAGGACTTACTCCGCTGAGATTTAGTGCAACTGAATCTGCCTTTATCTTCCAGACTCCGCCTGTCATTTCAGCCTGTGCTGAAGTCACAGATGAGAGGATCAATCCGATAGCTGAAGCAATCGCTAGCAATTTTTTCATGTAGGAACCTTAAAGCAATTCCTATCAACTATCTAGGAAGTAGCGAGTTCGGCGCACATAGTTCTAAACGCAGCTGTATGTCCATCAACGTCTGCTTCTGTCGTATCTGGGCACATCAACGCCATATTGTGAAACGGTGTAATCAAGTAACCATCATTCAGTAGGCGTAAATGGATGTACTGCTCAAGTTCAAAATCGCCAGATTCAGCAGCTTCTTTACCTGTGCGTGGTGCCTTTCCTTTAAAGATGTACTCACCACGTGCACCCAAGCGATTGCAGTGCCAATCTAAATCAAACTCCTTGATCGCAGCATCAATGCCATCACACCAACGATTACCAAGCTCAATCATCCGTTCAAAGTTCTCTGGCGTTAATACTTGAGTCAACGTTGCCTTCATCGCAGCAAGCGATAAGGCATTTCCTGCCAATGTTCCGCCGATTCCACCGAGATCGATGATTTCAAGTTCCACCATCTTCTTAATCGAATCTGCAATCTCTTGGGTCATTCCAAATGTTCCTGTTGGAATTCCTGCAGCAAGCGCCTTACCAATTGTTAAGAAGTCAGGCTTTAAACCAAGAGCCTTAGTCATTCCACCAGGACCCACAGAGATAGTGTGTGTCTCATCGATAATCAAGAATGCTCCATACTTCTTCGCAAGATCTTGAACTCCAGATAAATAACCTTCTATAGGCAAGACAATGCCGATATTGGTCATCGCGGGTTCCATTAAAATCGCTGCGACATCGCCATGTGCCAGAGCCTTCTCCATCGCAGCTAAATCATTAAATTCAACGACGCGAGTTGTTTCAGCTAAATCAATTGGTGCTCCAATATTTCCTTCGCGCTTAACTGTAAAGCCTGCATCATCAAGGGTTGCAAAGGTTTCATCGACAGATCCGTGATAACAACGATCGATAACCACAATCTTGTTACGCCCAGTAATCATGCGTGAATAACGAATTACATGGCGATTGGCATCAGTTGCAGAGACTGTAAATTGCCATAAAGGCAGCCCAAATCGCTCTTTTAGAAGCCCCGAGACAATCGCAGCATCTTCAGTAGGCAGCATTGCAGTGATGCCCTTACCCACTTGTTCACGTATCGCAGCCACGGTTGCATCTGGTGAGTGACCTGTCATTGAACCTGTATCGCCCAAGCAGAAGTCAACATAGGCATGACCATCAACATCGGTAAAGCGTGCACCCTTCGCCTCTTTCACAAATACTGGGTGTGACCCTGGCCATTTAGCCATCCACGACATCGGAACACCTTCATGCATGACCTTCTTCGAATCTTCAAAGGCAGCAGCAGATTTCTTATGTGTATCAATAAAGCGCTGTTCTTCTTTTGCGCGAAGTTCTTTGAGGTGCTGGCGATTAATCTGAGTGCTCATGAAGTGAGTCTAATTAAGTAGCCGAGAAAACAAATAGCGCCTCGATGTAGTTCTCGCCACTAATACTTAAATTCGCAGCATCAGGTGGCGCAGTCTGCGGTTCTACGCAGATTCCATCTGAGTCTTCGCTATAGACAACCCACCAAGGCGCATCGGATTCAATTTCTACTCTCGCAACATCTTCCCAAATAATCGATGGAGTTCCGCGTATTTCTGTAAATGCATCATCCCAAGGACCAGGTGTCGGTGTAATCAATTCACCAGTTGGCAAACCATCTGATCCACGCTTCAACATCTTTCCTGGGTTAAATTCAAGTTCTGCAGTTCCACCACGTTCGAGATCGCGTGCAAACCACGGATGCATCCCCAGCCAGACAGGTAAATCGCAACCATTGTCGTCAAATTCAATCGACCAACGAATTGCATCATCGAGAACTTCAATTGTCTGTTCAACAGTTGCACCCATATAAGGCTTTGGTAGATGCAACATCGAACGTCCTGGCCCAATTTCCTGCCACGATGACGTTAAACCAAAACCGTGAATGGCATTCGGTGGATCGATATTTGTAGGTAGCTGATGCACTTCTCCTGATGGCGCAGTAATCAACCCATCTCGAATACGCCCCGCCCAAGGAGCCATCGGATACCAACCACTAGACAAGATATTTCCACGGAAAGGAACTGTAAATTCCATCTCGCGCCACTTAATCGACGTAATTTTCCCACCGTTATCAAGGTCGATGGCAACTTGAAATTCAGCATCATCAATAAATTGCATCAACGAATCCCTAATTAAACATTCTTTAACTCATGCTTATACGGTGGCTGCGCACCTTTACGAGAACATGTAATTCCTGCAGCAACTGCAGCTCGATGCAGAGTAGATTTCAAAACATCTCCAGTTAAATTAATAATCCCCTTTTCCACCATCGCTTCAACAATAATTGCACCCACGGTATCGCCAGCACCCAC
>JBDKLT010000088.1:0-15531 GCA_039795495.1 Actinomycetota bacterium | reverse complement strand
CTTCGCCCAGGACGTTTTGATCGTCAGATTCCTGTCGAACGTCCAGATCTCAAGGGACGCGAAGATATTCTCAAGGTTCACGCGAAGAATAAGCCACTCTCTAAAGATGTCGAGCTCGTTGCATACGCGCGACGCACACCTGGTTTTACAGGTGCTGATCTCGCCAATGTTCTTAATGAAGCTGCACTGCTTTCAGCTCGCGAGGGCTTAAAGACAATACATAACGCACAGATTGATGAAGCTATTGATCGCGTAATGGCAGGCCCACAACGTAAGTCTCGCGTGATGTCTGAAGAAGAACGTCGAGTCACTGCGTATCACGAGGCAGGCCATGCACTGGTTGCACATGCACTTCCTCATACAGATCCAGTACATAAGATCACAATCATGCCTCGCGGCCGAGCATTGGGTTACACAATGGTTCTTCCTGATGATGATAAGTACTCAACAACTCGCAACCAACTTCTAGATCAATTGGCATATTCACTGGGTGGCCGTGCTGCAGAAGAACTCATCTTCCACGATCCATCAACTGGCGCCTCCAATGACATCGAAAAGGCAACTGCTCTTGCTCGCGCAATGGTGACGCAATATGGAATGACTGAGGCAATCGGTGCAATCAAACTAGGCGCTGATGCATCAGAGCCATTTATGGGTCGCGACTATGGCCATCAACGTGATTACTCAGAGAACGTTGCAGCTGTTGTAGATGCAGAAATTCGTAAATTGATTGAGAAAGCTCATCAAGAGGCGTACGACATTCTCGAAGCAAACCGTTCCATTCTCGATGAAATGGTTCTTCAGCTTCTCGATAAAGAAACTCTCAATAAAGAAGAGATTGCAGAAATTTTCGCTCATGTTAAGGCCTGGCCACATCGTCCAGCTTGGACAGGATCAGCTACTCGTTTACCTTCAACTCAGCCACCTGTTGCAATTCCAGAGCGAGTTACAACACCTACACCTGATGCACCTCGTAAAACTCGACGTGTAAAGAAGGCAACATCGAGTGACTGAAATTTCTTCCGTATCAATGGGTCCAAGTGATGGGCGTGCTTCACATCCATACGATCAAGAGCGCGCCGAAAAAGCTGTTCGCGAACTGCTTCTCGCTCTTGGTGAAGACCCTGACCGTGAAGGACTTCAGGAGACTCCTGCACGCGTAGCACGCGCCTTTAAGGAGAATTTCGCGGGCTTATGGCAGAAGCCAGAAGAAGTGCTCACAACGACATTTGATATCGGTCATGAAGAACTCGTCATCATTAGAGATATTGAAGTTTTTTCTCATTGCGAACATCACCTCACTCCATTCCATGGCGTAGCACATGTTGGATATATCCCTAGTGGAAAAATCACGGGACTTTCAAAAGTTGCCCGTCTTGTAGATCTCTTCGCGCGTCGCCCGCAAGTGCAAGAGCGACTAACAACTCAAATTGCCGATGCAATCGTTGAAATTCTTAAACCAATGGGCGTTATTGTCATTATTGATTGCGAACATCTTTGCATGTCAATGCGTGGAGTACGTAAGTCGCAAGCTCGTACAACAACTTCGGCCGTACGTGGCGTTTTGCGTGATGCCGCAACCCGTGCAGAAGCAATTAGCCTTATTACAAATCGGTAATTTCGCATGTTAGTAATGGGAATTCTCAACGTTACGCCAGATTCATTTGCTGATGGCGGAAAACATTTTGAAGAAGTTCTTGCAGTCACTCATGGTCTAGAGATGATTGAAGATGGTGTCGACATCATCGATGTTGGCGGCGAATCAACTCGTCCTGGTGCGGACCGAGTCTCTGAAGATGAAGAACAGAGGCGAGTGATTCCCGTTATTCGCGAACTTGTAAGCCGCGGAGCGACAGTAAGCATTGACACCATGCGTGCATCAACGGCGAGTCTCGGTGTTCAAGCAGGAGCATCAATCGTCAACGATGTCAGCGGGGGAGCTGCAGATCCTCAGATGTTTGTAACGATTGCTGAACTTGGCTGCAAATACACGCTCATGCATTGGCGTGGACATTCAAAAGATATGAATTCAAAGGCGATTTACAAGGATGTTGTTGAAGATGTGATTGAAGAGGTAACGATTCAATTGAATAAGGCGCTGGAAGCTGGAATCAAGCGTGAAAATATCATCCTTGACCCAGGTATCGGATTCGCAAAGGATGCCGAACATAACTGGGAGATTCTTAATCGCATCGATGAATTCGTCGCACTTGGATATCCAGTTCTCATCGGGCATTCACGCAAGAGATTTTTGGGCGGAGAAAGCCCTGACCAACGCGAAGAAGCGACCGTTCAGGTAACTCAATCTCTGGTTGGAAAAGGAATATGGGCGGTTAGAGTTCATGGCGTGAGAGCAAATGCAGAGGCGATTCGATCATGAAAGACTCAATTTCACTCAAAGGAATTTGGGGATTTGGGTATCACGGAGTCTTTGATCATGAAGCAAAGAACGGACAAGATTTTTTCGTAGACCTCGATATACAACTCGATTTATCACGAGCGAGCATTAGCGATGACCTCAAAGATACGATTGATTACGGATCTCTTTCAGATCTCGTAGTTGAAGAAATTACAGGTGAAAGAGTTCAATTGATCGAAAGACTTGCGGGACGTATCGCCGATCGAATTAAGGCAGGCCACCCAGAAATCTCACATATCGCCGTAACAGTTCATAAACCAATGGCTCCCATCTCTGCACAAGCTAGCGATATTTCGGTAACAATTACTCGATGAAAGCTGTAGTTGCACTCGGAGCAAATATTGGAGATCCAAAGGAGCAATTAGATATTGCAGTTGCGATGCTCAAGGCAGCGACAGAAGTACATGCAGTTTCGAGTTACTTCAGAACAAAACCAGTGGGCGGTCCTGAACAACCTGACTATCTCAATGCAATCTGCATACTCGAATCAGATTTACCGGCGCTAGATTTATTGTCTCTTCTACAAGGAATAGAGAAAGCTCTAGGACGAGAGAGGATTGAACATTGGGGTCCACGGACAATTGATCTCGATCTCATTCAATATGGACCGCTACTAAGCAAGGCAGAAGAGTTGCAGCTACCTCACCCGCGTGCACATGAACGTCGCTTTGTTCTTGAACCTTGGTACGAGATAGAACCTAATGCAGTTCTACTTACGCACGGAAAGATCTCTGAACTTTTGGAGCAATTGAGTTAAGACCTTAGACTTGGATTACTGCCCGCCCGGTACCTGAAAGGACTGGAGCCATGAAAGTAGTAACAAGTGCTCGTGACCTTCCTTCAGGCTGCGCATTTGTACCCACCATGGGCGCTCTTCACCAAGGCCACGCATCACTTTTCTCTTTAGCGAAAAAATATAGCGAAGATGTCATTGCGAGTATTTTTGTGAACCCGTTGCAATTCGAGAATAGAGAAGATTTACAGAACTATCCCAGAACTATAGATGGAGATATTGCAGTTGCAGAAGCGGCAGGGGTGACATATTTGTGGCTTCCTGACGAAGAAGAAATTTATCCTGCGGGTTATCACAAAGAAACTGCTGGTCCAGTTGGCGATATCTACGAAGGAAAGTCACGCCCTGGTCATTTTGACGGAGTTGTCACTGTCGTAAAACGTCTCTTTGAATTAGTTAATCCTCGAATTGCAATCTTTGGGGAGAAAGATTTCCAACAGTTGTTTCTCATTAAGAAAATTGCTGGAGATATAGAGATTATTTCTGCTCCAACTATTAGAGATGCAAACGGTCTCGCACTCTCTTCGAGAAATGCACGACTATCCGAGGATGATCGAAGCGCGGTAACTGTGATTTATCGAGCACTCACAGAATCAAAATCTGAAGCAGAATTGAAAGCTATTGTGGCGACAGAGCCTCGCTTCACCCTTGATTATGCAGAATATATAGATGAAGAGACCTTTGAGCGCGCGGAACCACACACACTGCACGTTCGAGCAATAGTTGCAGGGTGGATAAATGGTGTGCGTTTGATTGACAATATGCCAATGGGTGCACGCAGATGAAGTTATTAGCGCCTGCACCAGGTTGGACAGCCACCGCTGATGTCATCGTTGTTGGTTCAGGAATTGCAGGACTCACTACTGCGCTTCAATGCCGTGCTTATGGTTTATCTGTTCTCCTTGTAACGAAGGCGAAAGTGGATGAAGGATCAACTAAGTGGGCTCAAGGTGGCATTGCAGCAGCTTTGGGGGACGAAGATTCACCTGAGGCCCACGAAAAAGACACATTGGTAGCAGGTGCAGGACTTTGCGATGTAAAAGCTGTGCGGGTACTTGTTACTGAAGGTCCAGAAGCTGTCAGAAAATTAATTGAACGCGGAGCTATCTTCGATAAAGAGGCAAGCGGTGAAATTGCTCTTACTCGCGAAGGTGGACATTTAAAGAATCGCATCATCCATGCAGGTGGCGATGCAACGGGGGCTGAAGTTTCTCGAGCACTTCTCGCAGCGGTGCAGAACGATCCTGGAATTGAAGTTGTAGAACACGCACTTGTCTTAGATGCGATCAAAAACGATATTGGCGAAGTGTGTGGAGTAACTCTTCACGTGATTGGCGCAGGAAGTCGAGATGGAGTTGGTCGCGGCATTGCTCGTGCAGTAGTGCTTGCAACAGGTGGACTTGGTCAAGTATTTGCTCAAACAACTAATCCATCCGTTTCGACCGGCGATGGTGTGGCTCTTGCACTTCGTGCGGGAGCAAAAGTTGCAGATGTTGAATTTATTCAATTCCATCCAACAGTCTTATGGCTCGGCGAAAATTCAGAGGGACAGCAGCCTCTGATTAGCGAAGCAGTCCGTGGCGAAGGTGCTTACCTATTAGATAACGATGGCAAGAGATTTATGGAGGAAATTCATCCGCTCGCCGAACTTGCACCTCGCGATGTTGTTGCAATCTCCATCATGCGCGTGATGAATCGGACGGGAGCGCACCATGTCTGGCTCGATGTCCGACACCTCGAGGGATTTAAAGAGCGATTCCCAACTATTTATGCTTCCTGCATCTCTCATGGAATTGATCCACTTACCCAACTAATTCCAGTCGCGCCAGCTTCGCACTATGCATCTGGTGGAGTACGAGTTGATCTCAACGGTCGCACAAGCGTTAATGGCCTCTATGCATGTGGAGAAACTGCATGTTCTGGTGTGCATGGTGCAAATCGTTTGGCTTCGAACTCACTCCTTGAAGGGCTAGTTTTTAGCGCTCGCATCGCAACTGATATCGCAGAGCATCTGCCTGAGAAGAGCGAACCGGTGGAGAATGCTTCTCAAGCCATATTGCTTGATCCGAAAGTACGACATGAAATTCAAGTCAGCATGAGTCGCGGAGCTGGAGTACTCCGTTCATCCGATTCACTCCTGAAGACCAGCGCGGATCTCACAAGAATTGAAGATAAGAAGAGCACCGAACCATGTGTAGAAGCATGGGAAACCACAAATCTCTTTCAACTTGCACAAGCAATCGTTAAAGCCGCACTAATTCGCCAAGAGACCCGTGGTTCTCACTGGCGTGAAGATTTTCCAGAGACAAGTAACCAGTGGCAGAAGAGAATCATTCAACAGCTAGATCAAACTGGATATTGGACGAGTGGATATCAGGAGGTCGGGGATAAATGATTGATATTGATTTGATAAAGAGGGCGCTTGCCGAAGATCTCCAAGGTGGCGAAGACATCACTTCTCAAGCGACGGTTTCTGGCACCGAAAAGGTAGTCGCAGATTTTGTACCAAGAAAATCTGGAGTCGTTGCTGGAATAGATATGGCACGTGCCGTTCTCGAAGAAGTAGGGCTCACCGATATTGCAATCTATGTACAGGACGGTTCAGTCGTAGAGGCAGGTCAAGTTTTGATGACAGTTCGCGGTGATACCCGCGCAATTCTTTTGGCTGAGCGCACCGCTCTTAACTTTCTTGGGCACTTAAGTGGAATTGCAACACTTACTCGCACATGGGTTGATGCAATCGCAGGCACCACTTGCAAAATTCGAGACACACGAAAGACGACTCCAGGAATGCGCGTACTTGAAAAGTATGCGGTACGCATGGGTGGTGGAACTAATCACCGAATGTCGTTGAGTGATGCTGCGCTTATTAAAGATAATCACATTGCTGCAGCAGGTGGAGTAGCTGAAGCATTTTCAAAGGTTCGCGCCAAATACCCAAGCGCCGAGATTGAAGTCGAGGTGGATACTTTGGAGCAACTCAAGGAAGTTCTACCGCTTAAGCCTGAACTAGTCCTTCTCGACAATATGACCCCCGCGCAATGCGCAGAAGCCGTTGCGATTACTAATCACAGTACGCGCTTAGAGGCATCAGGTGGAATTTCGCTTGAAAATGCAAAGGCATATGCGCAATCTGGAGTTGATTACTTAGCAATCGGAGCACTGACGCATAGTGCACCTGTATTTGATATCGGCCTTGATTTGAGAGCGGAGTAAAAATGTTATTGACAGTAGATGTAGGAAATACAAATACAGTTCTAGGTATTTTCGATAAAGACCAACTCATCAAATCGTGGCGGGTAAAGACGGATCCTCGGACGACCGCCGATGAGCTCTGGTTGCAGTACAGCGCACTCATTACTGGGTATCCACTATCTGGTCTTTCGATTTGTTCAACCGTTCCTGCAACGTTACGTGAGTTACGAACAATGATTAATTCATATTTCCAGAATTTGGCAGTCATAATCGTGGAACCAGGAACCAAAACAGGAGTTCAACTCTTAGTAGATAATCCAAAAGAGATTGGGGCTGACCGTATCGTTAACACTCTTGCTGCGCACACACTGTACGGAGGACCTGCAATTGTCGTTGACTTTGGAACCTCAACCAACCTCGATGTTGTCTCTCCCAAAGGCGAATTTCTTGGTGGCGCACTTGCTCCAGGAATCGAAATATCCGTTGATGCACTTGCATCTCGAGCTGCACAATTGCGCAAAGTTGAGTTAATCAAGCCCAAGAATGTGATCGGCAAAAATACTGTCGAAGCCCTGCAATCAGGCACCATCTTTGGATTTGCAGGACAAGTTGATGGGCTTGTAGATCGCATTACAGCCGAGCTTGCTAAAGATTACGACGATGCACCAACTGTTATTGCAACCGGTGGATTAGCACCTCTCATTATTGGGGTCTCGGAAACAATCGACGAACACGAGCCAGATCTCACGCTTATTGGCCTTCGACTCATTCACGAGAAGAACATCAACTAGCACTTCAACTATTGGGTAGACTTCCACACATCATGACAACCGATAACACGCCTGCAATCGACGACGATCTACCCGAGCAACTTCGGATCCGCCGCGAGAAGCGTGCCAGCCTCATTGAGCGTGGAATCGAGCCATATCCAGTTGCTGTAGCCCGCACCAAATCTCTTAAAGAGGTTCGCGAAAAGTATGCATCTCTTGAGATCGACGTTACTACCGGAGATATCGAAAGCCTTACGGGGCGCATTATCTTTAAGCGCGATACGGGCAAGCTCTGTTTTGCAACTCTACGTGAAGGCGATGGAACTGAACTCCAAGCGATGTTGTCTCTCGACAAAGTTGGACAAGAGCAACTCGACGCATGGAAATCAGATATTGATTTAGGCGACATGGTCTCTGTCACTGGCGAAATCATTACCTCAAAGCGCGGCGAACTTTCTATCCTTGCACATACCTGGACGCTCGCTTCAAAATCTCTTCGTCCTTTGCCAAATGACCACAAGCCAATGTCTGAGGAAACACGCGTACGTATGCGATATGTCGATCTAATTGTGCGACCAGAAGCACGTACGGCTGCTCGAATGCGCCCGACAGTGATGCGTTCACTGCGTGAAACATTTAATGGTGAAAACTTTATTGAAGTAGAAACCCCAATGCTCCAAGTTATGCATGGTGGTGCTGCAGCTCGCCCATTTAAGACCTATAGCAATGCCTATGACATGGATCTTTTTATGCGTATTGCCCCCGAACTCTTCTTGAAGAGGTGTGTAGTAGGTGGAATTGAAAGAGTCTTTGAAATCAACCGAAACTTCCGTAATGAAGGAGCCGATTCTTCCCACTCTCCAGAATTTGCGATGGTCGAGTCATATATGGCTTACGGAGACTGGCGCTCAATTGCAGATGTCACTCGTTCGCTGATCCAAAATGCTGCGATGGCAGTCTCTGGTTCACATGTTGTGACACATTACGACGGCCGCCAAGCAGATCTCGGTGGACAGTGGAAAGAAATTTCTCTCTATGATGCAATATCGGAGGGCGTTGGCGAGCAAGTAACGGCGCTTACATCTATGGAAGATCTTAAAAAGATAGCTACCAAGCTTGGTATGAAGATCGATCCAAAGTGGGTGACTGGCAAGCTTGCCGAAGAAATTTTTGAACATGTAGCCCAAGATCAGTTGATCGCACCTACATTTGTCATGGGTTACCCCGTCGATACATCACCGCTTGTTCGTGCACATCGCGACATCCCTGGTGTAGTTGAGAAGTGGGATCTCTATGTCGATGGATTCGAACTTGCGACCGGATACTCCGAACTCATTGATCCAGTAATTCAACGCGATCGTCTTATTGAGCAAGCACAACTTGGCGCCAAGGGCGATCTTGAGGCTATGCAAGTCGATGAAGATTTCCTTCGTGCGATGGAATTTGGAATGCCACCAATGGGTGGAATGGGCATGGGCGTTGATCGTCTTTTGATGGCGCTTACAGGTCTTGGAATCCGCGAAACAATTCTCTTCCCACTCGTAAAACCAGAAGTTGATTAAGAATGTTAGTGATTAGACCGGCAAAAACTACTGATGTAAAAGCAATTCGCGAACTTGTAGATTCCTATGCTGCACCAGGACAGATGCTGGCAAAAGAGACTGTTACTTTGTATGAGAGCGTTCAAGAATTTATCGTGGCTGAACTCGATGGAAAAGTTGTTGGATGCGGAGCGCTTCATACTCTCTGGGAAGATCTCGCTGAAGTGCGCACCGTTGCTGTTGAAAGATCACTTCACAAGCAAGGAATCGGCCACAAAATTCTCGAAAACATTATTGAACGCGCAAGAGCAATCGGCGTAAAGCGAATTTTCTGTCTCACTTTTCAAACTGAATTTTTCGGCCGCCATGGCTTTATTGAAATTGAAGGAACCCCTGTTGATCCTGATGTCTATAAGGAACTTCTACGTTCCTACGATGCAGGTGTTGCCGAGTTCTTGGATCTCGAATCGGTAAAACCCAACACTCTGGGCAATACCCGCATGCTTCTCAACCTCTAGCCACCCCCAAATAGTGCGCTGCGGGGAATAACGCCCCTATATCTGGGGTTCTACAGCCTATAAAGCCCCTCACCTCGCACCTTCCCTAGGCGGGGTTATAGGCTTACCGATAGTTCGTAGATACGTAGAAGGAGTTCTGCCCATGTTTGAGCGCTTTACCGATCGAGCTCGACGCGTTGTTGTCCTAGCTCAAGAAGAAGCACGCATGCTCAACCATAACTACATCGGCACAGAGCACATCCTCCTTGGACTTATCCACGAAGGTGAAGGAGTCGCTGCAAAGGGCCTCGAATCTCTCGGCATCTCACTTGAAGGCGTACGCGCACAAGTTGAGGAAATTATCGGCCAAGGTCAGCAAGCTCCAAGTGGACATATTCCATTTACTCCACGTGCAAAGAAAGTTCTCGAGCTTTCACTTCGTGAAGCTCTCCAACTCGGCCATAATTACATCGGTACCGAACATATTCTTTTAGGTCTTATCCGCGAAGGCGAAGGCGTTGCAGCACAAGTTCTCGTAAAGCTCGGCGCAGATCTCAACCGCGTACGTCAGCAAGTAATTCAACTTCTCTCTGGATACCAAGGTAAGGAAGCAGTTTCACAAGGGGGACCTGCAGAAGGAACTCCATCAACTTCGCTTGTCCTAGATCAATTTGGTCGCAACCTCACAGCAGCTGCTCGTGAAGGAAAGTTAGATCCAGTCATCGGTCGCGATCAAGAAATCGAACGCGTGATGCAAGTTCTCTCACGTCGCACTAAGAACAACCCTGTTCTCATCGGCGAACCAGGTGTTGGAAAGACAGCTGTCGTTGAAGGTCTTGCTCAAGCAATTGCAAAGAACGATGTCCCTGAAACTCTTAAAGATAAGCAGCTCTATTCACTCGATCTTGGTGCACTAGTTGCAGGATCTCGCTATCGCGGTGATTTTGAAGAGCGTCTCAAGAAAGTTTTGAAAGAAATCAAAACTCGCGGTGACATCATTATCTTTATTGATGAAATTCATACTCTTGTCGGCGCTGGCGCAGCAGAAGGTGCAATTGATGCAGCAAGCATCCTCAAGCCAATGCTCGCTCGTGGCGAACTTCAGACAATCGGTGCGACAACTCTCGATGAATATCGCAAGCACATCGAAAAAGATGCCGCTCTCGAACGTCGCTTCCAGCCAATTCAGGTAAAAGAGCCATCAGTTGCTCACACCATTGAAATCCTTAAGGGTCTACGCGATCGCTACGAAACTCACCACCGCGTATCTATTACCGATGGAGCGCTCGCTGCCGCTGCAAATATGGCAGATCGATATATCTCCGATCGCTTCCTTCCAGATAAAGCAATCGACCTTATCGATGAGGCAGGATCACGTCTTCGTATTAAGCGCATGACCGCCCCTGCAGAACTTCGCGAATATGATGAAAAGATTGCTGCAGCTCGAAAAGAGAAAGAGTCTGCAATTGATGCACAAGATTTTGAAGGTGCAGCATCACTTCGCGATAAAGAGAAGACTCTTATCCAGGAGAAGCAAGAAGCAGAGAAGAATTGGAAAGCAACAGATCTCGATAAGGTAACTGAAGTTGATGAAGAACTCATCGCTCAGGTGCTATCTGCATCAACTGGTATTCCAGTATTTAAGTTGACCGAAGAAGAGACCGCTCGCTTGCTACGTATGGAAGACGAACTCCACCGTCGCGTCATCGGGCAAGATCAAGCGATCAAAGCGCTCTCACAAGCAATCCGCCGCACTCGTGCAGGACTTAAAGATCCAAAGCGCCCCGGTGGATCATTTATCTTCGCCGGCCCTTCTGGTGTCGGTAAGACAGAGCTCTCACGCACCCTTGCTTCATTCCTCTTTGGTGATGAGACTGCACTCATTCAGCTTGATATGTCTGAATATTCAGAACGTCACACAGCATCACGTCTCTTTGGTGCACCTCCAGGATATGTTGGTTACGACGAGGGCGGACAACTCACTGAAAAAGTTCGTCGCCGTCCATTCTCGGTAGTTCTCTTCGATGAAATCGAAAAGGCACATCCAGATATCTTCAACTCACTTCTGCAAGTTCTAGAAGATGGTCGCCTCACAGATTCTCAAGGTCGCACCGTCGACTTTAAGAATACTGTCATCATCATGACCACCAACCTTGGTACTCGCGATATCTCTAAATCACTTGGACTTGGTTTTGCCAATGCCGATGATGACCTCACAAATTACGATCGCATGAAGGGCAAGGTGGCTGACGAGCTTAAGAACCACTTCCGTCCTGAGTTCCTTAACCGTATCGATGACGTCATCGTCTTCCACCAGTTGACCAAGGATCAGATCATTCAGATCGTCGATCTCATGGTTGCAGGGCTCGATGAACGTCTTAAGTCGAAAGATATGGGAATCGAACTCACACAGGCAGCGAAGGATCTTCTGGCAGCTCGTGGTTACGATCCACTTCTTGGTGCACGTCCGCTCCGTCGAGTTATTCAGCGTGAAATTGAAGATGCACTCTCAGAGCGCATTCTCTTTAGCGAACTCAAGCCAGGTGAAATCATCGTGGTAGATGTTGAGGGCGTCGATGCAGATGCGAAATTTACCTTTAAGGGTTCTCCAAAGGTAAGCACACCCGATAGCCCAGAAGATCTCGAAGAAGCACCTACCGCTTAAGTCGCTTCTTCCAATCAAAGCTACCTAGAGCAACAAAGGCGATAATCATCGCTATCTGCGTTGCAATTGCCCATGGCGATTTCAATTCGTGAATTGCAACTTCACCAATATTGGTTGCTGCAACAAATTTCGCACCAGTGACATATGTTGAATATGAAATTGTTCGGCCAGCTGCAAAAGCTGCAAGAAGTGGTTTCAGCGCAACTGTTTTCATCATCCCTGCCGCCTCAAAGAGCTGCGCGCTAGATATTGGCGAAAGTAAAAATAGCGCGAGCACTGTGTAACGCTTACCTGAATCTTTTTGAAAATATGCGCCTGCGTACTCCATATTTTTCGAGAAGCGAGTCGGAATCAAATGTGCAAATTTTCTGAAATACCAGGCGAGAAAACCTCTTCCAGTTGTGGCAGAGAGAACTCCCAAAATTACGAGAGCAACAGGATTGAGGTCGTAATTCACAAGGAAGAAGACCAGAATTACCCATGTTGGCGGAGCGAATGCAGGTAGCGCGTTTGCAATGACAATTACTGCTACGAGTGCAAGGTAGAGCTCCATTGCGTGAGTCTAGCGAGCAAGACTCACGATTGAGGGAGGGAGAATTTATTCTTTCCGCGAGATTCGATGAGTCCATCATCAAGCAAAGTGAGAATTGCCTTTTCAAGTTGAGAAGGGACATCCCATAATTGAGCAATCTGTGACTTGGTCAGCACTTCATTTTCTCGTAGCGCTTGGACAATTGTTCCGCGACATTGGCGATCGGTTCCATGCCATGTTTGGCGACGTTTGACGATATCTGACTTTGGATAATCGAGGCTTCGCCACATACATGAATTGGCGACAGGACATACTCCGCACTTCGGTGCTTGAGATGTGCAGATAAGAGCCCCGATTTCCATAGTTGCAGCAGCCCAGAGATGTGGGTTCTTCTTGGGGATAAGAGCTGAATAGCGCTCTTTCTCTGACTTTGTAGAACTTACTGAAGGAGTTTCTACTCCATCAAAGAGACGGGCAAAGAATCGTCGGATATTGATGTCGAGAACAAGTGAACGACCTTCAAATGCAAATGCGACGATTGCAGCAGCGGTGTATTGGCCAATACCAGGCAGAGCTCGTAGCTCTGATTCAGTTGACGGAATCACGCCCTTATAGTCAGATGAAATTACCTTTGCACATTCATGCAATCGCAGAGCGCGACGTGGATATCCCAATCGCCCCCATGCAGTGATGACATCAGCCGGAGTTGCATTTGCTAGATGTTGTGGTGTTGGCCAACGTTTCATCCACTCTTGATAGATCGGCAAGACTCGATTGACTGGAGTCTGTTGCAACATGATTTCAGAGACTAGGACGCCCCATGCATCTGTTGAGCGCCATGGAAGATCGCGCTTATTGGTTTTAAACCAGGCGATGATCTCTTTATCGAGCATTATTCGCCAGAAATTTTTACTCGCTGTAGAGCTTGATCAAGTCGAGATACTTCAACGATTTCCATGCCATCAATCTTTACATCGGAACCAGATGGAACGAGCGCACGCTTAAAACCTAAGCGATGCGCTTCAGCTAGTCGACGTGATACTCCGCTTACTTTGCGAATTTCTCCTGCAAGGCCAACTTCTCCAATTGCTACAAGGTCTGCAGGTAGTGCAAGACCTTTTGCAGCAGAGGCAACTGCGAGTGCGAGTGCGAGATCTGCAGCTGGTTCGGACATCTTCATCCCACCGACAGTTGCAGCGTAAACATCGCGACCACCAACTCGAATGTGTGCGCGCAGTTCGAGAACTGCCAGGGTCATAGAGGTGCGCGCAGAGTCGAGTCCACTAGTGACTCGGCGAGCGTTTCCGTAATCATTTTCGCGACCGGCGCTTACGAGAGCTTGAATTTCAGCAAGGAGCGGGCGACGCCCTTCGAGAGTAACTGTCACACATGTTCCGGGTACCGGTTCTGCATGGCGCGATGTGAAGAGCCCTGTTGGATCTAAGACGCTTTCGATTCCTGTATCGCTGAGATCGAAACATCCGACTTCATCGCTTGCACCAAAACGGTTTTTAATAGCGCGAATAAGTCGAAGTCGTGAGTGGCGTTCGCCTTCGAATTGAAGAACAACATCGACTATATGTTCGAGTAAACGTGGACCTGCAATTGAACCATCTTTAGTTACATGGCCAACGAGGAGCAGAGTGATATCGCGATCTTTGCAGATCCGAATCAGCGCACCAGCAACTTCGCGAACTTGAGTAACTCCACCCGGTGCACCATCGGCAGTCTGCGAACCTATTGTCTGCACTGAGTCGATAATGAGAAGTTCTGGTTTTACTGCATCGATATGCGCAATGACAGCACCTAAATCTGTTTCAGATGCGAGAAAGAGCTGTGGATCAACTGCATTGATACGTTCGGCTCGTAGACGAACCTGTGATGCAGATTCTTCACCAGAGATGTAGAGCGAAGGAAGACCATTTGCAGCAGTCTGTGCAGCTACAGATAAGAGAAGAGTTGATTTACCAACCCCTGGTTCGCCAGCGAGCAAGATTGCGGCACCTGGGACTAGGCCACCACCTAGTACGCGATCGAGTTCAGAGACTCCAGTTGCGCGAGCACGTGCAGATGAGAGATCTACATCGCCAATAGGTGTTGCTTTGCTAGTGACAGAACCTGCAACGAGTGAGAGTTTCTTAGGCGCTGCAATCTCTTCGACGCAGCCCCATGCCTGGCACTCGCCGCAACGGCCTACCCACTTTTGGGAAGTCCACCCGCACTCAGTACAGCGGAATGGATCCTTTTCGACCTTTGCCATAGTCGTAGGTTAGGGGAGAGCGCTGACTACTTGCCCGCGGCAAGTGTTGCTGGGTGTTGAATAACAAAGAGAGGGAGTGAGCGAGCCTGCGCATCGCGAATTCCTTGAATGCGACGGTCGCAATGTTGGGCAAGGATTGCATACGCATCTTTACCCATCAACTGCTGCAACTCAGCCTTATTTGAGATGTAGACAGGTTCATTGCCCACATGCGCATCTGTATTACTTGTGCAGTACCAATCGAAATCATCGCCGCCATCGCCCCAGCCAAGGCGTTCGTATTCGCCAATTACTGTGACCGAATATTCGCGCTCGCCAACTTCGCGAGTTTCATAGCTACGGCGCAGAGGAAGTTGCCAACAGACATCTGGCTTTGTATCTACAAAGTGAATGCCACGCTTCTGTGCAAGATGATGAAGTACGCAACCAAAAGATCCAGTAAATCCTGGAGCTTCATATCCTTTTCGATTAAGGAAGATGCAGGCATTATCAACGGTGCGAGTCTTGCGTTCTTTATCTTCATCAAGATCTGTGATGCGCAATTGTCCACCTGGCTTTTTTGGACGAGCTTCTTCGTAAAACTGCCACATATCTGGAGTCAGATATTCAGCTGCTTTGCGAGTGCGCTCTTCATCAGCTTCATCTGAGTACATCGCACCTTCTGTGCAACAGCCATCGTTGGGACGGTCTTTAAATACACCTTGGCACCCATCGCCGTAGATGCATGTCCAGAATGAGGTGAGCCAAGTGAGGTCGCATTTGAAGATTTCTTCTTCATCATTGGGATCTGTGAATTCGACCCAGTCGCGAGCGAAACCTGGCTTTATCTCTGACATAGTCGCAGAGCCTACGCGTACTC
>JBDKLT010000087.1:0-5015 GCA_039795495.1 Actinomycetota bacterium | reverse complement strand
AACTGCAAATAGTTTCTTCATTGTTCTCCCTATGCCAGAGTTAAAAATAGTTTTTGTAATTGTGCGCTAACTTCCGCTTGGTTGTTCTTTCCTTCAATCAAGCACTCTTTTAGACTTGCTGAGATCAAAGTGAAAGCAGCGGTGTTTACTGCTTTGGAAACAGCAGACATCTGGGTGACAATCTCTTCGCAATTGCGACCCTCTTCAAGCATGCGAACAACGGCACCTAACTGACCGTGAGCGCGCTTTACTCTCTTAGCAATTGCATCTACCTGTTCAGCATCACTGAGGACATGAGCAATCTTCTTTGTAGCCATAATTAATTAGCCACACTTGCAGATTTGATCTTGAGGAACACCCGCGAGCGCCTCATCAATATGTTGACCGCAACCCGACCATGTGTACTTCTTGCATGTATTACAGATAACTCGTGAGCACATATTTCCTCCTTGTATGAGTGCTACCCCTACCTTCTGGGCTTGAGTTTAGCATACCCCTAGGGGTATCTTCAATATGTGTCAGAGATTCTGGCAGCTATACATTGGAGAGAACAATGGCAAAGAAAGTCGTAGTACTGGGAGCTAATTTCGGTGGTCTCACAGCCGCACTATCCCTCAAAAAAGAGTTGAAGAATGATGTTGATGTCACCGTAGTGAGCGATCGCGATTACTTCCTCTTTAACCCATCCCTCATCTGGCTCCCGTTTGGAGCTAGAAATGAAAAGAGCGTTACTTTTAAAGTTGCTCCAACATTTGAAAAGGCAGGCGTCGAATTTATTCAATCCGCTGCAACTGAAATTAAACCAGATAGAAAGTCCGTGCAACTTGCAAATGGAACTTCGGTTTCATATGACTACTTGGTAATTGCTACTGGGACAAGAAATAAACCCGAAGCCGTCCAAGGACTTTTTGAAAATACGAAAACAATCACAACGCTTCAAGATGCAGAGTCTGCTGGTCGTGAATGGAGCAAATTCTTACAGAATCCGGGTGATATTGTCATCGCAGCTACACAAGGAGCAAGTTGTTTTGGTGCTGCCTATGAATTCCTTTTCAATACTTCATATCAGCTGAAGAAAGCAGGAATTAAGAAGGATGTAAAACTTTCTTATGTGACATCAGAGCCTTTCTTGGGCCATTTTGGTATTGGTGGCCTCAACCATGGTGAGCAACTCTTAGGAATGTTCTTGAAGAAAGAGAAAATTACTCCATACACAAATGTTGCTTTAGATCATGTCGATCAAGGTCGAATGGTTACTACAGAAGGTGTCAAGCATGACTTCAAATATGCAATGGTTATTCCTCCCTTTGTTGGCCAAGATTTTCTCAAGAAAACCGAGGGGCTAGCTAATGCGAACGCATTTGTTGATGTGCGCCCTACATATCAATCGCTCAAATGGGACGATATCTACGCAGTAGGATTAGCTGCAGCAGTGACCGCTCCTTGGCAAACACCAACACCGGTTGGCGTTCCTAAGACTGGTTTCCCAACTGAACAAATGGCGCATGTCGCAGCAAAGAACATCGCCGCTCAAATCCGTGGCGAAGAACCAAAGCACGAAAAAGCATTTGGAGATATTCCCGCTGTGTGCGTAATGGATGCAGGTAACAATGGAGTTCTAATCCTTGCAGACAAGATGCTTCCTCCAAGAAAGCATGGAGTACTTATTCCAGGTCCTCAGAATCATTTATTCAAACTAGGATTCGAGAAGTACTTCATGTGGAAGATGAAAACTGGCAGAGTAAATCTGCCATAGGTTGTTCTCGCCCAGCAGGTAAATCTCTCCAAACTGCTGGGCGAGATCTTTATCTAAAATTTCTAAGAGATTTCTTGATTCGCTTCCATAGTGAAGTGGTCTGTTCAATCGGAGAAACTTCAAGCACTTTTACCTTTGCGGGTTCATCTGGAGTGATGACATCTTTAAGTGCAGGTGAGTTTTGATCGAGAGAATCAGCGATGATTCCAATATTGGCGACAATTGATAATCCCCGAACAATTTGATCCTGGTCAACATCTTTTCCATCTTCGATAAGTGTTTCAGCGAGAGCTGAGCCAGCTTCGCGAGCATCATCTGTTGGTGAAGATGCAAAGTCATTAATGTCATCTGGTTTTTCTACATGGGCTGAAATCGCATAGCTTGCCGCTGACAGTGCAACTGCAATCTGCTTCTTTGTTGAATCAGCGATTCCACCTTCAACGGCAGAATCAAAGAGAGTGCGGGCGATTGTGCGAACTTGAACCAAAGTGTGCTCGACTGCAATTCCTTCGATATACATCTTCTCTGCTTCATCAACTTCAGCAGTTGGAAACCACCGAGCGTGGCTGCGTGCTTCAACAGATTGCGCACGAATAGCCGGAACTTCTTCAACTAGCAAACGCGCCTTCGCTAACCAATTCCCTGCATCTTTCTGCGTGTATCCAGCCGCAACTCCCTCTGACATCTCCGCTAGAAGAAATGCCGCTTTCTCAGATACATCTTTGATCTGTTGGCGAGCACGATCGATTGGTGTATTAGGTGCTGAAAAATAGGAGAAGAAGATTGCTACTGCAGCACCAATAAGAGTTGAACCAAGTCGATGAACCGCAGTGTTCTGTGAGATGCCGGGACCAATAACAATGAGAGCTGTGACGGGTACGTTTACAGATGCGACTTCTCCAAGATGAAGAGCACGTGCAACTACTGCACAGAGAACGATCGTTGTGGCAATTGCGATGAATCCAAAATCAAAGAGTGACACGGTCAATAGCGCCGTGCCTGCTCCAATTGCAGTACCAACAATCTGACCAAAGCCTTCTCGGAGTGATTTATGGAGAGATATGCGGATGCTGAGGGTTGAAACAATGGCCGCTACAACCCCACCATCTTGAATCAACAAATCACCTAAAAACCAGGCAACTCCCCCAGAGACGCCAGCGACTGCTATCTGACGAACCCAGTGCTTGCGATTGGTGAAAAGCCTGAGAATCCATTTCATGATAAATCTGAATCAGTCGACAATGTAATTAGGGGCCTAGCCCTTTGTCGATCCCAAAGTCAGACCAGCGATAAATTGCTTGCGTAACACGAAGAACATAATGACTGTTGGTGCTGCGGCGATAATCGCGCCTGCCGCTAATAGGTTGAAGTCTGTTACGTATTGGCCCTGAAGTCTTCGGAGAGCAGATGTAATTGGGCGTTTTGAGTCATCGGACATGAGAACGAGCGCCCAGAAGAATTCGTTGTAGATCCAGGTCGTCATCAACACGCTGAGCGCTGCAAGTGCTGGGCGAAGGAGTGGAAGTATCACGTTCCAGTAGTGGCGAAATACGTTTGCGCCATCGATAGTTGCTGATTCGGAAATTTCTTTAGGAATTGTCTTCATATATGAAGAGAGCACGAAAGTAGCAAAACCAACTTGGAAACCAACGTGGACCAGAATCAAGCCCCCGTAGTTGTTGTACAACATATTGCGATTGCCGAAGAGTTCTCCAACCCAGATAAACATCCAGAAAACTGGTATGTAGGTAAGAACGATTGGAAGCATATTTCCCGCTGTGAAGAGCAAGAGCAGACCAAGGTTAAATTTATATTTGTAGCGAGTAACAACAAAAGCTACAAGCGAGCCGAAGAATAGAGTCAAGATTACCGATGGCACGGTAACAATTAAAGAGTTGAGAAGATAGACGCCGATCTTCATCTCTTGGATGGCATTTAGATAATTGTCGATTGTGAAACGACGTGGCCAAGAGAAGATTCCGTAAGAGATGATGTCGTTATAGGGGCGAAGTGAAGTCCAGACCGTCCAAAGTATCGGGAAAATCCAAACTAGCGCAAAGACTCCAATGAAGAATGAGATAAAGAAATCTTTACGTTTCTGGCCATTGCGGTACTTCTCGCCTTGTACTACTCCGGTGCTCATTTAAGGTCCTCTTTGAAGTTGATTCGGAGATAGGTGATGATCGGAACGATGCAAAGCACCAGCAGAATTACTGCATACGCTGCACCCTTCATCGAAATACCTTGACCTGCAAAGTTCTGGAATACCAAGAGATTGAGCAATGGGAAGATTGTTGGGCTTCCGTAGATGATGTAAACCAAGTCAAAAGCACGAAGCGACTCAATCAAAGTGATCACCACGATGATGATGTTTACCGGCTGCATCGTAGGCAAGATGATCTTGCGGAAAATTTGCCATTCAGTTGCTCCATCGATTGCCGCTGCCTCTTTGAGCGCAGGATCAACAGATTTCAAACCTGATAAATAAAGAAGCATGATGTAGCCAATGTGGCGCCACGAAGCGATACCGAGAATTACCCAGGTATTGATCTTGGGATTGCCGTAAATCGAGATGGCATTGCCAATATCTAGCCCCATGAGGCCTTGTACGAATCCACCTGGTTGCAACATAAAGTTCCAGATGATTCCGATCACTGCGAGAGAAAGGACCACCGGTAAGTAATAGATTGATTCGTAGAAAGCGTGGCCTTTAATTCCGCGATCAATCTGATACGCCAATAAAATCCCAAGAGGTGTTGCAACTAATACGAAGAATCCAAGCCAAATTCCGTTGTTCTTAAGGGCTTGATAAAAAAGTGGGTTATTTACAAAGATATTTTTGTAATTTTGGATTCCCGCCCACTGAATATCTTCAATTCGAATACCGTTCCAATAAGTGAACGAGAGAATAATTGTGACAACCGCTGGAATCCAGAGAAGAATTATTTGAAGAAGCGTCGGAATTCCAACGAATGTTGCAAGCGTGAAGCGATCTGTTTTAGAAAGAGAGCGGCGGCTACGATTTTTTTTAACCGTAGCCGCCGTCTTCATATCTTTAACTTACTATCTTTCTAATTAATAAACAACAACGTTGTTATCAATTAGTTCTTTGGAAGTGCATCCCATTGTGCTTGAACATTTTCGAGGATCTTGTTGATATCAGAAGGCTTCTTGATGAAGCTCTGAATTGCTGGACCAACAACTGGACCAGCGAAGTCTCCACGAGCATCACGATCTAGGAAGAACATGATGTTCTTAG
>JBDKLT010000086.1:0-3936 GCA_039795495.1 Actinomycetota bacterium | reverse complement strand
CGCGCTCACAGGTGCAGGTTACTAGTCTGTGGGGGTGCGCCTCACCTCATGGAATCTCCTGCATGGAATGGCAATTCCTCCGCAAGAAGGAGTTGATATCTCAAGGCTCACTCAGGCTGTTACGCGACTCGATTCAGATATTTTTGCATTTCAAGAAGTCGATCACTTCTTACCCCGATCTCAATCTCGACCACAGATTCGAGATATAGCTGAAGCCATTGGAGCGCGAGATTGGGCGATGGCACCGAACACCGTTGGTACTCCTGGTGAATCGTGGCGTAAACCAAATTCAGATGAGCAAATAATTCTTTCAAAGAACTCCCCACACTCTCAATTGATGTTAGAAAGTTACGGAATAGGAATCGTTTCAAAAATTCCTGTTGTGCAATGGCACCGACTCAACCTTGGAAACTCTCCACTTGGCCTTCCACTCGTGGTTCCGGGAGATGAGACAGGTAAAGGAAAGCCCCGATTTATCTACGTTAAAGATGAACCGCGATGTGCTGTTGCAGCAGTTTTAGAAAATGGTTTTACAGTTGTCAATACACATCTCTCTTTTGTTCCTGGATTTAACTTTGCACAGCTGCGTCGAGTAAAGAGATGGGCATTTGAGATTGCACAATCGACGGGAACTCGCGCCCTTGTTGTGGGCGATCTCAACCTTCCAAAGAATCTTCCTGTGCTTGGATCGAAGTGGAAGTCGCTGATATCTCAGAACACTTATCCGAGTTGGGGTGCCAAGATTCAATTCGATTACATACTCTCTCCCGATATTTCCTTTGGCGAGTTTTCAGTGCGAGATTTCGAACCATTAGGGGTGAGCGATCACTGTCCCATTGGGATTGAAGTTTTTGTGTAGTTAACGAAGTGTAGAAAGCAGCTCAATAAGCTCTTTTTCGCTTAGTAAATTCGCTCGTCGATCTGTTGTATTTGTAGGCACGTAATGGAATGCCGCGGTCACATGATCGACAGAGATTCCCTGCAATTTCGCCCACGCCAATCGATAAACCGCTAACTGCACTGCAGAAGATTCGCTCAAAACTGTGGAACCAGTTTTCCAATCCACGACTTCAAATCCTGAGTCGGTCTTATAGACAGCATCGATACGACCTCGCACGAGAACACCGGCAATGACAGTTTCAAAAGGAACTTCGACTGCGTATGGTTGTTGCGATGCCCAGTCAGATGCAAGCCACCTATTTTTGAGATCTTCAAGTTTCTGGTCTTCTTCAAATGGAGTTAATGCATCAAAATCTTCATCATCGAAAAGAGACTTGGCATTAAAATGTTGTTCTATCCAGAGGTGGAACGCTGTTCCTCGATGCGAGAATTCATCCATAGCCCGCGGCATTGGGCGTCTAATAGTGCGCGCAAGTTCTGCAGGATCTTGGTGCAGGGCAATCAGCGTTGATGTAGAAAGTCGTGGCGGTAGCAGAACGCTCTGATTGGAACTTTTAAACTCATTGAATTCAGCAACTATTGCCCGAGCATCTTCGAGATACTCAGAAAATTCTGATTCGCCTTGAGCGTTGAGATCAAGCGGCTCTGCTGATTCAACAAGTGCAATGGTGCGGTCGAATGCGGCACGAGCAGCACCCAGTGGATCGGAAGGCCATAGCGCAGTTATTTCAACGTCTTTTGCTGGATTTCGATCACTGCTTGCAGGCGCAATTGCTTCTGAAATAACAGTTCCTGTAGCCAGTGCGACTTCATGGACTTTCTCATAGAGAACCGATGGAGCGACTGGCTTTGCGCCATCACGCCAGAATGAAGTGGAGCAGAAGAGATGAGTACGCGCTCTGGTTACTGCAACATATCCAAGACGAATCTCTTCGCGCATTTTGAAATCGACACATTCTTGCGCAAATGCATCTATCGCCTTCTTGGCTTGTGCATTTGTTGTTGCAGCGTTCCAGGAGAAGCGAGGCAAGATCTGATTATCACCGCGAAGTGCAAATGGGATATGTCGCTCATTGGTTATCCAGTTATCTGGATCTGTCGTATTGGCGCCTGGGAAGGTTCCTTCTGCCAATCCAGGAACTGCAACAACATCCCATTCGGCGCCTTTTGCCATATGGATTGTAAGAATCTGAACAACAGTTGCATCAACTTCTGGTGCACCAGCTTTGAGGCCGCCTTCTTCTTCGCTTGCAACATCGAGCCACTGCAGGAATGAAGAGAGAGATCCGCCACTACGCACAAACTTTGCAGCTTCATCCATAAAGCGATCAAGGTGGCGACGCCCGTGGGTTCCACCATCGCGAAGCATCACTTCTGTCTCAAGATTGAGGTATCGCTCGATATCAACAATGAGGTCGGTAATTGGCGCTGATGCGCGCGAACGCAATCTACGGATATCTGCTGAAAAAGAAACGAGTCGTTCGAAACCAGCTTTGCTGAACTTTGATGAATCACACTTTTCAATTTCATCTAGTGCATCGATGACGCTTCCAATAAATTGGTCATCTGCCTCAGCAGATTGTGGATTTCCAGAGACAATATTCTTCACAATGCTTCGACTATCTGAAGCCAGAGATTCAGAACGTTTACGAGCGAAGTGGCCGAGAGCGGCAATATCGCGTGGACCAAGGTTGATGCGTGGGCCAGTCAGGTGGCGCATCAAAGATGCACCTGCATCAGGGTTATTAATGACTTTGAGCATTGCTACCAAGTCCGCGATCTCCGGTACATGAATAAGCCCACCCAGACCGAGCACCTCTGAGCGAATTCCAGCCGCTGCAAGCGCCTCTTGAATGACTGCAATCTGAGCACGCTTTCGAACGAGAACTGCAAAGGTCTTAGGCACCTTTGCATCCGCCTTGGCGCGTTCTGGGTTATTCCACAGCGGTTGGAAATATTCTGCAATCGCATTTGCTTCTGCTTCAAGATTTTCAAATACTCCGCAGGCGAGATTGCCCTTACCTGCACCTTTACGGGCTTTCAGAGGAGCAACTGAGATTCCTTCATCCTGACGAACATCGGCAGAAATTTCATTGGCTAGATTGAGAATCGATTCATCGTTTCGATATGTGGTGAGAAGTTCATATACATCTCTGCCCTGTGAATTATCTGCTTTAGGAAAATGTGAATTAAATGCGCTGATAGTTCCAGATGATGCACCGCGCCATGTATAGATGGATTGACATGGATCACCCACCGCAGTGACTGGATGGCCGCCAGAGAAGAGAGCAGATAAGAGTCGCACCTGTGATTGCGAAGTATCTTGATATTCATCGAGGAGAACGATGGGGTACTTGGCACGTTCGAGAACGCCCACATCAGGGAAGTTGACTGCAATATCTGCTGCAAGTGCTATCTGATCATCAAAAGAAAGTTCTCCAGATTGGCGACGTGCTTCGAGG
Organism: Actinomycetota bacterium; assembly: GCA_039795495.1. Lineage (GTDB taxonomy): Bacteria > Actinomycetota > Actinomycetes > Nanopelagicales > Nanopelagicaceae > Planktophila. The sequence continues at coordinate 574 of JBDKLT010000086.1, read as the reverse complement.
AATGCATCGACCATCGGCAACATTGCAATTCTTTGATTGAGAACTTTTGCAACTTTACGGGTCTCTTCATTTGTTGCGCCAGTCATCTGCGAGAGTTGAGTTAAGAGTTCTTCATCGACGGAGCGAATCTGGTCTGCTGAAACGCGATGTTCGAGAATCATGGAGGTGAGACCTAGCAAATCTTTGACGACGGTGCTGACCGCATCATTAGTGGCGAAAGTGCCGTCATCCCATTGTCGTACAAGGGTATTGGCAGACATCCAGAGTGCAGCTTCGCCTAGTGGCTGAACATCTGCATCGATGCCATATCTGATTGCGTGTTCACTCAGAAGTTGACCAGCATACGAGTGATAGGTGGTGACGGCGGTATCGAGGCTTGTAAATGTTCGTGGGGTGCCTTGCTTATCTTGTGCCTGTTGAAATTGGCGAAGCCGTTTTCGGATTCGAGTATTGAGTTCGCCGGCAGCTTTGCGAGTAAAGGTAAGGCCAAGAATCTGATCAGGTCGCGCGATTTCGTTAGCGACGAGATAAACAACGCGTGCAGCCATAGTTTCAGTTTTGCCTGAACCTGCAC
>JBDKLT010000085.1:0-3689 GCA_039795495.1 Actinomycetota bacterium | reverse complement strand
AGTTTGTCATTCGATGATTTCATCATTACAAACTTCAACTCAGGCACCATGATGACTTTCCCTAAATTTGTCTATGTATCTGCAGCTCGCGGAATTCCACCACAGGCAAATGTCATTGGTTCTTCTATGTTTATCCTCGCAATCACAATCGTCGCACTTGGCCAGTTTGTAGGACGCAAGCGCAAAGTTTCATGACCCGCGATCTCGTTATCTTGGGTTCCACCGGTTCTATCGGTGTACAAGCTCTTGAAATCGTCGAAGCAAATCCTCACCTCTTCAACGTTGTTGCAATTACAGCAGCGGGTTCAAACCCTGAACTCGTCATTGCTCAAGCAAAGAAATTTGGAGTCAAAGTTGTAGGCGTAGTAAAGAACGCTGATCAAATTCGTCAAGCACTTTCTGGCGTTGATGTCATTGATGGCCCACATGCATCCACTGAAATTGCTGCAATCTCATGCGACGTTGTTCTCAATGCAATCACAGGTTCCATCGGCCTAGCTCCAACTCTTGCAGCGCTCGATGCAGATAATCGTGTAGCACTTGCAAATAAGGAGTCTCTCGTTGCTGGGGGAGACCTTGTGATTCAGCGGGCAAAGGAAGATCAACTCCTGCCCGTGGATTCTGAACACTCTGCAATCTGGCAGGCGCTGATTGGCGAGAACAAGAAAGATATTTCCAAGCTCATTCTTACTGCAAGTGGTGGACCATTCCGCGAACGCGATGATTTAACTACTGTCACAGTTGCAGAAGCACTTGCTCATCCAACATGGGTAATGGGACCTGTTGTCACAATAAATTCTGCAACGTTGGTAAATAAAGGCCTTGAAATAATCGAAGCGCATTTCCTCTTCGGGGTTCCGTATTCTCAGATTGAAGCGGTGATACACCCGCAATCAGTGGTGCATTCGATGGTCGAATTTGTTGATGGTTCCACCATTGCTCAAGGTTCGCCTCCAAATATGAAGGGCCCAATCTCCCTAGCGATTTCATATCCACATCGAGTACCAGGAGCAACTTCGCCCATCGATTGGAAGATGTCACATACCTGGAACTTTGCACCCATCGATATCACTCGTTTTCCTTCAGTTGCACTTGCCCGCGAGTGTGGATCAATTGGTGGGGGTGCACCGGCAACTTTTAATGCGGCAAATGAAGTCGCAGTTCAAGCCTTTGTCGATGGCAAGATTAAGTTCACAGAGATTGTTAAGACAGTTTCAAGTGTTGTCGAACAGCTGCGCGGTAGTTTCGCTGGCGCACTTCGAGATCTCGCTGATGTCAGCGCTATCGAGGATGATGCTCGCCGTACTGCAGAAGAATTCATCAAGAAAGCTGGCTCATGAAACTCCTTGGCATTCTCGCCTTTGCAATAGCTCTACTTCTTTCAGTGATGGTCCACGAATTTGGCCACTACATCACTGCGAAACGCTTCGATATGAAGGTCACTGAATTCTTCTTAGGGTTCGGAAAACGCCTCTGGTCTTTCACTCGCGGCGAAACAGAGTTTGGAATCAAGGCAATTCCTGCAGGTGGATACTGTCGTATCGAAGGCATGACTCCGCGCGACACCATGCCAGCGGGCGAAGAACCACGCGCATTCTTTACTGCATCAACTCCACGCAAACTGATTGTTCTCGGTGCAGGTTCCACAGCCCACTTCATTATCGGATTTCTACTTATCTTCTCTATCTTCTTTGGCGTTGGAGTTAATGCACTCCTTTCCAACGTCACTAAAGTTTCACTAGATTCTGCAGCAGCAGCGGCTGGCTTCCAACCTGGTGACAAGATAACTGCAGTAAATGGCAAAGAGGTCACTGATTGGTATGTAGATGCCAAAGCAATTTCCAGATCCCAAGGCAAGCCCATGACATTCGATGTTCTCCGCGATGGCACGACTCTAACTTTGACTGCAACACCTACCTACCTCGCTTCAGAAAAGCGTTATGTATTAGGGGTGGTCACCAAAATTGGTCTTAAGCGCGAAAATTTTTCTTCATCGATCTCTTCGGCAGGACGCGCAACATGGGTACTGACTAAAGAATCCGTAAAGTCGCTCATTGCCTTGCCAACAAAAATTCCTCAACTCATTCGTCAAACATTTGGCGGAGAAAAGCGCGACCCCAACGGCCTTGTCGGGGTAGTAGGTGCAGCTCGAGTTTCAGGAGATGCAGTCAGCAGTAATAGGTTAGATAACACTGAACGCCTTGGCACTTTCCTACTTCTTATTGCAAGTCTCAATATCTTTGTCGGAATCTTTAATCTCTTGCCGCTACTGCCACTCGATGGTGGACATATGGCCGTTGCAATTGCTGACGAAATCCGCGCTTTCTTTGCGCGTCTTCGTGGCAGACCGCGACCAGCTGGTATCGATGTGAATGTCCTAACACCGTTGACGATGACAGTCTTTGCAGTCCTTGCTGTACTCACCGCAATACTGCTTATCGCCGATATCTTTAATCCCGTCTCGCTCAATCTCTAGAGATAAGGCAGAATACGGTCCATGGTTGATCTCGGAATTCCAAGCGCTCCACTTCCTACTTTGCATCCACGTCGCAAGACCAAGCAACTCAAGGTCGGCAGCGTCGGAGTTGGTTCTGAATCACCTGTCAGTGTTCAATCGATGTGCACCACGCTTACATCCGATGTCAATGCAACGTTGCAGCAAATTGCAGAACTCACTGCTTCTGGGTGCCAAATCGTTCGCGTAGCTGTTCCTTCACAAGATGATGCCGATGCACTCGCTCAGATTGCAAAGAAGTCACAGATTCCTGTTATTGCAGATATTCACTTTCAGCCTAAATATATCTTCGCAGCTATCGATGCAGGGTGTGCAGCCGTTCGTGTCAACCCTGGCAATATCAAGCAATTCGATGACAAGGTCAAAGAAGTTGCAAAGGCAGCAGGAGATGCAGGAATTCCAATTCGCATCGGTGTCAATGCAGGTTCACTCGATCCGCGTCTATTAAAGAAGTATGGAAAAGCAACACCTGAAGCGTTGGCAGAATCAGCCCTCTGGGAAGCATCGCTCTTTGAAGAACATGGCTTTAGCAATATCAAAATCTCTGTAAAGCACCACGATCCTGTAACGATGGTCAACGCATATCGCTTACTCGCAGCAAAATGTGATTACCCACTTCACCTCGGAGTTACTGAAGCAGGCCCAATCTTCCAAGGCACCATTAAATCTGCAACAGCTTTCGGTATCTTGCTCGCAGAAGGTATCGGCGACACTATCCGCGTATCGCTCTCTGCACCTCCTATCGAGGAAGTAAAAGTTGGTATCTCCATTCTTGAATCTCTTAACTTGCGCCAACGCAAACTTGAAATTGTCTCTTGCCCATCATGTGGTCGTGCACAAGTTGATGTCTACACACTCGCTGAAAAAGTTCAGGCCGGCCTACAAGGAATGACTGTGCCACTTCGCGTTGCTGTTATGGGTTGTGTTGTAAATGGCCCTGGAGAAGCTCGCGAAGCAGATCTCGGCGTTGCATCTGGAAACGGTAAGGGCCAGATCTTTGTTAAGGGCGAAGTCATCAAGACAGTTCCTGAGGCACAGATCGTTGAAACTCTTATCGAAGAAGCGATGCGACTTGCTGAAGAGATGGAAGCCGCTGGCGTTCCTTCAGGAGAACCCTCCGTCACAACTTCGTAAAGGTCTAGTAGGGTTCGCGCTATGTTGCGAATGTCCACAC
>JBDKLT010000084.1:0-2792 GCA_039795495.1 Actinomycetota bacterium | reverse complement strand
AATTGGATTTCCGCACCTCTATTGTTCAACTTACCGAGAACTTTGGGTGGGGCGAAAATGCAAATGCTCTGCTTCGAAATGTCACCAGCGAATTTATTGTGATTATGGATCCATCAACCCGTTTTACCGGTGATGCTATTTCTCCAGTTCTCGCAGAGCTCAATAAGCGAGAATTTGTTGCAGTTGGTTGGAAAGGTGGCCTCGTCAACATTGATGACGAATGGCGTAGCGTCGACGATAAAGGTGCGGGCGAAGTCGATGTGCTCTTTAGTTACTTTCTTGCAATGCATCGTGAAGATGCACTTGCCGCACGTGGCTTCAGCAATCGTGCAGTTTTCTATCGCAATGCAGATATCGAGTTCTCGCTCAACTTACGTCACGCCAATGGTCGTTTATTGCAGATGGATCTGCCGTTAGAACAAGAAAGACATCACGGATATCACGATTCAGATCCTGAATACCGCGACCTGCAGTCGAAGAAGAATTACGACCGTATCCTCGAGCGCTTTAGAGGTAAGACTGCAATCTTGAGCCCGCGCAGGTAGCCTTAGAACATGGCAGACCTTCGCGACTACACATCATTTCGCGTTGGCGGACCAGCGAAGAAATTTATTGAGGTCTCTACTGAAGCAGAGATCATTGCAGCGATAGAAGCTGCTGGGGATTCGCCAATTCTCATCATTGGAGGCGGAACAAATATTCTGGTTTCAGATCAAGGTTTTGAAGGAACTGTTATTCGTATTGCCAGCCAATCGATGCAATCAGAAATCGATGCGTGCAGTGGAGCTACTTTAACTATCGGCGCAGGTGAAAATTGGGATGGCTTTGTAGCTACAACGCTCGATCGCGGCTTTGCAGGTCTTGAAACATTGAGCGGAATTCCCGGAACCGTAGGCGCCGCGCCTATTCAAAACATTGGTGCTTATGGCCACGAAGTTTCAGAGTTCATCACTTGCGTGCGCACTTATGACCGTCAGAAAAAGTCCATCAAAACTTTTACCAATGCTGAGTGCGAATTCACATATCGCAATTCGCATTTCAAATCTCACCCAGGTAGATATGTTGTGCTCGATGTTCAATTTAATTTGCGCATGGGTGAAACTTCTAGCCCAATCACCTACGCAGAACTCGCAAAGAAGTTAGGTATTTCAGTGGGGGATAAGGCACCACTTCAAGATACTCGCTCTGCGGTACTCGAACTTCGTGCAGCAAAAGGAATGTTGCTCAATCCACAAGATCAAGATTCATGGTCTGCAGGATCTTTCTTTACCAACCCAATAGTTTCGAAAGAAATTGCAGCGAAATTACCTGATGCTGCACCAAAGTGGCCAACATCAGATGGCAAAGTAAAAACGAGCGCCGCTTGGCTTATTGAAAATTCGGGAGTCAGTAAGGGAGATGCACATGGCGGTGCACGCATTTCAACTAAGCATGTACTGGCTTTAACAAACTCTGGAACAGCGACTGCAACAGATATTGCAGAGTTAGCAAAGAGCGCCCAGAAGAGCGTCTTTGAAAAGTTTGGGATAACCCTTGAAGCAGAAGTAAATCTTGTAGGAATTACTCTGTAAGAAGTTTCTTAATACGTCCAATACCTTCGATGATGTCTTCATCGCTTGTTGCGTATGAGAATCGCAAGTATCCAGAAGGTCCGAAAGCTTCACCAGGAACGGCCGCAACTTCTACTTCATCGAGAATGATTGTCGCCAACTCCGCAGATGTATTTGCAACTTTCCCACGAATCGTCTTTCCGAGCACACCCTTAACTGATGGATATACATAGAAAGCGCCTTGTGGGGTTGGGCAATCAAATCCAGGAATTTCGTTGAGCAAGCCAACGATCAATTTACGACGACGATTAAATGCTTCGCCCATTTTATGTACAGCATCAAGATTGCCAGTGAGGGCGGCAATTGCAGCACGCTGTGAAACGTTTGAAACATTTGATGTGAGGTGTGACTGCAAATTTGTTGCTGCCTTAATCACATCCTTTGGACCAATCATCCAACCCACACGCCAACCTGTCATCGCATATGTTTTTGCAACGCCATTAAGAATGATGCATGTATCGGCAAGTCCTGGCACTAGAACTGGAAGTGATGGTGCCTTAGCGCCGTCATAAAGTAGATGTTCATAAATTTCATCTGAGATAACCCAGATATTATTTTTTAAAGCCCACTCACCAATTGCTTTCGCTTGTTCTGCAGAATAGACAGAACCAGTTGGGTTTGATGGTGAACAGAAGAGAAGAACCTTTGTCTTTGGTGTGCGCGCAGCTTCGAGCTGTTCGACTGTCACTAAGTAGTTCTGAGTTTCATCGGCAAAAACTTCAACGGTCTTTCCGCCAGCTAGCTTGATGGCTTCAGGATATGTAGTCCAATAAGGAGAAGGAAGAAGAACTTCATCACCTGGATCAACGATTGTTGCAAATGCTTGATAGACAGCTTGCTTTCCACCGTTTGTTACTAAGACTTGATCGACAGCGATGTCGTAATTGGAATCACGCTTAGTCTTTGCAACAATTGCATCGCGTAGTTCAGGTAGACCTGGTGTTGGTGTGTAGCGATGGTTCGGTACAGCTTTGGCAGCGGCTATTGCAGCGTCGACAATGTAATCAGGAGTTGGGAAGTCTGGTTCGCCTGCACCGAATCCAATAACTGGACGACCGGCTGCTTTGAGCGCCTTTGCCTTTCCATCGACAGCCAAAGTGGCTGATTCTGCGATTGCTGCAATTCGTGCGGAGATTCTGCTCATGGGGGAAGTCTGCACCATCTCGCGCATAGCCCGCGCGC
>JBDKLT010000083.1:0-4497 GCA_039795495.1 Actinomycetota bacterium | reverse complement strand
GCGCGCCACCACTTTCAGCAAATGCTTGAATCTCTTTACCGAGTAAACCAAGTGAACGTCCACCATCTTTAACAACTTTGCGGAAGAAGAAATCTAAACCTTGAATCGCAGTTGTGCCTTCATACAAGGTATCGATCTTTGCATCGCGAACATATTGTTCGAGAGGCCAATCTTGCGTAAATCCAGATCCACCAAATGTTTGAAGTGATTCTGTTCCAAGAAGTGTCCATGACTTTTCAGATCCAAAACCTTTAACGACAGGAAGTAGCAAGTCGTTAAGTTTCTCCATCGTCTCAAGTTTTTCGGTATCGCCAGCAGCGCGAGCGAGTTCGACCTCATCTTGGATCGAAGCTGTATAGAGAACAAGGGCTCGCATACCTTCGGAGTAAGCCTTCTGCACCATCAGCGAACGACGCACATCTGGGTGCTTAATGATGGTAACGCGTGGGCTGGCCTTATCGTTCATGACCTTCATATCGCCGCCCTGAACACGTGTCTTGGCATAGGCAAGTGCTTGTTGGTATCCAGCAGAGAGAGTTGCAATCGCTTTTGTTCCAACCATCATGCGTGCAAATTCGATGACCTTAAACATTTGCGCAATGCCTTCGTGAACATCACCGAGCAGATAACCAACTGCGGGTTCTTTCTCGCCAAGATTTATTTCGCATGTTGCAGAGACGTTGAGCCCCATCTTATGTTCGACATTGGTGACATAAACTCCGTTACGTTTTCCAAGTTCGCCAGTTTCAAGATCGAACATATATTTTGGAATAAGGAAAAGTGAAAGACCCTTTGTTCCTGGTCCGCCACCTTCGCGACGAGCAAGAGTGAAGTGCATAATATTTTCGTAGATATCAGCATCTCCTGAAGTAATAAAACGTTTAGTTCCGGTGACGTGCCATGTTCCATCTGGTTGTTGTACAGCTTTGCTGCGACCTGCGCCTACATCTGAACCTGCATCGGGTTCTGTCAGTTGCATCGTCGCACCCCAGTGGCGATCAACCATATGTTTTGCCATCTTCTTTTGAATATCTGTACCCAATACATATGCAACGTGTGCGAATGCATAACCAGATGCGTAAATATGGATTGCAGGGTTTGATCCAAGAACCATTTCAGCAATCGCCCAACGCACTGATGCAGGAACTTTCATTCCACCCAAATCTGTTGGTGCATCGAGGCGCCACCATTCGCCATCAACATATGCTTTGTATGACTTCTTAAAACTTTCGGGAAGCTTTATATCGCCAGTTGCCTTATTAAAATCGGTTCCAAGGCGATCGCCTTCAACGAATGAAGCAGCGAGATCGTTCTCGGTCAGACGCTTCATCTCTTCGAGCATTCCCATCGCTGTATCGCGATCGAGTTCGGAGTAGATAGAAGAACCTAAAACCTTGTCGCGCCCCAAGAGGTCGAAGAGGCAGAATTCAATATCGCGGAGATTGGCGGTGTAATGGCTCATAGCGCAATGGTGCTACCCGTCAGTAACTTACGCAAGCGTGCCGAAGACCTTTTTTTCCGCACAAAAAGGTAGGCTCACGCCGTGCTTCTCAGTGACCGCGATATCCGCTCCGAAATAACAGCAGGCCGTGTAGCGGTCGAACCTTTTGAAGAGGCGATGATCCAGCCATCTTCGGTTGATGTCCGCCTCGATAAGTTCTTCCGCGTCTTCGAAAACCATAAGTACTCAGTTATCGATCCATCGATCGAGCAGGCAGAGCTCACCCGCGAGGTCATCGCTGAAGATGGCGAAGCTTTTATCTTGCACCCAGGTGAATTCGTTCTCGCGTCAACTTATGAAGTCATCACTCTTCCTGATGACATCGCAGGGCGCCTCGAAGGAAAGTCTTCACTCGGTCGTCTCGGGCTCCTGACACACTCAACAGCAGGATTTATCGATCCAGGATTTTCTGGACACATCACTCTCGAACTTTCCAATGTGGCGAATCTGCCGGTCAAGCTATTCCCAGGAATGAAGATCGGTCAGCTCTGCCTCATCAAGCTTTCATCACCTGCAGAACATCCATATGGTTCTGCAATCTACGCTTCACGTTATCAAGGACAGCGCGGACCAACTCCAAGCCGTTCCTTTATGAATTTCCACCAGAGTAAAATCAAATAATCGCCCGGGAATACAACCCAGGCTTAAGGGGTTGAATTAACTATGGAATATATCGTTATTGGCGTCATTGCGCTTCTCGTCATCTTTGTTATCGCACAATACAACCGACTTGTTCGTCTTAACATCACAGTCGATGAAGCGTTTGCTCAAATCGAGGTTCAACTTAAGCGCCGCGCAGATTTGATTCCTAACCTCGTCGAAACCGTCAAAGGTTATGCAAAACATGAACAAGGAACATTTGATGCAGTCGTTGCTGCACGCGCAAAGGCCACCTCTGCATCATCGCTTGCTGATGTAGCTGCAGCCGATGGCGCTGTAACAAGCGCGCTACGTGGATTACTTGCTGTCGCAGAGGCATATCCAGATCTCAAAGCTTCTTCTAACTTCTTATCTCTCCAGGAAGAACTCTCTACAACAGAAAATAAAGTTTCATTCGCACGTCAGTTCTACAACGACAATGTTCGTCAACTCAACACCGCGGTAAAGACCATTCCTACAAGCTTCTTTGCAGGGCTTGCCAAGGTTGGCGCTCGCGAATTCTATGAAGTGGAAAACGCTGCAGACCGTAACGTTCCCAACGTTAAGTTTTAATCTCTCATATGGCCGAGAATAATTTTCGCGCGCTCCAATCAGCGAATAAGGGAAAGACTTACTTTCTTCTTGCATCGATGGGTGCACTCACCTGGTTAGTTGCTTATGCAGCGTTAACTTATTTCGGCGTAGGAACAGCATCCACCATGGTCCCCATGGCAGTGGGCTTTGCTCTCATTGGCGTATGGGGTTCTTATTACGGATCTGACAAATTGGTATTAACAATGACGGGAGCAAAGCTCATTACACGTGAGCAGGCCCCCGAACTCTTCAATGTCATCGAAGAAGTTGTGATTGCAAGCGGCCTACCGATGCCTAAAGTTGCAATCGTTGAAGATAGCGCGCCCAATGCATTTGCCACTGGTCGTAATCCAGATCATGCGCTGATTGCATTTACTACTCGAATTCTTGAAGTGATGGATCGCGATGAACTTCAAGGAGTTATCGCTCATGAAATGTCACATGTTGCCAACCGCGACACTCTTGTCTCAGCAGTTGCTGCTACAACTGCCGGAGCTATCGCAATTCTGAGCGACTTCCTTACTCGCATGATGTGGTTCGGAGGACGTGGCCGTGACCGTGATGGAAATTCAAACCCTCTCGCACTTGTCTTTTCGCTTCTTATTTTGATTCTTGCACCACTTGCAGCGATGCTTCTGAAATCGGCAATCTCGCGTAAACGTGAAGCACTCGCTGATGCGACTGCGGTCTCATTTACACGAAACCCTGCCGGACTTCGTAAGGCGCTCGAAGTTTTAGCGTCAGATACAACTGTTGTGCGACAGCAATCAAATGCAGTTGCACATATCTGGATCGAATCTCCGCTCGATGGAAATACAGTCTCAAAATTATTTAGTACTCACCCACCGATTCAAGAACGCATTGCAACGCTAAGAGCGATGGAATCACTCGGCCCTGCAGGAGAGTGAATTAGCTCTTCTCTTTTGGTAAGTGCAGGGTAAAAATTGCGCCTTGGCCGGGTTCAGATTTCACTGAAACGCTGCCACCGTGAGCGCGCATCACTGCATCGACGATAGATAAACCAAGTCCACTGCCATCAGGGCCAGTGCGCACTCGTGAAGAATCTGCACGATAGAAACGTTCAAAGATGCGCTTCTGATCTTCGGCGCTTAAGCCAGGACCCTTATCTGCAACCTCAATTTCAATTGCAGAATCTGTTGAACGAACAGAGACGGTGATGGGTGTGCCAGCAGGTGTGTGTGCACGTGCATTGGCGAGAAGGTTTGCGACTACTTGATGGATACGTTGCTCATCGCCCAGTGTGAAAATTTCATCGGAACCCGAGTTGAAGGTGACAGGATGTTGTGGACCTGCAGCACGCGCAGAGATGACAGCATCTTCAACGACCTTATTGATATCAACTGGCTTTGATTCCATTTCACGAGCTTGATCAAGGCGTGCCAAAAGAAGGAGATCTTCAACGAGTGAACCCATGCGTTTTGACTCATTCTCAATGCGTCCAATGAGTTCGGATGTTTCCTTTTCGCCCGTTACAGCGCCTTGGCGATGGAGTTCAGAGAACCCACGAATAGCGGTGATGGGTGTGCGAAGTTCGTGAGAGGCATCGGCAACAAAGCGACGCAATTTATTTTCGCTTTCGGTGCGAACGGCAAAGGAATCTTCGATGCGAGTTAACATCGTATTGAGTGATGTAACTAGTCGTCCAACTTCAGTCGATGGGTTTGCCTCGGGCATACGTGCAGAGAGATTTCCTGACGCGATTTCTTCTGCAGTCTTTTCGGCATCTTCGAGTGGGCGAAGTC
>JBDKLT010000082.1:0-55407 GCA_039795495.1 Actinomycetota bacterium | reverse complement strand
ACCGCCGCTTCGAATTTATTTTCAGGTGGCGGTTTGTCTATGGTCGGATGGCCGAGAGGCGAGGCAAGGGACTGCAAATCCCTCTACACGGGTTCAAATCCCGTTCCGACCTCCATCACTGCATTCATAAGCGATTATGATTCGGTGAATAATTGAATATCAATAAGTAATACATACCTAGGACGATTGGCTCAGCGGTAGAGCACCACATTGACATTGTGGGGGTCACTGGTTCGATCCCAGTATCGTCCACGTAACAAAGTGAAGTGGCGAGTAGGTATCGTCCACGTAACAAAGTGAAGTGGCGAGTAGGTCTCGTCCACAATTATTTCTATTGAATTTACATAGAAACTCTGGAGAAATTCCATCTCATTTGGTAATTTCGCCAAATGTTGAAGACACGTATATCAAAATTCATCGCAGTCACAATTTCTTGCCTTCTTATTTCGGTAACGATGACGGCTCCTGCTCAGGCTGAACCTTCACTTGGTTCAGGATCGGCAACTCTGACATTGCCTGCATATCAACAATCAGCAACCATCAATTCTCTGCTGGGCAGCAATCCACTTGTGCTATCAGGTTATTCAAGTACCGAGAATCTCCTTGCTACGATAACTTCAACTTCTGGAAACCTTTCTATTGCCACAAGTGAGGGCTTATCTACCGCTATCGGGTATCAGTCTCCCGTCACGGCAGCTGCAACATCTATTGCCTTTGCAGGAACGCTCGCAAATATCAACGCTGCGCTTAACACATTGAAGGTCACTCCCGGAGTAACAACAACTTCTAATCACACGATTACAGTGACAATTTCTAATCGCGGAACTTCCGGCATGGCCTTTAGTCCCACCACGGGTCACTATTACGAATTCGTCAATACTGCAGCAATCAATTGGGTCACCGCATATCGACAAATAACGGGAATTACACTCACTGCAAATGCACAAACAGAGACTGAAACTGCTTCCCGTCGAGCGCAAACCCCAACTTCCGGCTGCGCAAAAGTTTTTAATGGGATGTGTGGCTATTTCGCAACCGTAACTTCTGAAGCCGAGAATGCGTTTATCACCACAAAAGTTGGAACAGCTGCCGCATGGATCGGTGGAACAGATCGAAAGAACACTGGTCGATGGAATTGGTATGACCCTAAAGCTCCTGAATACGGGACTCAATTCTCTAATGGCGGTACCGCCGTTTCAGGTCAATATGCAAACTGGAGCAGTGGAGAGCCAAACGGTAGTGGCACTGAACAAGCAATACAGATTCTTTCTGGCGGCGGAGGAAAGTGGAATAACCTGAAAGAAGACCACACCGATCCTGGTGCGCTTATGGGTTACGTTGTTGAGTATGGAGGAAACACCTCTGAGCTCCCAACAATCGCTTCTGTCAGTCGAACAATAAGTTTCACTGAGACGTTTAATGCAGCCTACGATGCTAATCAAGGAACTGGAACTCCTCCTGCGGAAGCCTGGTACACAGTAGGTCAAACTTTCACTCTCCCTAGCGGTTCAGGATTGACACGATCTGGCTTTGCTTTTGACGGATGGTATGACGGAACAGCTAAGTATGCTTCTGGAGCAACTTACACAATGCCTGCCTATTACCGATCATTCCAAGCACAATGGGTTGCAGAAGTAATAACTCAATCTGATCATGTTGCATCAATTTCTCCAACTACAGGGATGCAGGGTACTGAAGTGACAATTAGCGGTTCCTTCAGCCGGAAGGTGACATCCATAAAAGTAGATACTTTGATTATTGAAGAGTCTGCGATCACACAAACTGCTACAACTCTTAAATTCATCATGCCTCGCCATAGCGAAGGATCGGTGAGTGTCCAAGTGATAAACGGAGCAGAACCGGCACTTCCTGGAATTCCATTTACATTCAAGTTGGTCACAGCATCTCCAACTCCAACTCCAACTCCGACACCAACTCCTACTCCGACACCAACTCCTACTCCGACACCAACACCAAGTCCAAAGAGTGGTGTTGTTCCGTTCAATGGTCTCTTCGGTTCAGTGACATTCGAAACTAATAAGAAAGTTCTCAGTGCGAGTCAACAAAAAACGCTTGCAGCCCTTGTGAAGAGCATTGCGGAGCTGCCAGGGACCAAAAAGATTTCTATTAGCTACGTCAAAGTGAAAAATCCATCGAAGAATGCCAAGATTGACGATTACAACAACAAAATTGTTCCTGCGCGTCTAACTTTGATCAATAATGCTCTGAAGACCGGGATTACGGGTGCGACTATTGCCAAAACTTACGCAACTCTAAATTCTCCGCCCAAAGCCGCAGCGCTCAATTCCGATGGAAAATATTTGATTATAAAAATCAATTTGACTATCACGGCATAAATACAGAAAGAGATGAGCCCCTGGGATTCTCCAGGGGCTCATCTCATTTAATCAATCTATTCGGCTTTACCAACTGCCTTGTTAAGCGCACGAAGAAGTTGGTATCCGATAACAGCAACGAGAGTTCCGTTGATGATGCCACCGAATGAGTAATCCCCGCGCTTCCAAGTCATATCGGCAATGCCGATGATGAGTGTTGTTGCAGCGATAAAGAGATTTGTTGAATTTCCGAAATTGACCTTGTTTTCGATCCAGATCTTTGCACCGAGAACACCGATCATTCCGTAGAGAGCAACTCCAACTCCACCAAGAACTCCTGCAGGAGTAGCGCTGAGTACAGCACCAAACTTTGGAGAGAGTGAGAGAAGGATTGCCCCGATACCAGCCACCCAATAAGCCGCCGTTGAATAAATACGTGTTGCAGCCATGACGCCGATGTTTTCAGCATAAGTGGTTGTACCTGAACCGCCACCTGCACCAGCGAGTGTCGTTGCAACACCGTCAGCTAGGAGAGCATTTCCCATTTGATTATCAAGATCCTTGCCTGTCATTGCTGCCACTGCTTTAACGTGTCCCACGTTTTCAGCGATAAGTACAAGAACGACAGGAAGGAAGAGAAGAATTGCATTCATATCAAAGGATGGTGAAGTGAATGTAGGAAGAGCAAACCATTTCGCAGCCTTCACGCCATCGAAATTGATATCTCCCTGAGTCGCAGCAAAGGCGTAACCGACAACGATTCCTCCGAAGATGCTGATACGGCTGAGGAATCCCTTTGATAGCGCACCGATGAGCGCAACTGAAGCAAGGGTAATAATTGCCGTCACGGGAGCTGCTTTAAAGTTGTTATTTGCAGCTCCTGCAAGATTGAGACCAATGATCATCACGATAGAACCTGTAACCAATGGTGGTAGTAACCAGTTAATCCAACCGATACCTACTGCATTAACAATCAAGCCAACAATTGCAAGAATGACACCTGTAGCAACTACGCCGCCAAGAGCGACTGCTACACCGCCGCTTGCTTTAGCAGCAGCTATTGGCGCGAGGAATGCAAATGAAGAACCAAGGTAGCTAGGAACACGATTCTTGGTAAGAATAAGGAATACCAAAGTACCGATACCAGAGAAGAACAAGGTTGTGCTTGGTGGGAAGCCAGTAATGATTGGAACTAAGAATGTTGCTCCAAACATTGCAGCGATATGTTGAACGCCCACACCAATAGTGAGTGGCCATGCGAGACGTTCGTCAGGTCTGACAACTTCACCGTCCTTTATTGATTTTCCATTGCCATGCAGATTCCACGATAGTAGCGACATTGCTTTCCTTTCAGATTGCTTTGGGTAAGCCATACGTAGTACAGCCGGGAAGGCTAAGAAAATGGTAGAACTACTTCTATTCTCAATTCGGTAACCACACCATCTCTATACGGTACTTTCTGTCGATGCTTTCAATGATCCCGGGCTTTCTTACGGGGCTTTCGCTCATAGTCGCAATTGGGGCTCAAAATGCTTTTGTCATTAAGCAAGGATTACTGCGCAGTAACGTCTTTACGGTGGTATTACTCTGTTCAATCTCAGATGCGCTGCTTATTGTCCTCGGCACTGGAGGTCTTGGAACACTTATCCAATCTCAACCAGAACTACTCACTTTTATTCGATGGTTTGGGGTTGCTTACCTTTCTTGGTTTGGAATTAAGAGTCTTAAATCAGCGTTTAAATCCAATGTATTAGTCGCATCAGAAATCGATGAAAGCACGAAACTTAAGGTAGTTTTCACAGCACTGGCTCTTACTTATCTCAATCCACATGTTTACCTTGACACGGTTATTTTTGTTGGTGGTTTAGCAAATCAGTTCGACTCAGATAAATGGTTTTTTGCATTGGGAGCATCTGCCGCAAGTTTCATCTGGTTCTTTAGCATTGGTTACGGCGCCAAAGCGGCATCTCGTGTAATGTCAAAACCGATCTTCTGGAGAATTCTCGATATAACTATTTCGGTGATCATGTTTGCCATCGCGATAACGTTGGCTCTCTTTAAGTTCTAACTTTGGATTGATTCACTATTAGGGCGTGAAATCCAAAAAATACCAAAGATGGCAATTGCGATTCCCAAGTAGCTCTTTAAGACAAGATGTTCGCCGATCACAAGGGCTGCCAACAATGTTGCGATAACGGGTTCTGCCAGTACAACCGTTGCAGCTTTACTTGATTCAAGCCGCTTGAGACCAAACATATAAAGAACATACCCAATAGATGTAGTAAATATTCCCAACCAAATGACGGTGAAGAATCCTTTAGTCGTGAGAATCCATTCTGGATTTTGAGTGAAGAGAAATGGAAAGCTCACTACAGCTGCAACCCCAAAAGTTGTCGCGGTGAGCCACATATCTTGAGCACCGCGCGCAAGCGTTCGACGGCAGAAGACATTGAAAATTGCGAAACCCAGACCTGCAAGAACGGCTAGCCCCACTCCTCCAATATTGAACGAATCAATCCCATTTGCAGTCCCTACGAGCGCGATTCCAGTAATTGTAAATGCTGTACCTAAATACCAACTCCGCTGTGGCTTCTCTCTAAGCAATAAGTATGCGACGACAGCAGACAGGGTTGGAGTAGTTCCAAGTGCAGTCACCGTGGCAATAGCGATTCCGGTCAGGTGAACTGCACTAAAAAAGGTGAGCTGATACATGCCGATTCCAGCACCACAGATGATCAAGTCCCTAGTAGACATTCGAATTTCACCACGTGTCTTGCGTTGAAAATAGGCGAAGATAAAGAGAAATATTGATCCGCAGAGAAGGCGAGCAGATGCGACTGCAACAGGAGAAATATCGGGAACACCCAATTGTTGAGTAGTACCGGTTGTACTGAAACAGAGCGCTGCACCCAAAATCGCAAATATTCCTGTTCGCTCTTGAGTGTTTCTCATTTGGAAAGGATACTCGTAAGATGTCCATATGACTTTTCGCGCGATCAATCCAATTGATGGTTCTATCTATGGTTCAGAAATTCAAGAGCACACTCATGAGCAAATCAACAACTTTATTGAACGTGCACATGGCGCCTTCCAAGGCATTTCTCAACAATCACCACAAGAGCGTGCGGCGCTTCTCCGCTCAATTGCTCAAGAAATTGAATCTCGTCGTTCATCAATCATTGAATCGGCTTGCGCGGAAACTGCACTTCCAGAAGGCCGCATAGGTGGAGAAATCACACGCACAACTATGCAATTTGAATACTTTGCACGTTTAGTTGAGACCGGTCAACATTTAGGTGCCACAATCGACAAGGCTGATCCTCAATACTCCCCCGCTCCTCGCCCAGATATACGCAAGATAAATCAACCCCTTGGCGTCGTTGCAATCTTCGCAGCGAGCAATTTTCCTATCGCCTTCTCAGTTGCAGGCGGAGATGCTGCATCTGCAATCGCTGCTGGAAATGCCATTATTGCGAAGGCTCATCCGGCTCATCCAAATACATGTGCAACTATCGAAGAGGCAATCAAAACTGCACTTGTTGCTCACGGCTTAAGTACAGATACTTACGCAATAGTTCAAGGAATTAATCCAGAGATTACACATTGGCTTGCGCTACACGAAAAGGTAAAGGCCATCGGGTTTACTGGCTCTGAACACGTTGGAAGAATTCTGGTAAATCTCGGAACCTCACGTAAAGAACCAATTCCAGTATTTGCTGAGATGGGAAGTCTCAACCCTGTCTTTGTTACAGAGTCTGCCATTGCAGATCGTGGAGAGTCACTTGCTACGGGATTGATTGATTCCGCTCTGATGGGCTCAGGTCAGTTCTGTACCAAACCAGGTCTGATCTTTGCGCCAAACAACGCTGAATTTGTTCAAGCTATCAAGAGCTATCTGCAAACTCTTTCGGCCGCTCCGCTTCTTAGCAAAACAATTGCTGAGCGATATACGAAAGCAATTGTTGATCTATCACACTCTAAGAATGTAGAGATAGTTTCGGGCATTTCCACAGAATCTGGTTTTGGAGTAACTCCTGCGCTCTTCATCACAGATTGGAAGTCTGCACTCTCTACTCCAGAACTTCTCGAAGAACATTTCGGACCTACGACAGTATTGATTACTTGCGACGAAAAGGATTTCGTATCAATCGCTTCAAATTTGGGTGGGCAACTCACTGCAACGATTCATGGAACCGAGAGCGATGACATCGTTGAACTTCTGAAAATTCTTGCTGAAAAGGCAGGTCGAGTTATTTGGAATGGTTTCCCAACAGGCGTTGCGGTGACCACTGCAATGAACCATGGAGGTCCATGGCCATCATCTTCTACTCACACAACATCGGTAGGAACTGATGCAATTTATCGCTTCTTACGCCCTGTTGCCTACCAAGGATTCGCGCAGAGTGCGCTACCAATCGCGCTCCAAGATGCAAATATCTGGAAGGTTCCTCAACGAATCAACTAGATTTAAAATCTCAGACGATAAAGTTCAAACGATAAAGCCTTGAGGAAATGGATCGGTGGCATCGAGCATCCACGTTGCTTCACCCATCACCCATGCACGACCAGTAATCATAGGAACAATCGCATCGAATTTTGCAACTTTGGTGTGCTCCTTTACGCGACCTTGAAAATGTGAACCAATCCAAGATTCGTTATTGAGTACATCTCCATCTTTGAATTCACCTCGCGCAACCATCTGGGCCAATCGGGCACTTGTCCCTGTTCCACATGGCGATCTATCAAACCATCCTGGATGAATAGCCATCGCATTTCGCCAATGGAGCGGACCTTCACTGCCTGGAGAAATGAAATCTATGTGATGACATATTGCAATATCAGGATTCTCGGGATGCACTGGTCGGTTCTGTTCATTGATTGCATCTGAGATAAGTAATCCATAGTCAAGGAATTTCTGACCATTCTCGCGGACGAATTCAAGGCCAACTTGTTCGACAGGAACAATCGCGTAGAAATTTCCACCATATGCCATGTCATATGTGATTTTCCCCAGGGTAGGAACATCGACTACTTGATCTCGAGCCAATAAGAAGGAGGGAACATTGGTGATCGTGACATCTTTTGCCCGGCCATCTTCAACTGAAACATCGACAACAACTAAACCGGCAGGAGTGTCGAGACGAATAGTCGTTACGGGTTCAATAACGTTGACAAGCTTTTTTTCCACAAGGGCAGTTGCCACTCCAATTGTTCCGTGGCCACACATGGGAAGGCAGCCAGAAACTTCGATGTAGACAACTCCCCAATCAGCATCCGAACGTGTTGGTTTTTGAAGTATTGCACCGCTCATAGCGCTATGACCGCGAGGTTCATACATCAACCAATGGCGGTAGAAATCCATATGCTCCATAAAGTGGAGTCTCTTATCGAACATAGTTGCGCCAGGGATTTCACCAATTCCCGATGTCACGACGCGAGTTGGCATTCCCTCTGTATGAGTTTCGACGGTTGTAACGGTACGAACGCTCTGCATGAGGAGCTCCTATCGGTTCTTGAAAAATGCAAGAGCAACATCCATCTCGCGATGAATTTGATCTTGTTCATGCTTAGGGAGAGGTAGTCGAGGAAGGCGTGTAGGTCCGCCATAACGACCAACATGGTCCATTCCAAGTTTGATCGCTTGAATGAATTCCTTCTTTGAATCCCAATGGAAGACATCATGGAGCGCTGCATACATGGGAGCGGCTTCCCTGAAGTTTCCAGAGGTTGCTAAGTTATAGAGTTCCATTGATTCCTTAGGAAGTGCATTTGGGAAACCAGCAATCCAGCCAGAGATTCCTGCTGTTGAAAGTTCAAGGAAAACATCATCTGCGCCTACGATGACTTCAATTCTCGGCGCCAATTTTTTGATCTGCCAAATACGTCGAACATCTCCAGAAAATTCTTTTATTGCTACAACGGAAGGGACTTCATCGGCAATGCGTGCAACGAGCGCCGGGGTTAAGTCAACTTTAGTATCGAAAGGATTGTTGTAGGCGATGATAGGGATTCCTACACGGCCAACTTCTTTATAGTGAGCTATAACTTCGTCATCGGAAGCGCGATAAGCATTTGGCGGAAGGAGCATTACTGCTGCAGCACCTGAACTTTGAGCATGTTCTGCCCACTTGCGCGACTCTGCAGCACCATATGCAGCCACACCAGGAACCACACTAAAACCCTTCGGTGCAGCTTGCACTGCGACCTCAACCATTTTCGCTCGTTCATCTGCTGTGAGAACTTGGTACTCGCCAAGTGAACCATTGGGAATCACTCCATGGGTCCCATTGGCTGCGAGCCAGGCGACATGCTCTGCATATTTATCGTAATCAATAGCAAGATCAGAGGTGAAAGGGGTTGCAGTTGCCGTTAATACGCCATTCCAAGGATTAGTCATAGCCCCGACGCTATCGCTTATTAGTTCTTTTTTCCATCTCCTAGAATCCCGAGAGGAATAGGCGCAGCTACAGGTCTATTGCTATACGCCAATCTTTCCGCATCTGAGATTTCTGCGCCGGTTATCTGTTGAACAATTTCCGAGACGTTCCGTGAACATGTTCTGCCTTGACATAAGCCCATTCCGCAACGAGTAAAAAGTTTCACTCCCCTCGAATCCTTGGCTCCGAGTTCCCGAATAGAGTCCTCGATTGATTGATAAGGAACTTCTTCACAACGACAAATCGTTGTCTCCGGTTTCAACCAACTAGTCCAATTCTTCGGAACTGGATAACTTCGCTGCAGCGCTTTCGCAAAGATTCTTAGTCTCCATCTCCTCAAGAGCAATCTCAACTCAATTCGCGCACCGGTTGCAGAGAGTCCAGCAATGGCCCCTTCAACAAGCGCCAAATCTGCGCCACCTATACCTGTACTTTCTCCTGCAACCCAGACATTGTTTATCGAGCTTC
The DNA here is from genome assembly GCA_039795495.1 of Actinomycetota bacterium. Taxonomy (GTDB): domain Bacteria; phylum Actinomycetota; class Actinomycetes; order Nanopelagicales; family Nanopelagicaceae; genus Planktophila. The sequence continues at coordinate 46,166 of JBDKLT010000082.1, read as the reverse complement.
TTTGCTCCCAATTCGATTCACAGTACACGTTGCCAAAACGATCAACTTTCTGATTACATCCAACGATCCCAGGGATTGTGAGATCTGGCATAAAGCCCCAACCGGTGGCAATCGCATCGGCTGCAATGATCTGACCACCACTTCGCGTTCGCACCTTCGATATGGAGACTTCTCCTTCAACGAATGACGTTGCAATCTTTCCAAAATGTAGAGCTATTCCATGTCTTCTCATTAGCTTTCGATAATGAAGGAATTCGCCAAATTTCGATAGGTTAAGAAGGAGGGCAAAGGGACTCAACGCCCATCTCAAGGGGTTATTTGCTTCATAGATTCCAACTATTTGTGCCCCAGCTTCAGCTAAGCCTGTCGCCACTGGAAGAAGGAATGGTCCAGTTCCAGCAACTACGATCTTCTCTCCGACAACAAGTGATTGGCCCTTAAGCATCGCTTGAGCTCCACCTGCAGTAATTGAACCTGGTGTATCCCAACCAGGGAATGGAAGTGCTCGATCGTACCCTCCTGTGGCGATAATCAATTTCTCGCAGTGTGCACACTCCTCCTTTCCGTTTTTCAGATAATTGATAAGGAATCCGTCCTGGGATTTCTCTACACTCCACACAGATGCGCCAGAGATATGAGAAACTGAATTTGATTTCCGAAAGCTCTCAAAAATCTCAACAGCTTTTTCGGACCTATATCCCTTAACGAAATCTCTATGGCGCCAAAATTGACCACCCATTCGCGGGGCTGAATCCAAAACAAGTACGTGCTGCCCGCTCTGAGCAGCCGAGATCGCTGCTGCTAATCCGGCAGGACCGGCACCAATAATTGCAATCACGGTCTGCTCTCTATCTTCATGCCTTCTCTGCACTCAATGATGCATGCCCGTTGATTGGGTACCCCATCAATGGCAACCACACAATCGAAACAAACTCCGATTCCACAAAATATCGCTCTCGGCTTGCCATGAAATCGAGTCTCTCTCAAACTTTCTTCGCCACTTCGCAGGAGTGCGGCAGCAACAGATTCACCCTCATTAAATGGAATTGAATTTCCATTAAAAATTACATAGGTATTTGTCTTCATATTGCGCTCCTTAATTGCGTGAGCGAAGATTGAAATCTTTTCGGTGAGAATGGCTCTGCATCCATGAAAGTGTCGCGAGCAAGTATCCGATCGGTCAGTAATTGAGCTGAACCTGGAGCTAATCCGATACCTGCACCTTCGTGCCCCGCTGAGTGCCAGAGACCATTGACCTGAGCATCTTCGCCAATGACAGGTAAGTGATCGGGCGCATAAGGACGAAACCCACTGTAGATTCTCAATAGTTGAACATCGCGCAAGATAGGAAATAGCGATGTTGCCTGAGCTGCAAGTCGACGGACAATCTCGTAATTCATAGTGGTGTCGAAACCAACTCGCTGTCTACTTGCACCAATGAGGATAGTTCCGCTCTGCGTACCTTCGACCACAGTACTTGTCTGCAGATCTGCATCGCTACTCGCAACATTTGCAACATAATCTGAATCGTAAACTTTGTGGAAGATGTACTTGTTTACGGGTTCAGTAACCAAGATGAACCCTTTTCGAGGAGCTATTGGGAGTTGAGATCCAGCTCGCTCTGCAATATTTCCCGCCCATGTCCCAGCAGCATTGACAACTATCTTTGTTGAAAAAGAGCCTTGAGTGGTCTCTATCCCAGATACTGAACCGTTGTGATGAAGAATCCTTTGCACTTCTGCCCCAGCTATGAACTTGCCGCCACGGTTAACTACCGCACGAATAACATGGGCGGCGGCAAGCATCGGCTGACATTGCGCATCTTGAGAATAGAGAATTCCATGTTCAATCTCTGGATGAATATATGGCTCTAATTCGTGCACTGCATAGTTGTCTAGTTTTTGAATCAATACTCCACATTGTTCCTGTTTCTTGGCTAAGTGAAAGAGTGGCTCAGGGTCTCTCCTAGCAACGACGACTCCCCCTTTAGCTTCTAATTCAAAGCAATCCCCTACATCATCTTGGAGATCAAACCAAAGGTCACGCGAGCGAAGTGCGAGAGTAAGTTCTGGGCCAGGTTCTTTATCTGAAACAAGAATATTTCCCTCGCCAGCACCTGTAGTTCCACTCGAAACCGGGCCACGATCAACGATCAAAACTTGAAGGCCTGCGTTTGTTAGAGACAGTGCGACAGTCGCTCCAACAATTCCTGCTCCTATAACTATCGCATCTGGATTCTTCATAATGTCTGAAATGGGTTATCTACGGATATGGCTTAACGTTTCAAGCAATTCAGACTCCGTTGCAGGAGCAATATCCCAAGGTTGATGTAGCGAATCGCCCTTCCAGCGAGGTATTACATGCATATGAAGATGGAAAACAGTCTGCCAGCCGGCTTCACGGCTCATCTGGAAGATTGTGGTGCCGTCAGAGGCTAATGATGTGTTGAGCAAATCGGCCACTTCTTTCGCAGTTGCGGCCACATGCGCATATGTCTCAGCATCAGCTTCATGAATGTCTTTTACGTGCTTCTTAGGAATTACTAGGGTGTGTCCGCGATTAGCAGGAAAAATATCTAAGAATGCGTAGCACCACTCGTTTTCGTACACTTTATGCGAAGGGATTGAGCCATCAAGTATTTTGCAGAAGATGCAGTCAGACATGGAGTTACTGTAGGGCTTTGATTCTTTCGCGCGCAATCTTCTGGCTCGGTGATTCATTGCCAAGAAGATACGAGAGCGAAGTGAGCAAAACCTTACTCAACTTTAGCCATAGCTTAGATCGTCGCTCTAAACCTAGTACAGACAGGAAAGGTTCATCGATTGTTGCAATTGCAGCGTTGGCTAGTATTCGATAGAAGACCAGACCACTTCTGCTAAATGGAGGCTTAAGGATAAATCCAACAATTGGAGGCGTCATCTCAATGGATTGGATTTCATTGATTGCAAAGGAATTCAAAGTTTGCTTGAGCTCTTCGTTCGACTCTGGCGCACTATCGAGCCCTAGTGGTATCGCACTCTTCGCCCACTCCCGAATGTATTGATCCGAACCCTGGGGAAGCTCGTAACCAAGATCAAGGTGAGCCCTAAGAAATGAATCCGTAAATGCGCAGTGCACCCAAAGAAGGTAGCGAGGATCTGAAGCTCTATATGGCGAAAGATCTCCTGATCGACTCCTATATTTACCTTCCACTCGAGAATGCATTTCGCGAACCCGACGAGCTTCTTTTTCAATCGCTTCAGTCGACCCGAATGAAGTAATTGTGAGCCAGCGTGTAGTTCTTTCAAGGCGACCAAGTGGATCAGTGTCATAGGCTGAGTGCTCGGCAACTCCCGTGAGCGCAGCAGGATGTGCTGCTTGCATCAGGAGAGCACGGATACCTCCGACAAGTGTTGCTACACAGCCATGTACCTGCCACACCGCACTATCCGGTCCGAAAAGTCCAACGTCATTACCGATCGCCATTTGCTGCGCCCATTCGGGTGCACCTGTCGGGTCTCCAGAAACTGTCTTTCGAAAAGAATCAGCAATTCGATTGCCCCCGATGGCGCCCACGAAGCGATTCATAAAGGAATTCTAAGTGCGGAGATAATTCCTGCAATTCTAAATTCGCGTCGAATATCCCGCCGCAAACTCGAGAATAACAAGTGCTGCAAGGCGAATTGATCTTTCGTCTTTGGAATCTCTCTCTGAATCGATCTCAGTGATATCGCATGCTTTTACTTGCTTGGAGGAGCCCATAACAAAAGCCAATTGACGAATTTCATCTGCAGAAATTCCACCAGGAGCAGCAGCAGGACAACCTGGAACTACTGATCTATCGCAGACATCCATATCGAAATCGACATAAACATTATCCCCTGCAACTGCAAGTGCTTCATTGCAAATATCCTCAATAGAGCGAGTTCGAAAATCTGAACGCGGAATCACAGTAATTCCAAAATCTTTAGCTCTCTGGGCGTACTCAGGAGAATTCGAAAAATCTGCAATACCAATTTGAACTACCTTGGTGCCAGATAACCCAGACTCAATGAGACGTCTTACCGGTGAACCATTACTTATTCCATCGCGGAGATCGTAATGTGCATCAAATGTAATCAGTCCAGTGCAACCACTTGCCTTAAAACCGGAGTATGTAATTGAGTTGTCGCCACCTAGCGCAATGAGGAGCTGAGTCGACTTGCGGATTCTTTCCAATTCAGAGATCGAACTTTCTTCGTCGCTATCTGGTGAGATAACGTTCCCAGCATCACAGAGAACAAGATCTTTGAGATTTGCTCGAGGATGTGAATGAGCGAGCGAGTACCGCTGAAGCGCATCGCGAATCGCGCCCGGAGTCTTATGGGAATCTGTTGGACTAATACTCGTTGCTGATGCCGGAACGCCAACAAGAGAGATATCGGAATTCAAAGTATCTGCAGAAGTAAAGAGAGATGCTGCACGTGGCCACAGAGGATCATGTGGAAGTTGCGCACTGCTCATCATGAGGTAAGGGTAGTGGAACACCTGTTGACGCCAGATATATAGTGTTCGAATGACCTCTGGACCAAGACCGGTAAAAGCACCTCGCGGAACTTCTAAAACTGCTGTTGGCTGGGGCCAAGAAGCTGCGCTTCGAATGTTGCAGAACAATCTCGACCCTGAAGTCGCTGAACATCCCGACAAACTCGTTGTCTATGGTGGCACAGGAAAAGCTGCTCGTAACTGGGAATCTTTTGACGCTCTTGTAAAGACTCTCACTCATCTCAAAGACGACGAAACGATGTTGGTGCAGTCAGGAAAACCTGTCGGAGTTTTCCAAACTCATGAATGGGCCCCACGCGTTCTCCTCGCAAACTCCAATCTCGTTGGCGATTGGGCAACGTGGCCAGAATTTAGAAGGTTAGAAGATCTCGGTCTCACGATGTACGGCCAGATGACTGCAGGATCTTGGATCTACATTGGTACTCAAGGAATACTTCAAGGTACCTACGAAACTTTTGCGGCCGTTGCTGAAAAGCATTTCGGCGGAACCCTCGCTGGCACCCTCACAGTTACTGGTGGCTGTGGTGGTATGGGTGGTGCGCAACCATTGGCAGTAACCATGAATGAAGGTACATGTCTGATTATCGATGTAGATAGTTCGCGTTTAAAGCGCAGAGTTGCCAAGCGCTATCTCGATATTATTGCAGATAATCTTGAAGATGCGGTTTCTATGGCAGTTAAGGCCAAGGAAGAGAAAAAGGCTATCTCAATCGGTCTTGTTGGAAATAGTGCAACAATTCTCCCGAAACTCTATTCAATGGGAGTTCCCATCGATATCGTGACGGATCAAACATCAGCACATGATCCACTCTTCTACATTCCCGAAGGCGTAGATATCAATGATGCAAGAGATTTGGCGGCTAAAAATCCAACTGACTTTGCCAAACGATCAAAAGAATCAATGGCAAAACATGTCGAAGCAATGGTTGATTTCCAAGATAAAGGCGCTGTTGTCTTCGATTACGGCAACTCAATTCGTGACGAGGCTCGTCAAGGCGGATACCAACGCGCCTTTGAATTTCCAGGATTTATTCCTGCATATATCCGTCCACTTTTCTGCGAAGGGAAAGGACCATTTAGATGGGTTGCTCTGTCTGGAGACAAGAAAGATATTGCACGAACAGATCAAGCGGTTCTGGATCTCTTCCCGGAAAACAAGCATCTCCATCGCTGGATCAAGATGGCTCAAGATCGAGTTGAATTTGAAGGACTACCGGCACGAATCTGCTGGCTGGGTTACGGAGAGCGCGATAAGGCCGGTTTGGCTTTTAATGATCTTGTAGCCCGAGGCGAAGTAAGCGCACCTATTGTCATCGGTCGCGATCATCTCGACTGTGGAAGCGTTGCATCTCCATACCGTGAATCTGAAGCAATGCTCGACGGTTCTGATGCAATTGCAGATTGGCCACTTCTTAATGCAATGATCAACATCTCTTCTGGCGCCTCATGGGTCTCAATTCATCATGGCGGCGGAGTTGGAATCGGGCGCTCTATTCATGCTGGCCAAGTAAGCGTTGCTGATGGAACGCAACTAGCATCGCAGAAACTTGAAAGAGTTCTGACAAACGATCCAGGGATGGGCGTTATTCGACATGTCGATGCGGGATATGAACACGCACAAGAAGTTGCCATCGAAAAGGGAGTACATGTCCCGATGTTGAACGGTGCACCTCGCTAGTGTCATCAATTGCTTTCAGCAATATTTCAACTTTGGTCACCTGCGACTCAAGATTAGGCAAAGGTTCCCTCGGACTTCTTGAAAATGCAACAGTTGTTGTTGTCGATGGAGTCGTTGAAGAAATTTCAGAGCGGCCCTCAGTTATCGTTGATGAAAATGTCGACTGCTCTGGAAAAACTTTGATTCCTGGTTTTGTTGATTCACATACCCATCTCATCTTTGCAGGAGATCGCTCGAGTGAATTTGCGGCACGGTCGCGAGGTGAAAGATATACGGCGGGTGGAATTGCAACGACTGTATCAGCGACAAGAGCTGCGTCAGATGCTGATTTGAGGATGAACGCGCAAAGATTGCTTAACGAGGCGCTGTCGACAGGAACTACAACGGTCGAAATTAAGTCTGGTTACGGGTTAACAGCACCTGATGAATCTCGCTCTATCGACATTGCGCATGAGTTTACCGACGAGACAACTCTGTTGGCGGCTCACGTTATTCCACAAGAGTATGTGGGTGACCCTCAGGCTTATGTAAAAATCATTCTCGAAGAGATTATTCCTGCATCTAAAGCAAAGTGGATTGATGTCTTCTGTGATCAAGGAGCATTTGATCCTGATTCAACCGAGGAAATCTTAAGAGCAGGCATTCGTCATGGGCTGAGTCCTCGCATACATGCCAATCAGCTCTCAGAGGGTAAAGGTGTCTCCATCGCAATTGCACTTGATGCTGCTTCCGCAGACCATCTCGGCAAGTCCACGAAGAGAGATATTGAGGAGTTGGCAGCTAGTAATACCGTTGCGACGTTGCTCCCCGGTGCAGAATTTTCCACTCACCATGAACCAAATTTGGGTAGACGATTTCTCGATGCGGGCGCAAAGGTTGCTATCGCATCAGATTGCAATCCCGGTTCCAGTTACACAACGTCGATGCCATTTGTCATCGCTGCAGCCGTAAGTCTCCTTGGATTTACAGTAGAGGAAGCAGTTCTGGCGGCAACTCGAGGTGGAGCAGAGGCGCTTCGACGCAACGACATCGGGCTTATCGCACCAGGAATGCGAGCAGATTTTGCACTACTCAAAACACCGTCTTATATCCATCTAGCCTATCGACCAGGTGTTCAGATTATTGACGCCACATACAAATCAGGAAGAGCAGTGAAACAATGGCAGAAGTAACAATCTCAACGTCCGGAATGACATTTGCAGATGTTGTGGCAATCGCACGTAATGGTGCCCACGTTGTTCTGTCTTCTGAGTCAAAAAGTGCAATGCAAAGTTCGCGAGATCATGTCGAGTCTTTGGCGGCTTCAGACGCTCCGGTCTATGGAATCTCCACCGGCTTTGGCGCACTTGCAAATCGACATGTTTCCCAAGAACTTCGAACACAACTTCAGAGATCTCTGATACGTTCACATGCTGCAGGAATTGGCGAGCCGGTAGAGGTTGAAGTTGTACGAGCGCTCATGGCACTACGCCTCAAGACATTAGCTTCAGGTCGTACTGGTGTTAGACCTATCGTTGCACAGACGATGGCTGATCTTCTCAATGCAGGTATCACTCCCCTCGTTCGTGAATTCGGTTCACTCGGGTGCAGTGGCGACCTAGCTCCTCTTGCACATTGCGCTCTTGTACTTATGGGAGAAGGAGAAGCTGTTGACCGTTCGGGAATTCAAAGACCAGTTGCTGAACTATTAGCCGCCGCCGGGATCACGCCGTTGCAGTTAGCCGAGAAAGAGGGTCTGGCACTCATCAATGGAACTGACGGAATGCTCGGAATGCTCATTCTTGCAATTGAGGATCTCTCCATGCTCCTTAACTCAACAGATGTCATTGCAGCAATGAGCGTAGAAGGTTTACTTGGAACTGACCGAGTCTTTATTCCAGAACTTCATCTGCCGTTACGTGCACATCCGGGTCAGGCGGAGAGTGCAGCGCGCATGTTACAAACGCTGAAAGATTCAGGAATTGTTGCGTCACATCTGCACAATGATGATCGAGTCCAAGACGCTTACTCACTTCGCTGTGCACCTCAAGTTACCGGTGCCGTGCGAGATACAGTTGACTATGCAAGAGTGGTTGCTCAGCGCGAATTATCCGCGGTCATCGATAACCCCGTAGTTCTTGCCGATGGTCGTATCTCTTCTAATGGAAATTTCCACGGTGCACCCGTTGCATATGTCCTTGATTTTCTAGCAATCGCTGTTGCAGACCTAGGAAGTATTTCTGAGCGACGCACGGATCGAGCACTCGATAAGAATCGAAGCGCCGGATTGCCACCTTTCCTCGCTGACGACCCTGGGGTTGACTCCGGATTAATGATTGCTCAATACACGCAGGCATCACTTGTGAGCGAGAATAAGCGACTAGCTTCACCTGCAAGCGTTGATTCAATTCCCTCTTCTGCAATGCAAGAAGATCATGTATCGATGGGTTGGAACGCTGCTCGCAAATTGCGGAAAGCAATCGATAATTTCACCAAAATTATTGCAATCGAATTGGTGACAGCATCTCGAGCTATCGAGTTACGCGCCCCACTAATACCAAGTCCGTCATCACGATCTGTGATTGAGAAGTTGCGCGCTTCGGTGCCTGGGCCTGGACCAGATCGCTACTTGTCACCTGAATTAGTAGCCGCAGCAGAGTTTGTTGCTGTCGGTGGCGTTATGAATGCGATTCGATAAAAACGCGAGAGTTTTCAAAGATAACATCTTGATCGTAATCAAGAGTTGCCACGTGGTAGCTATTCGTTAATTCGATACGATGCTTTTCGCGAGAACCAACGCCCTTAAGGATTATCTCCGTATTAGTCACTGGCAAGGTGTGGTCCTCAATACTGTGAAAGAGTTGCAATGGCGCAGTGACATCATGAAGTCTCTTACGAGTGTACGAAAGCATCTTAAGTAATTGATAGACGCCTACAGCTGGTAGAGAGTCGTAGCCATATTCGGTAACGCCAGGTTTCTTAATGTCATCTCCCACTGAATCTCGCATCTTTTGAAAACGCGAGATAAACCAAGCCAATTGATGAGGCACTAACTTCACGTGAATCATGGGATTTACAAGGATGATTCCTGCCAACTGTCGCGAATACCGGGTAGCAATGTTTAACGTGGTTCCTCCACCCATAGAAAGTCCGCAGATAAATACTTTCTCGCACTCTTGAAGTAGGAGTGTGAGTTCCGATTCAACTTTTGCCGGCCACTCTTGCCACTTCACTTGATTGAGATCTTCAGGGTGAGTTCCGTGTCCTGGTAATAATGGAACAACTACCGTGTATCCATGGCTATTCAAATACTCAGCCCATGGTCGCATCGATGCGGGAGAGCCAGTGAAGCCGTGTACGAGCAGAACACCTATCTTCTTCTGCGCGCCTCTTCCTTCTGCGCGCCAATCATTAAGTAAACCTTCTGGTGCATTCTCGACTCCCATGAAACGAGAGTATTACGGTCACTTCGTCATATCAATCATCTAAGGTTGATTTATGACTGAAGGTTCGAGAAGCGATGCTTGGCAGAGCACTCTTCAAGATTTTGGTCGCTCACTACAAGAGATAACTTTTATCGTCCTCGACCTTGAGACCACAGGTGGTGCGCCACACTTGGGCGCAGGAATAACAGAGATTGGTGCAGTCAAAGTATGTGGCGGTCAGGTTGTAGGCGAATTTAAGAGTTTTGTAGACCCTGAACACCCTGTTCCCGAATACATCACCGCACTTACCGGCATCACCAACGAAATGATTTTCCAAGCTCCTACTATCAGAGAGATCTTCCCTGACTTTCTCGAGTTTCTTGGCAACCCAGCAGAGAATGTCCTAGTCGCTCAAAACGCCCCTTTTGATCTCTCTTTCCTTGCGCATGCCGCACGAACACATCGCTACGAATGGCCGAAATTTCAAGTTCTCGACACAGCAATCATTGCGCGAAAAGTACTCTCTCGAGATGAAGTTCCCAATTGCAAACTTTCTACTCTCGCCGATTTCTTTGGCACTTCTGTTACGCCAAACCATCGTGCGCTAGATGATGCGAGAGCAACAGTAGATGTATTCCACGGATTGCTTGAACGCCTAGGTTCTTATGACATCTACACCTTTGAAGAGTTGAAGAATTTTGGCGCTAAGAAGAAGTCTCAGAAGAAATTTGCTGAGTAAGTTCAGCCCATCTATTCAATAACTCTGATGCGGCACCCGAATCAACTGCCTTTACTGCTTGGGCCAATCCTTGTGTCAATCGATCCTTGATATCTGCGCCGACATCACCTTCGAAGGCCGCTATCGCTGCTGCTGCATTAAGAAGAACTGCATCACGTGGTGCGCCGCGCTCTCCTGCAAATATCGCACGAGAAATTCGAGCGTTTTCAGCTGCATCTCCCCCAACGATTGCTTCGATCGGAGCGTTTGCCATTCCGAAATCCTTTGCGTCGATTCGATCGCTCTTAATCTCATTATTTCCAAGAGATAGAACAGATGTTGTGGTCGCTAAGGTAATTTCATCAAGACCATCATCGCCTCTAAAGACGAAGCCGTCGCAGCCTTTTTCTGCCAATACTTGTGCCATCACAAGATGCATTCGTTCATTCGCGACACCGATTGCCGCAGCTGTGGGACGAGCCGGATTTGCTAGCGGACCTAAAATATTGAATACCGTTGGCACACCCAACTCCTTTCGAGCTGGTGCTGCAAAGCGCATGGCAGGATGAAAGATAGGCGCGAAACAGAAGCCAATTCCAAGTTCTCGGACCGTTCTTTCTACACCTTTTCCGTCAAGCCCCGGAACAACTCCGAGCGCTTCAAGAAAATCAGATGCACCGGACTTTGATGAAACCGCTCTATTTCCATGCTTCACAACGCGAGCACCTGTTGCCGCTGCAATGATTGCTGCTGTCGTAGAAATATTGATTGTATGAGCACCGTCACCGCCAGTTCCAACGGTATCTACTGCGCGCTCTGGAATATTAATCGGGCCGGCATGTTGATACATCACTTCGACGAGGGCACCAACTTCATCTGAAGTTTCACCTTTTGCTTTGAGGGCTAATAGAAATTTCTTCACACTCTCGATATCGGAGGTCCCAGAGAGAATTTCTTCCATTGCATTTTGAATTTCGATGCGAGTGAGATCGAGACCAGATTCCATTGCGTGAATCAGGGAATCCCAATGAACTGAATGAAGAGTCATTACAGTTCCAAAGGAAAATGCTTAAGCTGGCGAGTTAACTGCAACAGTGCGGGCACGGAGTAGATCTGCAACGGTATGTGAAAGTGTGAATGGATCTACCGGATGAAGAACATTTGCATCTGCTCGAGACCAAGCCGCTAACCAAGCATCTTCTTTTCGCCCTGTAATGACCATGACTGGCGGACAGTTAAATACTTCATCCTTCAACTGGCGAGCCATCCCGATGCCACCTTCAGGAACTGATTCACCGTCCAGAATAAAGAGATCGATGGGAGTATCGGAATCTGGCTTCTTGCCGTCTACGAAGAGGCGAAGAGCTGGGCCGGTTGCAAATTGGTGGATCGCGTGTTCGGCCATATCTGGAGCAACACGTTTTCCAAGGGCTGCAACTACCGCTTCCCGCACGGTCACATCATCTGAGTAGAGGACGATGGTGTAGATGCGTTCGCGTGCACCCGTTGACTCTGACATGGGTCGATTCTAATAGGGCTAGGCGCGGAGTTCACACGGAAAATCTGAACAATTTTGGGTGACCCTTTTCACCTCATTCAGGGCGAAAAAGGGGCCTTCTGAGCGGCGCTAAATAGGTTAGCGAGTGCCTTTTCGGGAATAATGCGACCCATGACTAGCACCAGCGTGAGCGCACACCACAAGATAACCCGCCCCAATATGGTGGCGGTCGGAACAATCGTCTGGCTTTCCAGTGAACTCATGTTCTTCGCAGCACTCTTCGCAATGTATTTCACGACTCGCGCTGTGCAAGGCCCAAAGATTTGGCTTCAATCTACAGAGATTCTCAATATTCCATTCGCTGCAATCAACACAACAGTGCTCGTGCTTTCATCAGTCACTTGTCAGTTCGGCGTCTTTGCTGCTGAACGTTTCCAGGCTCGTCGCACAGGATCCCTTATCAATATCAAGAGTTGGGGAATGCGCGAATGGTTTGCCCTCACATTTCTCATGGGCGGTTTCTTCATCGCAGGTCAAATCTATGAATATGCATCTCTTGTCACTGAAGGCCTCACTCTCTCTTCGGCTGCATACGGTTCAGTTTTCTACCTCGCAACAGGTTTCCACGGTCTTCACGTGACTGGCGGACTCATTGCATTTCTCATCGTGATGGTGCGAGTAGCTAAAGCTCGTCGCTTCACTCAAAACCAAGCAACAACAGCAATAGTGGTCTCCTACTACTGGCACTTCGTTGACGTTGTTTGGATCGCTCTCTTCTCTGCTATTTATCTCATTAAGTAATTCAACACTCCAACTGAAAGGAACATCGTGAAGCGTCTCTCGCGTCTACGCAGACATCGTGCAGCAGGACCAGTTCTCTTGATCTTTGCTCTCTTCACTATCGGCACAACATTCCAAGTTGCGAGTGCAGTCAATAGCGAAACCACTTCAGTCGCAGATCGCTCTGCCACCATCGAAGAAGGGCGACAACTCTTTCTCAAAGGTTGCTCTTCATGCCACGGCATCAATGCCGAAGGTGGAAAAATCGCACCATCACTCATTGGTGTTGGTGCTGCCTCTGTAGATTTCCAAGTTGGCACAGGGCGTATGCCAATGGCAGATATGAGTACACAGGCAATGCGTAAGAAGCCTGTTTACACACCAGAACAAGTAAATGCCCTCGCAACATATGTTGCATCTCTTGCTCCAGGACCAGAAGTGCCATCTGATGAAGTACTCAATTACGAGCGCGATGGATCAGTTGCAGAAGGTGGCGAACTCTTCCGCACAAACTGCGCTATGTGCCACAACTTTGCTGCCCAAGGTGGAGCGCTCACTCAAGGAAAATACGCACCAACTCTCATGGGTGTAGAACCAAAACATATTTATGAAGCGATGATCACTGGCCCACAATCAATGCCAGTCTTTTCAGATAAAACAATTACACCCGAAGAAAAACTTTCTATTATCAAGTGGATTAAGTCTGCAGAATCTGAACCGCAATTGGGTGGGGCTGCACTTGGCCGCGTTGGTCCAGTGACTGAAGGTTTACTTGTATGGACACTTGGAATCGGACTGCTTATTGGTGTAGCAGTCTGGCTAGCGATGAAGGCGAGATAAGACATGTCGAACGAGATCGAACAGATTAAAGATCCTGGTCTACCGCCACACGCTCATCGCCGAACAGATACCGATCCAGCGGCTGCAAAGCGCGCAGAGCGTCAAGTAGCAATCCTCTTTGGCCTCTCTGCACTTGGAACTTTACTTCTCATCTATTCATATATTTTTGTAAAAGATGATGTCTTCATCTTTATTCCAGTCATGGGTGAAACAAATGCACACCAACTAGGTCTTGGATTGGGAATGGCAATTGCGCTCTTCTGCATCGGTGCTGGTGCAATTCACTGGGCAAAGACTCTTATGCCTGATGAAGAAATCATCGCTCAGCGCCACGAGTTTCGTTCAGAAGATGAAGATCGCGCTGAATTTGTAAAAACTGTTAAGGCTGGCGCAAGTGCAGCAGGACTTGGACGTCGTCCACTTATCAAACGCTCTCTTGGGGTTGCTCTTGGTCTATCTGGCCTCACTCCCCTACTTCTTCTCCGTGACTTAGGTCCACTTCCAAAAGATGATCTCACCAAGACATCTTGGAAAGCTGGAACACGTCTTGTCACAGATCCAGGTGATCGCCCAATTCGTCCGGAAGATCTAGAGATCGGCGCTGTTGCGCAGACTCTTCCTGAGTTAGCTCCAGGTGAACATCGCACACTCAATAACATCGGCAAGGATGCAGTTCTCTTGATTCGTCTTCGCCCTGAAGAGTTTAACCTCGATGCAGAACGTCTCTCATGGACTCATGAAGGCATCATCGCCTTCTCAAAGATCTGTTCGCACATGGGGTGTGCTGTTGCACTTTACGAGCAACAAACTAAGCACTTGCTCTGCCCATGCCACCAATCAACTTTCGATGTAACTCGCGCAGCAAAAGTTATCTTTGGGCCTGCTGCTCGCCCACTTCCACAATTGGCAATCACCGTTGATGCAGAGGGTTACCTCGTTGCTCAGCAACCATTTAACGAACCTGTTGGACCTAGCTTCTGGGAGCGCTCATCATGACAGCACGTGAAAGAATCGCCGGAAACGTCGCAGGATATGTAGACGATCGCACAGGCGCTGCAAACTGGATGAAGAAGAACCTCACCAAGGTCTTTCCAGACCACTGGTCATTCTTGCTCGGTGAAATCTGCCTCTACTCATTTATCATCCTGCTACTCTCTGGAACATTCCTTACCTTCTGGTTCGATCCTTCACAACGTGAAGTTATCTACGAAGGTTCTTATGCTCCTCTCGAAGGCCTCAAGATGTCTGCGGCATACGCATCAACTCTCGATATTTCATTTGAAGTCCGTGGCGGACTCTTGATGCGTCAGATTCACCACTGGGCAGCTCTCATTTTTATGGTGGGAATTGTTGTTCATTTACTCCGCGTCTACTTTACTGGCGCATTCCGCAAGCCTCGCGAATTCAACTGGATTATCGGAGTTGGACTTCTTACTCTCGGAATCGTCGAAGGATTCTTGGGTTACTCACTTCCTGACGACCTTCTTTCAGGAACTGGTATCCGTATTGCAGAAGCAATCATTCAGGCCCTTCCGCTTGTTGGTTCATATATTGCCTTCTTTGCATTCGGAGGAGCCTTCCCTGGTGAAGCTTTCATCCCTCGCATCTACACAGTTCACGTACTTCTACTTCCAGGAATCTTCTTAGCTCTGATCACCGTGCACTTGATGCTCGTTTGGTACCAGAAGCACACTCAGTTCCCTGGTCCGGGTCGCACTGAAAAGAATGTTGTCGGATATCCACTTATGCCTGTCTACATGGCAAAAGCTGGCGGCTTCTTCTTTATCGTCTTCGGTGTCACTGCATTTCTAGGCGCGGTTGCATCGATCAACCCAATCTGGCTCTATGGTCCTTATACACCTGGACAGATTTCTGCAGGCTCACAGCCAGACTGGTACATGGGCTGGCTCGATGGCTTGGTGCGCATGTCACCGCCTCTTGAAACACATGCATTTGGCCACACAATCTCTTGGAACATTCTAATTCCAGGATTAATTTTGCCAGGCATTATGTTTACAGGTCTTGCTCTCTATCCATTTATTGAAAGTTGGGCAACAGGCGATAGGCGCGAACATCATCTCCTCGATCGTCCGCGCAATACTCCGAATCGCACTGCAATCGGTGTTATGGCGCTGACCTTTACTCTCGTATCGCTTCTCAATGGCGGTAACGACATCATTGCAACAACATTCCATCTCACTATCAATCAGATGATGTGGTTCTCTCGCATCGGAGTTCTTGTACTTCCACCGATTGCTTTCATTATTACTAAGCGCCTCTGCCTCTCATTGCAACGTGCGGACCGCGAACTAGTTCTCCATGGACGTGAAACAGGTCGTTTAGTACGTATGCCTCATGGCGAATTTGTTGAAGTTCATGAACCAATTTCTGCTGAAAAAGCGTGGTTGCTTACTTCTCACGAACAGTTGGCTCCGCTTGAACTTCCAGAGCACGATTCTTCTGGGGTTCGTCGTCCGGGTGCGATCAAGAATAAGCTTCGCAATCGCATCTCGCGCGCTAACGCTGTCGCTGTTCCAAAGGCAACAGAAACTGAACGTCGCGAATTAGAAGGACATCACTAAACCCTAGAAAGTTTTACTTTCCTGTGTAGTGATGTGCAATCTCTGCGAAGGCCTTATCGAGAATCGCCATACCTTCGCGAATCTCTTCTTCTGTAACGTTGCATGGCGGACAGATATGCATTCTGTTGTAGTTGGTGAATGGGAATAGCCCCAACTTCTTGCAAGCTGTAACCAACTCGCTCATCGCGGTGCTGGTGCCCCCATAAGGCGCAAGCGGTGCACGAGTATCTCGATCCGTCACAAGATCTAGCGCCCAAAAGACGCCAGATCCGCGAACTTCACCAATGACTTTATGGCGCGAAGCAAGATCTAAGAGCAATGGCTTGATTACTTTCTCGCCAATAGAGGCAGCATTTTCAACCATCTTTTCATCTTCCATCACATCCAGCGTTGCCACTGCTGCGGCGGTCGCTAATGGATGCCCACTGTAGGTGAGGCCACCCGGGAAGACGCGATCGCCAAATGTTGCAGCGATTGCATCAGAGATAATCACTCCCCCAAGCGGCACGTAACCGCTATTCACCCCCTTGGCGAAGACGATGAGGTCTGGCTCTGCAGATGAATGCTGGTAAGCAAACCATCTACCGGTGCGGCCAAAACCTGACATGACTTCATCTGCAATCCATAAGATTCCATACTTATCGCAAAGAGCTCGTACGCCTTCAAGATAACCTTTTGGTGGCACCAGTACACCTGCGGTTCCGACAACAGATTCAATGAGTATCGCAGCAATTGTTGATGGCCCCTCAAAAATGATTACCTGTTCGAGATGCTCAAGTGCGCGTGCGCATTCTTCGGCTTCGTTGGTAGCCCAGAAAGCAGAGCGATAGAGATATGGGCCAAAAAAATGAACGTGGCCCGATGCATGTTCGTTCGGCCAACGTCGCGGATCACCGGTTGCCGTGACTGCGGTCGTAGTGTTGCCATGATAGCTGCGATAAAACGAGAGGACTTTATGGCGTCCTGTATGCAGTCTTGCCATGCGGATTCCATTTTCAACTGCATCTGCTCCACCGTTAGTGAAGAAGACTTTATTGTGATGCGCTGCCGCACGAGCAGTGATTCGCTTCGCAGCCTCTCCGCGAGCTTCATTGGCATGTTGTGGAGCAATTGTTGTAAGTAGCGCCGCTTGTTCCTGAATTGCAGCAACCACCTTAGGATGTTGAAAGCCGATATTTGTGAAGACCAATTGGCAGGAAAAATCCAAATATCTTTTGCCATCGAAATCCCAGAAGTAACTACCCTCTCCACCTGCGACAGGAAGAGGTGCGATCTGATTTTGTGCCGACCATGAATGAAAGACATGGGAGCGATCAAGGTCGAAGACCTCTTTACCGCGGGCAGGGTTTGCAGGAGGTTGAGTCATGGCGTAATCAAATCAGGAAAAACGAAAAAATGTGAGCGCTAGGAACGAATTACAAGGGCCACACCAAAAGCGGTAAGTGCAATTCCACAAAGTCCCATGGCAGTGACAGTCTCTCTGAAAAGGATATATGCCTGCAATACCGCAACTGGCGGTACGAGGTAGAGCAGAGACGAAACTCTGGCAGCGGAGCCTCTATTAAGTAGCCAGAGCAAGAGAAGAACTGCTGCTATCGAATTAACAAGTACAGCAAAGGTCATTGTCCACAGAGTGCTCTGCGTAAATTCTAAATACGTCTTTCCCCGCACCAATGAGATTGCCAGTAAGACGAAACCAGCGATAGCGAATTGATATGTCGTGCCGATCATGAGAGGTATTGAGTGACCGATCTTCTTCTGTAAGAGAGTTGCAATCGTGCTCCCAAGAAGAGCGATGAGCAGAAAGATAAGAGATTCGAAAGTGAATCCATCTGCCTTTGAAAGTTTAGGTAATACAACGAAAAAGACTCCCACAAGCCCACATGTGAGTCCAGCCAATTGAGATTTAGTAAGCGGCTCACTAAGAAGTCGCACCGCAAGCAAGGAGACAATAATCGGTTGCATACTCGTAATGACCGACGAAAGGCCCGATGGTGCTCCAAGTTCTACTGCATACCAGACACCCCCAAGGTATAGGCCATGGAGGGTTAACCCAATCAAGAGAGAGGCTTTCATATCTTCTCGGGATAACTTTGTAGGCTGGCGTAACGCCGCAGTTAAGAGAAAGAGGATTGCAGCTGCGAGTATCAGTCTGATCGCTAGAAAGTAGATTGCATCAGCATCTGCAAATGCGAACTTTGCAACAACAAAACCCGAACTCCAGATAACGATAAATATCCAAGGAGCAGCTGCAATAACTCTCTTCACTGCAGCACTACAAGCAATTAGTGATGAGAAGAAGCGATTGGCTTTTCGTACTCAGTAACCATGCCGATGATGCTGATTACGAGTGCGCCGAGCGAAATCAAAGTGAGCCACCAACCGATGATGAGGCCAAGCCCCATTGCAGTTGCACTCACTGCAACTGGAAGTGGCCACCATGAATGAGGGCTATAAAAACCGAGTTCACCGGCATCATCTGCGATTTCAGCATGGAGATTATCGGAAGGGATATCAAAACCGATCCGCTTCTGGGTAAACCAGAGATAGAAACCCACCATGCCAGCAAGACATGCAGCAAGAATCATTCCGGTAATTCCGACAGCTTCTCCGCCGACCGAGTAGTAAACAACAGCCATAACGATGTAGAAGATTGAAAGTCCTGTAAAGAGTTTCCAATTTGCTTTCATGATTAGTGGCCTTCTGTCTTGATGTGTGGATAGTGGAGGTCGAAAGCAGGACGCTCTGATCGAATACGTGGCATCGTTAAGAAGTTATGGCGCGGCGGAGGACAGGTTGTCGCCCATTCGAGTGATGCACCGTAACCCCAAGGATCATCAACTTCTACCTTTGGAGACTTACGTGTGATCCAGACATTGATAAAGAATGGAATCATAGAGAGAGCAAGAAGGAATGAACCGACTGTCGAAATCATATTCATGCCAGTAAATCCATCAGTTGAAAGGTAATCAGCGTAGCGGCGAGGGAATCCCTTGATGCCGAGCCAATGCTGAATAAGGAATGTTGTGTGGAAGCCGAAGAAGAGAGTCCAGAAGTGAATCTTTCCAAGGCGTTCATTGAGCATACGTCCAGTGAACTTTGGCCACCAGAAGTAGAAACCGGCAAACATCGCAAAGACCACGGTTCCGAAGAGAACATAGTGGAAGTGTGCAACGACAAAGTAGGAAGCTGATACTGCGAAATCTAGTGGTGGTGATGCCAAAATGATTCCGGTAAGACCGCCGAAGAGGAATGTAACTAAGAAGCCCATAACCCAGAGCATTGGTGTCTCAAAGGTGACATGGCCACGCCACATAGTTCCGATCCAGTTAAAGAACTTCACACCTGTTGGAACGCCGATAAGGAATGTCATAAATGAGAAGAATGGAAGAAGAACTTTTCCTGTTGCGAAGAGGTGGTGTGCCCACACTGCGACAGAGAGAGCAGAGATTGCGATTGTTGCAGCAATCAAACCTTTGTAACCAAAGATTGGTTTGCGGCTAAATACAGGCAAGATCTCAGTTGCGATTCCGAAGAATGGAAGAGCCAAGATATAAACCTCGGGGTGACCAAAGAACCAGAAAAGATGTTGCCAGAGCATTGCACCACCATTAGCGGGATCAAAGAGATGCGTTCCGAAAAGACGATCTGATTCAAGACCCAAGAGCGCTGCTGCAAGTGGAGGGAATGCAAGGAGAACAAGAATTGAAGTGAGAAGTACGTTCCAGGAGAAGATGGACATGCGGAACATCGTCATTCCTGGAGCGCGCATTGTAAAAATTGTTGTAATGAAATTTACGCCGCCAAGAATTGTTCCAAGACCCGAGATTGTCAGACCCATAACCCATAGATCGCCACCAATGCCTGGAGAATATGTTGAGTTAGCAAGTGGTGCATATGCAGTCCAACCAAATGAAGCTGCTCCCCCTGGCGTCAAGAAACCAATGGTCGCTTCAATTGACCCAAAGAAATAGAGCCAGTAGGACAACATATTGAGGCGTGGGAAGGCAACGTCAGCTGCGCCGATTTGAAGAGGCATGATGACGTTAGCAAAACCAACGAAGAGCGGTGTTGCAAACATCAGCAACATAATCGTTCCGTGCATGGTGAAGATCTGGTTGTACTGCTCGTTTGACCAGAATTGAAGACCTGGACGGGTCAGTTCGATACGCAACAAGAGAGCAAGCAGTCCGCCAATGAGGAACCATGCGAAAGAGGTAGCTAGATAGAGATATCCAATGCGTTTATGGTCAGTTGATGTAATGGTCTTTACAAACTGACTTCCTCGTGAAGTCTTTTCGACTCCCTGACGAGGCGCCGCGATAGTTGGACGTTCTGCAAATGTAGTCATTATGCGCTCGCCTTCAATGAGTCAAGATACTTCTGGTATTGCTCTGGTGTAACAACTTTTACCTTAAAGATCATCTGTGTGTGGTTGCGACCGCACAAGATGTTGCATCGACCCGGAAATTCTCCGAGCTTGTTAGCAGTAAATTGAAGATGATTTGTTTCGCCTGGGAGGTTCTGCATCTGAATCATGAATGCAGGGATCCAGAATCCGTGCACCACATCGTTGGATGTCAGAGTAAAGCGAACTTTTTCACCCTGAGGGATATAAAGAGTAGGTGGGTTCGCGGGAGTTCCAGTGACAACTGCCCTTTCGCCAGCTTCCGGATATCCGAATTGCCATGACCACTGGATACCTTCGACTGAAATTTCGTGCTGAACAGGTGAACTCTTTTCAATAATCTTGTTCTCTTTGACCGCAGTGAAATAGAAGAGAATCGCGACGATTGCAAAAGGAATGATGGTGTAGAGAATTTCAATAGGAATGTTGTACTGAGTCTGCTTTGGGAACTCGCCTTTACTCTCTTTTGCGCGATGGAATACGGCTGGCCAGAGAATCAAGATGAGTGTAAATACACCGACAACACCTGCAGCTATCCAAGCGCCCTGCCACAATGAGAGAGAAATATCGTTGACGCTCGAAACGTTCTTAGGAAAACCCATTCCTGAAATATCATTTGAATTGAATGAGCACCCTGAAAGTAGGAGCAGAGCTGGCGCTATGAGCGCAACAGCGAGGAGTTTGCGCTTGGAGCGCGGCGCTTGAGAAGACATGGCCTAAGGATAGTGGCGCAACGTGCGTGGCTTCGTATGAGCGAGTAGCGTTCAGCCGGTGGTTCGTATCACAGGAAATTTCACCTCCGAAAGCCCTCTCCATCCCGCGGCCCGCGAGGCACTTCTGGCTGCATTTGACCAGGGGTGGGCAGATCCCAAGAAGCTTTCCCAAGCCTCCAAACGTGCAGCCATTATGCGAAATCAAGCTCTCGAAGAGATCGCCTCGAAACTCAACCTTCCCGCCAATTCCCTCGAAATTATCGGCGAACCTGCTTTGGGTCATTATCTTTCAATAGCCGGACTCCTCAATGAGAATTCAACTTTCACCTATTCGGAAGTTGATAAGGGCAAAGTCCGAGCTATTTCTCGCATCGCGCAGAACTCATGTATTCGAGTTGATGGTTCCGGAAACTACATGAATCTATCTGAGATTCCGAGCAACTCAGTTCTTTCATGGCAATTAGCAAATGGTGAAACGGGATTAATCCAATCGGATGTCACTGAAGTTCCTGAAAATGTATTAATTGCTGTCGATGCAACTAGCGCAGGATCGCGTACAGCACTTCCGACTCGATGGGATACAGCGATTTTTGATTCCAAATCGTGGAGCGGACCTCAAGGAGTTGCAATCATGTCGATCAATGATCGCGCTCGCTACAAATATCCACTTCCTCGTATTGCACCCATCGACTCCCCCGGAAGCTACTCACTGCCGCTACTTATCGCCTCTGCAATAGCGCTGCAAAATTTCGTCATCGAGGACAGGGCAATCAGAAATCATGCAATAGCAAATCTCTCTCGAATTGACGACGTTGCAATCATCGCTCCTGATTCGCAATCTCTCCCTCATATACTTTCGGTCATTGTCGATGGGGTCGCAGCAGAACGCGTAGTTCAAGAGTTGGGTTCGCGAGGTTTAGATATCGATTCTGGTTCTGCATGCTCCCCTCAAGATTTGCAGCCTAGTCACGTCATCGCCGCGATGGGATTACCTACAGAAGGACACCTCCGCTTTACATTCCATCAGGGTACAAGCAGTGAAGATGTAGATCTGCTATGCAGTGCACTTTCTGAGGTAATCAGCGAATTAAGAAGGTAAGTGCGCAGCTATTTCAGTAGCTGCCGCAGCTCCATATGCGCCTTCAAACCTTTCGACAAATTCTGATTTAGTGAATCTGTACTCCTGTGTCCCGGTCGTTTCGATGACGTAGGTTGCAATCATCGAACCTAGCTGTGCGCATCGCTCATGAGATAAACCCCAAGCTAAACCGGCCACAAAGCCTGATCTAAATGAATCTCCGACTCCAGTCGGGTCAACCTTTGCTTTCTCTTTTGCACATCCCACTTTAATGAAAGTTCCGTCGATACTTTCAATGCGCGCACCTTCAGCGCCCAAAGTAACGATGCGATATTTCACCCGCTGGAGAATTTCGTGATCGCTCCAACCAGTCTTTTGAATGGCAAGTGCTAGTTCGTATTCATTCATAAAGAGATAGGTAGCACCTTCAATGAGTTTCTTAATTTCTTCACCACTCATGCGCGCCATCTGCTGCGATGGATCTGCAGCAACAGGGATACCCATAGAGAGTGCTACTTCTGTATGACGCAGCATTGCCTCTGGGTCATCAGGTGACACAACAAGCAGATCAAACTTTCCCACTTTATCGACGATTGGCTTGAGCTCGATGTTGCGAGCTTCAGACATAGCTCCTGGAAAGAAGGATGCAATCTGATTGAGTTCCGTATCTGTCGTGACAGTGAAATGAGCAGTGTGCTGTTCTGTTGATACGAGCGCATGTGAGGTATCTACGCCATGGCGAGTTAGCCAAGCGTCGTAATCGGCAAAGTCTTTTCCGACCGCTGCAATGAGAATTGGATTAAGACCCAGAACTCCCATACCAAAAGCGATATTTGCTGCGCATCCCCCACGGCGGACATCGAGGCCATCAACGAGAAATGAGAGTGAGACCTTTTCGAGTGAACCAGCGACTAGCGAATCGGTAAATTTTCCTGGAAAGGTCATTAAATGATCGAGACCCACTGATCCTGCCACGCCAATTTTCATGGTGGAATCTAACTACAGTGAAAGATTAAATAACTGCAATTAGTTAAATGAATCGCCGCATGCACATGAACCCTGCGCATTTGGATTATCGATTGTGAAGCCTTGCTTCTCGATAGTGTCTACGAAATCAATAGTTGCACCCATGAGGTAGGGGTCGCTCATCTTGTCTACTACGACTTTGACGGAACCGAATGTGCGGGCAATATCGCCATCTTGATTACGGTCGTCGAAGTAGAGCTGATAGCGAAGTCCAGAGCAGCCACCTGGTTGAACTGCAACACGGAGGTAGAGATCATCGCGACCTTCTTGAGCCAAGAGAGCGGCAACTTTGGCTGCAGCTACATCTGTCAAAGAGATTGCAGTAGTGATATCTACGGGAGTTGAAGTAGTTTCAGTGGTCATGTGCCAAAGAATACTCGCGTCGGGTTGCTCTGGCGAACTGAAAACGATGACAATACGGTCATGTCTATCGATCTGAGCAACCTCCTCATTCTTGGGCAGGGTTCAGATCACGCCTCCGAGCGCGGAGTTTCATGTACGGGTCAACTTCCTGAACCGAGCGACCCACATCTCATTGAACGTGCCCGCGCTGCTCGAGACGGTCTCGGTAATCGAGCGCTCATTCTGGGACATCACTATCAACGCGATGAAGTGATCCAATTCGCAGATATCACTGGAGACTCTTTTAAATTAGCGCAAGCCGCTGCATCTCAAGGTGACGCCGAATTTATATTCTTCTGCGGAGTGCACTTCATGGCGGAGAGTGCAGATATTTTGACTGCACTCCATCAGCGAGTAATTCTTCCTGATTTAGCTGCCGGTTGTTCCATGGCAGATATGGCAACAGCGCAACAAGTAGCGCAATGTTGGAAAGATCTTGAATCAATTGGTGTTGCATCGCAGACGGTGCCCGTTACATACATGAACTCTTCTGCTGCAATCAAAAGTTTTACCGGTGAACATGGCGGAACCATCTGCACATCCTCCAATGCAAAGAAGACCCTCCAATGGGCGCTTGCAAAAGCAGAGAAAGTTCTCTTCCTTCCAGACCAACATTTAGGGCGCAACACTGCAGTTCTTGATTTAGGCATCCCTCTAGATCAATGCGTCCTATGGAACCCATGGAAACCTATGGGCGGTCTCACGTCAGATGAAATCAAGAACGCAACCATGATCCTTTGGCGCGGACATTGCTCTGTCCACGGACGATTTACTCGTGCATCAATCGATGAAGTTCGCACTCGTATTCCTGGAGTCCAAGTGATTGTCCATCCAGAGTGCCAGCACGAGGTAGTAATAGCCGCAGATTCGGTCGGAAGTACAGAAGGAATCATCAAGAAGATTTCGCAATCCCCCGCCGGAAGCAAGTGGGCAGTTGGTACTGAGTTAAACCTAGTCTCCCGGCTTGCTGCGCAGAACCCTGATAAGGAGATCGTCTTCCTCGATAAAACGGTCTGTTATTGCTCCACTATGAATCGAATTGATTTGCCGCACTTAGTCTGGGCGATGGAATCAGTATTGGCCGGCCACATTGTTAACGAAATTCGCGTAGATCAACGAGTTGCACACTTCTCTAAAGTGGCTCTCGACCAGATGCTCGCTCTATAGTGGCGCCATGACTGAATCAACAGATAATAAGAAGGGCCGCCCAACTCCTAAGCGCAAAGATGCACTTGCGGCGCGCAAAATTTCCTCACTTGCGCCAGCATCAACTAAGGAAGAGAAGAAGCGCGCCAAAGAGGCTGCCCGTGCTTCTCGAGTGGCCATGCGTGCTGCCTATATGCGTGGAGATGAAAACGCTCTTCCTGCTCGCGATAAAGGTCCAGTAAAGCGGTACGTCCGCAACTATGTTGATGCACGTAAATCTGTAGGCGAATACTTCTTGCCTATTATCTTCGTCGTTCTCTTCTTAACACTTATCCCATCTCCAATTTTTCAAATCGGAAGTATCGCGATTATGTATAGCGTGCTTCTCATTTCAGTTGTCGATGGATTCTTCTTGAGCCGAAAATTGAAATCGGTAGTCTCCGATAAGTTTCCTGGTGCCGATCTCAAGGGCATCGGAATGTATGGATGGCTTCGTTCAACACAGATGCGCAGAATGCGCAGCCCTAAGCCTCAAATCAAGGCAGGCGACACTTTCTAAATATCTGCCTGCACTTTTAAGCTCGAGGTTGTGGGCTCTGAGTTTTACGCGGATCCTTCTCGGGTAATGAACCGAGCGCGGAATCGATCGATTTCACCACATCGGCAGAGAGTTTTATTCCTGATGCGCGGACGTTCTCCTTCACCTGAGCGGGTTTTGTGGCGCCCATGATCGCACTGGAAACATTTGAGTTATTGAGTACCCATGCAAGTGCCAATTGAGACATCGATATTCCAAGATCTTGCGCAATGGGCTGGAGTTTCTGAACTGCAACCAGGACTTCTTCGCGCATCCACCCAGAGATGAAATTCGCCCCGCTCTTCTTATCCCTGGCACGAGATCCCGCAGGAGCTTTCTGCCCTGGTAGATACTTTCCAGTCAAAATTCCTTGGGCCATCGGAGACCAGACAATCTGCCCGATACCTTCTTTCATGGAGAGTGGCACTATCTCCTTCTCAATTACTCGCCACAACGCCGAGTATTGAGGCTGACTCGATACAAATCGATTGTAATTTTTCGAATCTTGAATTGCGAGTGCTCGAGATATTTCATCAGCTTTCCATTCAGAGAATCCGATGTAATGAACCTTACCTTGGCGAATAAGGTCATCAAATGCACTTAACGTTTCTTCGAGTGGTGTTTCATAATCAAAGCGATGAGCCTGATAGAGATCAATGTGGTCGGTATTTAAACGTTTGAGAGATGCGTGGCATGACTCCATGATGTGTTTACGAGATAGACCACGATCATTCTTGCCAGTGCCAGTAGGAAAATAGACTTTCGTAAAGAGTTCGTAAGATTCGCGCCTTACACCTTTGAGAGCCCTAGCTAAGACAACTTCAGCCTTAGTACCTGCATAAACATCAGCCGTATCGAAAGTGGTGATGCCTTGATTGAGCGCCTCACGAACACATTTGATTGCCGACTCAGTCTCCACCTGGGATCCATGAGTAATCCAATTTCCGAAAGAAATTTCAGATACATACATTCCAGAATTTCCGAGGCGTCTATATTCCATGGATTAACCTTAGGCTCGCGCGTGGTGAGTTGCCAAGCAGGTAGAGCTATGGTTTGGTTCCACCACAACTTAATACCTATCGCTTGTAGGGGAAGTTCGGTGAAATTCCGACGCTGACCCGCAACCGTAAGACTTATAGACGTGCTTTCACCTCCATAATGTTCAAGTCGGATTACCTGCAATCGATATCTGTATGAGACCAACACCCGCCGAGGTTTGCGGGGTGTAGTCCAAAGGTTAATTGGTCCTCAATACCAACTACTTGCGAGCTACCCCTGTGAGACTCTGATTTATTAGGAGTTCACATTATGAAAAAAGTTCTACCCATTGCTAAGAAGACGCAAGCAATCTCTATCGCTCTTCTCTTGCTTCTCTCTCACATCATTGCAACACAACCTGCTCACGCCGCTTCGAAGGGCTGGAGATATTGGGGTTACTTCCAAGCAGCACCAGGAACTACTACATGGAAGGCTGCGATGACTGGTCCCACCGTCGACATCAATGATGGTGCTGTTGAAGGCTGGTCTTTTGTATTTAGTAGCGACGATGTCCCATCTGCTCCCCCATCAACCAAACCTTCATTTGCTGCCATCTGCGGAAAGACAAAGCCAGATTCTGATACCAAGAGAATTGCGCTTGTCATTGATTTTGGAAATTCGGCTTATGCACCTAAAGGCGAGAAGATTCAAAAACCTATTATTCGTTGCGTCACTACTGCAAAGAGTTCTCAGGGAATCGACGTACTTGCTCAAGTTGTCAAGATTAGATCTGCATCTTCAGGTCTCATCTGCGGGCTACAGGGTTACCCTAAGAAAGAGTGTGGTGTAGAAATTGCAACTCCTGCTGCACTTCTAAAGTAGAGATCTACCCCAACTTATGAAAAGGCAGTTGCATCCACTTACTTTCTGGATTTGCGCGATTCTTATTGCGATCGGCATCGTTTCACTTGATAACGCCGCTGTCTCGATTGCAATCGTGGGTGCAACTGCCATTTTGGTCTATCAACGTAGGGAAGGCTATCCATGGGAAAAGAGCTTCTCGCTCTCTCTCAAATTTGGACTAGCTATCTTGATAATTAGAACAGTCGTCGGCATCGTTATTGGCGTTCCTATTCCTGGACGAAATCTCTTCTCACTTCCAATTGTGAACTTGCCTTCATGGATGCCAGGAATCCGAGTGGGAGGAAATGTAACTCTAGAGCGATTGTCTTCATCGATTCATGAAGGCATTATCATCGCCACCCTCATCGCTCTTTTTGGAGCTGCAACGTCGCTCACCAGTCCACACAAACTCTTACGTGTAACTCCTTCATTTATCTATGAAGTTGGCATCACTCTGGTAATTGCCACTTCACTCTTTCCCCAACTCTCTACAAGTGCAACAAGAATTCGACGAGCGCATACTCTGCGTGGTTCTGAAAAACCTTCGCTCCGGCGAATCGCCATTCCACTACTAGAAGAATCACTCTCGCGATCACTTCACCTTGCTGCTGCAATGGATTCAAGAGGCTATGGGGTCAGCAAGAAGAGATCGCGATATCGCCCTCAACGCTGGCTCACCATAGATTCCACATATCTATCTATTGCAACTTTCCTCGCCCTAGCCATGGTGATCGCATGATTACATTCTCCAACGTCTCACTCATCTACCCACATTCAACAAAGACGATCCTTGAAGATCTCAGCTTCCATATTGAAGAAGGTGAGATGGTCTTAGTCATGGGCGAAACGGGCTCAGGTAAGTCATCTCTATTGCGACTCATCAATGGATTAGTTCCCCATCACACTGGCGGAATACTTGCCGGAGATATTTCAGTAGATGGCATATCCACTCGTCTTGTAAAACCAGGTTCTCTTGCTCATCTGGTAGGAATTGTGGGACAAAATCCGATTCAAGGTTTTGTAACAGATATTGTTGAAGAAGAGATTGCATTTGGTATGGAATCTCTCAATTTCTCGCCCGATGTCATGAGAAAACGAGTAGAAGAGATTCTCGATCTTTTGGGATTGGCCCACGTGCGCGATCGATCGATTGCAACGCTTAGCGGTGGCGAACAACAGAGAGTTGCAATCGGTGCAGCGCTCGTAATGCATCCCAAAGTACTTGTGCTTGATGAACCTACAAGTGCGCTAGATCCTATTGCGGCGGAAGAAGTGCTCTCAATCCTTCATCGCCTCGTGCATGACCTCAGCATCACAGTAGTTATTGCAGAACATCGACTTGAGCGGGTAATTCAATTTGTCGATCGCATTGTCTATATCGAAGGGGACGGCTCAACGTCAATCGGTAGCGCTGAAGAGATTTTGAGAACAGCCGAACTGGTTCCACCTATTGTGCAATTAGCTCGTGCTCTCAATCTCAATGAGATTGGAACCAGTGTGAGAGAAGTTCGGAGAAATACTGAGAAATTCCGTGAGATTGAAGTAGATCCAGAGCCAAGACCTTTGGTCCGCAATGAAATCGCAATTGAGATCGAGAAGGTTTCACATTCATATGGGAATTCAATGGCACTCAAAGAGATAAGTGCATCGCTTCACAAATCTGAAATTGTTGCCGTGATGGGTCGGAATGGCGCGGGTAAGAGCACGTTTCTTAATTCCATCGTTGGGTTACATGCCCCGCAATCAGGCAGAGTTGTTGTCAATGGAATTCAACCTGCATTCCTCAAGGGGCAAGAGCGTCGCACCGCAATTGGTTACATACCCCAAGAGCCAAGTGATCTTCTCTTTTCAACTTCCGTTGCTGAAGAATGCCGCCAAGCAGATCGAGATAACGATGTTGCACCAGGGACTACGGAGTCTCTTCTTCATCGACTAGTTCCTGGAATTTCTGCAACAGCACATCCAATGGATCTCTCGGAGGGACAGCGTTTAGCTTTGGTTCTGAGCATTGTGCTCTCAGGCAATCCTGAAGTATTGGTGCTTGATGAGCCAACTCGCGGTTTGGATTATCGAGCGAAGAATACCTTTGGAGTCCTGCTCAAAGAGTTCGCTAGCACCTTCAATCGCACCATTGTGATTGCAACTCACGACGTCGAACTCGTGGCGGAATTTATTGATCGAGTCATCTTTATCGCTGATGGAGAGATCGTCGCTGATGGCAGCACTCTTGATGTGCTTCTTTCATCACCAGCATTTGCGCCACAGGTCGCAAAGGTGATGTCTCCTAAACCTTGGCTCACTATTGGGGATGTCCTATCGGCACTTGAGAAGACACCATGAAGACTCGTCAGATTTTCGAATTTCGAGGAAGTGCCCGAATCGCCTTAGTACTTACTACAACTATGTCTGCGTTAGCCTTTCTCTGGCCCTATTTCATCAGCGACCAAATCATGAATCCACAATGGATCTTTCTCGCTGCAGCCCCTTGCGCTCTCTTTCTACTCCTTGCAAGTATCGGTTCAGAATCACTTGATAGTAAGTCTGTTGCACTTCTTGCAGTGCTTGTAGCGCTCATCGCGGCGCTACGCCCAATGGGAACCGGCGCCGTCGGGATAGAACCAATGTGGTTCGTGCTTATTCTCGCTGCACGAGTCTTTGGACCATCATTTGGTTTTTTACTCGGCACATTCTCGATGCTGATATCTGCACTTTTTACAGGTGGAATTGGTCCTTGGCTTGCCTATCAATGTTTTGCTGCCGGCTGGATTGGTTTAGGAATCGCACTTATCCCAGCGAAGTTGCGTGGAAGATCCGAGATTCTTGTACTCGCACTCTATGGAATTCTTGCTGCTGAGTTCTTTGGAATTGCGATGGATCTTCAATTTTGGCCGTGGGCTCTAGGAACCGGAAGCCAACTTTCATATGTTCCAGGCGGAGATGTCTCAGTAAATATTGCTCACTTCATTACCTACCATTTTGTCTCCTCGATGGCGTGGGATATACCTCGGGCAATATTTACAGCATCCCTGATCTTGATTGCAGGAAAACCAATTTTGAACTCTCTACGTCGAGCACACACTCGTGCAGCTTTTGCTACTCCTATTGAATTTCGCGAACGTGTGACTCAACTAAAGGAAGCGCGGTAACTACCGCTTTCGATTCACGGCCACGAATATCAATTGTCACTTCTTGACCAATTTCAAAAGCCGGCTCAAGTAAGGCAAGCGCAATACCTTGCTTCAAAGTTGGCGAGAAGGTTCCACTCGTAACGATTCCTATCTCGTTTCCGTTTTCATCCTTGAGAACCATCCCAGCACGCGGAATTCCTCGATCTTGCGATACCAATCCTTTGAGAGTTCGTACTGTGCCTACCTCGCGTTGAGCACGTAAAACTTCTGAGCCTCTAAATCTCTCCTTCTTCCATCCAATCGCCCATCCGGCGCTTGCCTGAACTGGTGAGATATCAAGAGTGAGCTCGTGCCCATGAAGTGGATAACCCATCTCTGTGCGAAGAGTGTCTCGAGCCCCCAATCCACACACTAAGCCTGAGTAGGGCTTCATCGCTTCGATTAGAGCATCCCACACATGTGATGCATCTTTCCAAGCCGGAACTATTTCGTATCCGTGTTCGCCTGTATATCCGGTACGACAGAGAATGACATCGCATCCTGCAATCGAAACGTGAGCAAATGCCATGTAATCCATTGTCGGATTGATCCCAAGACTCTTAATGACATCGACTGCGCGTGGACCTTGAAGAGCTAGAACTGCAAATTCTTCATGAAGATTGGTGATGGTGATTCCCGAAGGTGCGTTCTCGGCAAGCACTCGGACAACATCGGTCGTATTTGCTGCATTTGGAATAAGAAAGAAATCATCTTCAGAATTTCTATAGGCAATCAGATCATCAACAACTCCACCATCAGGAGTACAGAGCAATGTGTACTGAGCTTTTCCATCACCAATTCGAGTGAGATCGTTTGTGAACATCTGATTAAGGAATGTCAGTGCACCTGTGCCTGTTACCTGTGCCTTTCCAAGATGGGAGACATCGAAGAGGCCAATGCTTTCGCGGACAGCGCTATGTTCGGCCAATACTCCGCTACCTGGATATTCAATGGGCATCATCCAGCCGCCAAAATCGGCCATCTTGGCCTGAAGGTCTATATGCTTTTGATGCAAAGGTGAGTTTTTCACGGCAACAACTTACACTTACGCAACGTAAGAGCCGAGTATCGACGATGTGATATCTAGAGGAGTCTGCATGACCAAGATCGCCCTATCTGATGGGATTCTCAAGGACGAAGTTTTAGTGGTGGGACTTGCATCTAAATCTTCCAAGAGCACCAAAACTTCTTCAACATCACTTCAGATTGAATCAGGCGATCTCTCCTTAGATACCAATACCCTCATTCAAACTCTTAACGACCTTGGTGCAACTGGCAAAGCTGAAGAAATCATCAAAGTTCCAGGTTCATCACCACGGTTGATTATCTTCACAGGATTGGGTGCAGCTACTTCAACGTATTCCGATGAGACTCTTCGTCGCGCTGCGGGTTCGGCATCCCGAGCTTTGGCAGGAACCACAAGTGCAACATTCTCACTTCCTGCCAAAAGCATTTCAGCTGCGAAGGCAATTGCAGAAGGAGCATCTTTAGGGTCATATCTCTTTGATCAATTCAGGGGATCTACAAAGAGTTCTCAAAAGGCGCCCCTAAAGTCAATTACTGTTCATACATCTTTCGCATCTGATTCTGATGCAAAATCAGTAGCTCGCTCAGCCCAGATTATTGCAACCTATACAAACTTGGTTCGCGATTTAATCAATACTCCGCCCAGCCACTTAACTCCAGAATCTTTCTGCTCCGAAATTCAAAAGGCAGTAAAAGCTGCCGGTGGCGCGACTGCAGGACTCAAAGTTTCAGTCATGACTGACTCCCAATTAAAATCCAAAGGCTACGGTGGAATCATTGGAGTGGGACAAGGTTCTGCGAATCCACCACGTCTTCTTCATATCTCTTACACTCCAAAGGGAGTTAAGGCAAAGAAGAAATATGCCTTCGTAGGTAAGGGAATTACCTTTGACACTGGTGGTCTTGCTCTCAAGCCTGCACTCGGCATGGAAGCGATGAAATCCGATATGAGTGGCGCTGCTGCAGTGTGTGCAGCAGCAATTGCAATCGCGCTCCTTAAACTTCCTGTCAGCATTGAAACGTGGGCGCCTCTTGCAGAGAATATGGTGAGTGATACTGCAACACGTCCAAGTGATGTCATTACTATCTATGGTGGTAAGACTGTTGAAGTTCTCAATCCAGATGCTGAAGGACGTTTAGTTCTCGCTGACGCTCTTGTACGTGCTCAAGAATCAAAAGACCTTGATGGAATCATTGATGTCGCAACCTTGACCGGTGCGCAAGTTGTGGCACTTGGAACTCGTACCAGCGCAGTAATGACCAATAACGAAGATTTCTCATCTCACTTTATGGAACAGACCAAGAAGTCGGGTGAAGCATTTTGGCCAATGCCACTTCCAGTAGAACTGCGAGCATCTCTTGATTCACCTGTTGCAGATCTTGCAAATATCGGCGAACGGATGGGTGGCATGCTCGTTGCAGGCCTCTTCCTCAAAGATTTCATCTCGGATTCGCTGCCTTGGCTACACCTGGATATTGCTGGCCCTGCTTATAACGAACATGCACCTCATGGCTACACACCCGTAGGGGGCACCGGTATCGCTCTGCGATCCCTGGTCCAGCTGGCTATCGCCGCCTCCGAATAATCGCCCGTTATGCAAGAGCGTGTTCAGGCTGGCAAGATAGTACCGCTGAGCTCGCACTTCGCCTCCATCGGTTCTGTGAGCATTCGAATAAAGGAGCGTGTCGGTGGCCAACTTTGATCTTGTAGTTCTCGGTGGTGGAAGCGGTGGTTACGCGGCGGCGCTTCGAGGCGCACAACTCGGTTTATCAGTTGCGCTCATTGAGAAAGATAAGGTCGGCGGAACATGTCTGCACCGAGGATGTATCCCGACTAAGGCTCTCCTTCATGCCGGCGAAGTTGCAGATAGCGCACGCGAATCTGCGCAATTCGGAGTAAATGCCACTTTCAACTCGATCGACATGGCAGGCGTCAACTCTTATAAAGATGGAGTTATCGCTGGCCTCTACAAAGGTCTCCAAGGTTTAGTTAAATCTCGCAACATCACATATGTTGAAGGCACAGGTCGCCTCGTTTCACAGAACACTGTTGAAGTAAATGGAACCCAATATGTTGGAAAAAATATTGTCCTAGCAACTGGTTCTTATGCACGAACTCTTCCTGGGCTCGATATTGATGGTCAACGAGTAATCACCTCAGATCATGGAACTTCTCTTGGGTTCGTTCCAAAATCCGCAATTGTTCTTGGCGGCGGCGTTATCGGATGTGAATTTGCATCGGTCTGGAAATCATTCGGAGCCGATGTCACGATTATCGAAGGTCTCCCTCATCTCATTGCGCTAGAGGATGAATCTTCAAGTAAGCAGCTTGAGCGCGCATATCGCAAGCGTGGAATCAAATTTGAACTCGGCGTTCGCTTTAAATCTCACCGAGTAGACGCCAATGGAGTCACCGTCACTCTCGAAGATGGTCGTGAATTTTCTGCTGAAGTTCTTCTCGTCTCTGTGGGTAGAGGCCCAGTTACTGATGGGATTGGATATCAAGAAGTTGGTGTTGCTATGGATCGCGGCTACATCACTGTAGATGATCACTGCCGCACAAATATTCCAGGCATCTTTGCAGTCGGCGACATCATTCCTACTCTCCAACTTGCACACGTTGGTTTCCAAGAAGGAATCCTTGTCGCAGAAACGATTGCCGGACTCAATCCTCGTCCGATTAATTACGATGGCGTTCCACGTGTTACATATTCTGAACCTGAAGTTGCATCTGTCGGACTTTCGACAAAACAGGCTAAAGAGCGCGGTTACGATGTAGTTGAACTCGATTACAACCTTGCAGGAAACGGTAAAGCGCAGATTCTCAAGACTGCAGGATCGATCAAATTGGTATCGCAGAAGAATGGACCTGTTCTTGGAATCCATATGGTCGGTGCGCGTGTTGGCGAACTTCTAGCTGAAGCACAATTAATTTTTAACTGGGAAGCATCCGCAGATGATGTTGCTCCTTTGATTCATGCACATCCAACTCTGTCGGAGGCTATGGGCGAAGCTCATATGGCTCTTGCAGGCAAACCACTTCACGCGCACGGTTAGGTAAGAGGAGAAAATAGATATGTCATTCTCAGTAACAATGCCCGCTCTCGGTGAGAGCGTTAGTGAAGGCACAGTCACACGTTGGCTCAAAAATGAGGGCGATGTTGTCGCAGTCGACGAACCGCTCCTTGAGGTTTCAACCGATAAAGTTGATACAGAAATTCCTTCGCCTGCTGCAGGTGTACTCTCCAAAATTGTTGTTGGCGTAGATCAAACTGTTGCAGTCGGTGCAGAGCTTGCAATCATCTCTTCTGCCGACGGAGCAAGCGCTCCAGTTGTGTCCGAACCAGTAAATAGCGCAAAACAGGCAGAGGTTCCTCCTCAAGTCGCGACTCCAGAGGTTGTGTCAACTCCCGTTGCGACTCCGGCACCTGCAACTCCTCTAACTTCTGGTGGAACTGTGATCACAATGCCGGCGCTCGGCGAGTCTGTCAGCGAAGGAACTGTTACCCGATGGCTTAAGAACGTTGGTGATTCAGTTGCAGTTGATGAGGCTCTTCTCGAAGTTTCTACAGATAAGGTTGATACAGAGATTCCTTCACCAGTTGCAGGAACACTTCTTGCTATCGATGTTGCAGTTGACTCAACCGTCCCAGTTGGCGCGCGTCTTGGACTGATTGGCGTGAGTGGCGCTGCTCCAGTTGTTACTCCTCCAGTTGCTCCTGCTCCAGTTGTGTCCGAACCAGTGGCTCAGGTTCAGGTGGCACAGGTTCCTCCTCAAGTTACGACTCCGGTTGCGGTGCCTTCACCTCAACCAGTTTCCGCTCCTGTTGCACAACCACACGATGCATATGTCACTCCTATCGTTCGCAAACTTGCCAATGATCTCGGTGTAAACCTCGCATCAGTTCGTGGAACTGGAATCGGCGGACGTATCCGTAAGGAAGATGTACAAGCAGCCGCGCCACAGAGGTCTGCTGCAACAACTGCATCAGCACCCGTTGCATCAACTCCTTCAGCACCGAGAGTTGCCGCACCAGTTGCATCACCACTTCGTGGAACCACCGTGACTATGTCACGACTTCGCAAAGTAATTGCAGCGCGCATGGTCGAATCACTTCAGGTTTCGGCTCAACTCACCACTGTCATTGAAGTTGATGTAACAAAGATTGCGCGACTTCGCGATCGTTCAAAGGCTTCATTCGAAGCACGAGAAGGTGTGAAACTCTCATTCCTTCCATTCTTTGCGGTGGCAGTCTGCGAAGCACTCAAGCAACATCCAGTGCTTAATTCATCAGTCGAAGGTGATCAAATCATTTACCACGGTGCCGAGCACTTGGGAATTGCAGTTGATACAGAACGCGGCCTACTTGTTCCTGTCATTCACAATGCAGGAGATCTCAACATGGGTGGCGTTGCACGGAAGATTGCAGACCTTGCAGCTCGTACTCGCGATAACAAAGTAACTCCAGATGAACTCGGTGGAGGAACATTTACTCTCACCAATACAGGTTCTCGCGGAGCGCTCTTTGATACTCCGATTATCAATCAACCACAGGTTGCAATCCTTGGCCTTGGGGCAGTCGTAAAGCGTCCAATGGTCGTAAAGGGTGAAGACGGCGGTGAAACAATTGCAATTCGCTCAATGGTTTATCTCGGCCTTTCTTATGACCATCGCGTAGTCGATGGAGCAGATGCAGCTCGATTCCTTGTCACTCTGAAAGAGCGACTTGAAGGCGGCGCATTTGAAGCAGATTTAGGGCTCTAGCTCCTTATGTCACTCCCACAACGTATTGCGATTACTGGGGCATCTGGCCTCATTGGTACTGCTCTCGTCGGACATCTCAAGAGTGAGGGTCACACAGTTCAACGCTTCGTTCGTAGACCAGTTGTTGCACCCGATGAAATTCAGTGGGATCCAAAGACAGGTTACGTCGACATCGAAGCGCTTCGTGGCGTCGATGCAATTATCCATCTCGCAGGAGTTGGAGTTGGAGACAAGCGTTGGACCAAGAAGTACAAATCAGAGATTCTCAACTCCCGTTTACTTGGCACAACCGCCATCGCTCATGCAGTGAATGAAGTTAAGCCACAGGTATTCATCTCCGCTAGCGCGATTGGTTGGTACGGAGAATCAGGAAACCGTTCTGTGGTTGAAACAGACCGTGTAGGCGATGATTTTCTCGCTGCGGTCTGTCGCGAATGGGAAGGTGCTGCTGACATCGTTACCGATGTTCGCACGGTAAAGATACGTACTGGTCTTGTACTCGATCCAACCGGTGGAGCGCTCGGAAAAATGCTTCCGCTCTTCCGCTTAGGGTTGGGTGGAAAGCTCGGTAATGGCAAGCAGTGGTGGTCTTGGATAACTCTCCATGATGTTATTCGTGCAATTACCTTCTTGCTTGAAAATCCAATTTCAGGACCCGTTAATTTAACTTCACCAAATCCTGTTACCAATCAAGAATTTACTTCTGCCCTAGCCCGTGCGATGCATCGCCCGGCGCTCTTTCCAGCACCTGCAATAGCTCTCAAGCTAGCCCTTGGTGGATTCTCTTCAGAGATTTTGGGAAGCAAGAAGGTTATTCCTCATGTACTTACAGAAGCTGGCTTCACATGGGATTACCCACATGTCAGCAATGCGCTCAACGCTTTAATTCAAGAGTAGTTCTTGGGCAGCAAGTCGACCTGACAAGAGTGCACCATTTTGTGAAGGCGCGGTCCTGTAATCACCTGCAATAAAGATGTCCTCTGCGACTTTCGCAGAGCTAGCACTAGCGCTACCCACGCCGAAAATTGGTAAGGATTTTGGAATCTCATACTTTGCAATGAGAGACCAGTCAGCAGTTGATGTGTTCCACATGGAAGAAAGGTGGCGACGTATTTCAGACTCTGATGCAAAATCGATCGATGTTGAAGAGAGTAGAACCTTGCCCTGAGGCGCATAAGAAGGAATTAACTTCGAAATTGCAATCGAATTGATGACTGGACCACGAGAAAGACCATCAATTCTTAGACGTGAAGAATCAGTCATATCAAAAGGAACTTCGTGATACCACGTTGTACTCGAAGCCAATGAGGGTACATTTGAGATATCGAGAAGCTGCGCTGCGGTAGTTAGATCGGTAGCAACAATGATGTTGGTGCCTTTGCATTGTTCGATTGAATCGATTCGAGAATTGAGATGAATATTCTTCACTCTCTTAGCAAGCGCTTCTGCCAACTTTCCGGCACCTTGTGAAGGCAAGCCAGGTTTTCCAGATATAAAAGTGCGAATGATTTCTTTGCCACTGACCGCATCAATACGTGACGGGCTAGCCAAGAAAACGCCGGTAAGAAACGGTTTGAGAACGCGCGTATAGAGATCGCCAAATTTTAAGAGCTCATCTTCAACAGATTTCCCAGATATCGAGTGCGAAGTGAGATAGGAAATGAAATTGACTTTTTGAAAGATAGAGCCTGTCTTGCCATTGAATGCAGAGCGAAGATGGCTACGTGGATCTCCAAGAGAGGAGACTGAGCCTTCAAATGAGATGTCAATAACTCGATCTGCTTCAATAAAATCGAGTTCCGATGCGATACCGAGTCGTTGAATTTCTGAATAGCGCGCGTTGATTAATTGGAATCCTCTATCGAGGAGGTATCCGTCAATTCGGTCTGTTGCAACTCTTCCGCCCACTCGGTCGCTTGCTTCAAAGACTTCAACCTCGCGGCCAGCCTCTTGGAGAGTGATTGCAGCGCTGAGCCCAGCGAGGCCGGCTCCGATAATCGATACCTTCTTATCTGACATTTAATTCACGCGCCTTATCAATGATTGAAGCAACTGCTCGAATTTGTTCTCCTGAGATAGGCCATTCATTTTCCCCTTGAAGCGCGCCCTTTACGGCGAGATAGAAGAGTCCATAGTTACCAGGGATGCTCTCAATCTCTTTGCGTATTTCTCCTCGTTGAATAAATGCTCGGGATGATGTTGGGCGATTCCAGATTCCATCAGGTGGAAATTCGCCAGCTCGCAAAAGAGCTTCTTGTGGATCTAAATCCTCGATGACTAATGCGCCTTGAGTTCCTAGTGCACGGATGCGAGGACCAATTGAGCCTGCAATTGCACTCACAGCGCAATATGTATCTACCCCAGAACTATGGCGTAGCGCAAGGACAACATCATCTTCCGAATCTCCGCGAATATTTCGAAGACTTGCAAATTGAAGGTCAGCGCTACCAAAACAATCGAGAGCTGTTGAGATCAAATGGGTTTGGAGATCAAGAAGTAATCCCCCACCTTCTTCAGGTGAAAGATTCTCTCTCCAGGAATTCGGATTCTGTTCGGGGCGATAACGTTCGAATCGGGAATCAACTCTAAAGATCTTCCCAATGGTTCCATTCTTAATAACGTGCTTGAGGGTTAATGTATCGCTATCCCAAAGTCTGTTATAGAAAGCGGTAACGGGTACTCCACTGGATGCACTTGCCGCGAGAATGGTTTCAGTTTCAGCCAAAGTGCGTCCAACAGGCTTTTCAATGACGACAGGGACGCCTGCCTTAATGGCTGCAAGTGCATGTTCTGCATGGACAGCATTGGCAGAAGTCACTACTACAAGGTCCAGGTGCTGATTGAAAAACTCGTTGAGATCTGAAGTGACTTTTGTGAGTGGAAAATCTTCCTTGGCTTGTCTGGCACGAGTTGAATTTCCAGTGAGAATTGTTGCTACTTCAAATCCACAACCACGCAGAAGAGGCGCATGGAAAGATCTGCCGGATAGGCCAAAGCCGATAATTCCTACGCGCATGATGTTTACTTACTCTGCAATTTAGATGGCCACCAAATTTTCGGACCAATCTCGTGTACTAAGGCAGGAACGAGAATGGATCGAACGATGATGGTGTCGAGTAGAACTCCAAATGCCACCGCGAAACCGAGTTCGGCAAGTGGAACAAGCGGTAAGAGACCAAGAACAGCAAAGGTTGCAGCAAGTACGATTCCAGCTGAAGTAATCACCGCACCTGTCACTGTTACGCCCTTAATAACACCAGCACGCGTACCAATCTTCTGTGACTCTTCACGAACTCGAGTCATGAGGAAGATGTTGTAGTCGATACCGAGTGCTACGAGGAAGATAAAAGCAAAGAGTGGGAATGAGTTATCTCCCCCAGCAAATCCAAATACATGGTTGAAGACCAACGCGCAAACTCCGAGGGTGGCAAAGTAAGAGAGAACTACTGTTCCGAGAAGAAGAACAGCGCTCAAGATACTGCGCAGCAGGAGTCCAAGGATGAGCGTGATAACAACGAGAATAATCGGAATGATTGTCTTGTTATCGTGGTTATTTGCGGTGCGAACATCAAAATAGACGGCACTTGTTCCGCCTACAAGGGAACTTTGATCAGCAGCGTGAGCTAAGCGGCGAATTTCAGGAATATCGTTGCCTGCTTCTACGCTGTCGGGAGCCTTATCTAATGTCAGATTAAGGATTGCACGATTATTAACCACTTTAATTTCTGGAAGAGGTTGACCAGCAACAGGAATTCCATTCAGTTGCGGTGAAACATCAGTCACACCCGGTGCATTCTTGAGGGCTGCAGTGACTGCCTCAATCTTGGTGACATCAACAACTACTTGGGTTGGATCGCCTTCTCCACCAGGGAAGTGTTTAGTAAGCAACTTCTGACCGACAACAGATTCAGGGTTTCCTGTGAATGTATCTACTGTTCCAATTCCATCAGCTTTCAAGGTGGTGGAGGCAAAGGCAAAGATCAAGAGCACAGAGCCAGAGATAATCCAAGCTTTTCGTGGATTGCGACCGATTGTCGCTCCGACCTTTGACCAGATTCCCGTCATGACATGATCGTCGCCATCATTGCGCGGAATACGTGGCCAGAAGATCCAACGGCCAAATACCAAAAGCAGAGCAGGAAGAAGTGTAAGGATTGTAAACATTGCGCAGACAATGCCAATTGCTCCAATAGGACCAAGTCCCGCGGTATTTGTTAGCTGGCTAAAGAGAAGAATCAAGAGTGAGATGGAGACTGTTGAACCCGACGCCAAGATAGGTTCCCAAGTCCCCTTGTAAGCAGTGCGCATCGCATCGAAGCGACTGTCATGGTGATGTAACTCTTCGCGATATCGAGCGATAAGTAGGAGCGCGTAATCTGTTGCTGCACCGATAACGAGAACGGAGAGAATTCCTTGCGACTGACCATCAACATCGATGACATTATTCTTTGCAAGAATGTAAACAATTCCTCCTGCCAAAGTCAGAGCAAACATGGCTGAGAGAAGTGGAATTACCCAGAGAACTGGCGAGCGATATACAAAGATCAAAATGATTGCAACTACGCCAAGAGTTGTGAGCAAGAGCGATGAATCTAGAGTTCCAAATGCGCCAAAGAGATCTCCCAGTAATCCGCCCGGTCCAGTCACGTAATGAGTAACTCCCTGAGCCTCCGCCAATGGTTTGATATCGGCTCGAAGAGCTTCTACAACTGCAGGTAGAACGGGCTTCTCATTGGAAAGAACTTCTGCAATCGCGTTTCCATCGAGAGGAACATTTGCCAATATCGCTTGGCCATCGTGTGATGGGAAGACAGAAATCTCTTCTCCATCAACGAGGTACTCTGAAATTGTTGCATCGGTTCCATCTAGCGTGAGTGAACCAACGCCTTTCATATGAGCTGTAATCGCCGCTACGCCTTCGGGGGTTACTGCACCTTCGAAGAGGACGAGGGTTGGAAAATTAAACGTCTCTTTACCTGAGAAAGACTTAATCTCCTCAGATGCCAGTGTTGCTTCAGCACCCTTAGGCAAGAATGATGAGTTGTTGTTCTCTTGAACTGAGGACAACTTTCCAAAGAGTGGGCCAAAGATTCCAGTCAGCATGAACCATGCAATGACAACCAACATTGAGATGGCAAATGGCTTACGAGATTTACGAACTGTGCTTGTCGACACGATAAATGAGGCCTTTCAGGCTGAGAACTATGCGAAATTCGCGAGAGCCCAAGCCTACCTTTAGGCTGTACCCGTGCCACTTGTAAGCGCTCCGATTGAAGGTGATTTTGCTCAGAATTCACTTCACATCCAACGTTGTGGCGTTACCGAATATCGTGAGGCTCTTGCGCTTCAACGCACTATTCATCAACAAGTAGTAGAGGACAAGATCCCTAACTCATTGCTCATGCTTGAACATCCCTCTGTCTACACCGCGGGCAAGAGAACAACTGATTCCGAACGCCCTCAAGACGGGACTGAAGTTATTGATGTCGATCGCGGAGGAAAAATTACTTGGCATGGCCCTGGCCAATTAGTCGGTTATCCCATCGTGAAACTTGCGCAACCAACAGAACTTGTCGCCTTTGTCAGAGAGATAGAAGCAGGACTTATCGACGTCTGTGCTGAATTTGGCATCTCAGCAGAGAGAGTCAGTGGTCGATCTGGGGTCTGGGTTCGAGATCCTCATGGAGATCGAAAGATCGCAGCAATTGGAATCCGTGTAGCCAAAGGTGTTTCCATGCATGGATTTGCTCTTAATGTGAATCCTGAGCTCTCGGCATTTAATGCAATCATCCCTTGCGGGATAAGTGATGCAGATGTGACTTCGATGGCGCTCGAACTCGGGCGAGAAATCACTATTGATGATGTAATTGGAGTTGTAGAGAAGAAGATTTCGCAGACTCTTATGAAGGTGAGCGCATGACTATCGCACCCGAAGGTCGTAAGTTACTTCGCATTGAAGCGCGCAATACAGAGACCCCTATTGAACGTAAACCCGAATGGATCAAAACACGTGCAAATATGGGACCTGAATACACTCGTCTTCGCACTCTCGTAAAGAGTGAAGGCCTCCACACAGTCTGCCAAGAAGCTGCATGTCCAAATATCTTTGAATGTTGGGAAGATAAAGAGGCAACATTCCTCATTGGGGGCGAACGCTGTACCCGTCGCTGCGATTTCTGCAATATCGATACAGGAAAACCCGAACCTCTCGACCGCGATGAACCTCGCCGCGTAGCTGAATCCGTTCAATCCATGGGGCTTAAATACGCAACTATTACAGGCGTAACGCGCGATGACCTTGAAGATGAAGGTGCCTGGCTCTACGCAGAGACTATTCGTAAAGTTCATGAACTCAATCCAGGTACTGGAGTTGAGATGCTTGCACCAGATTTCAGTGGGAATCCCATCTACCTCAACGAAGTCTTTGAGACTCGACCCGAAGTATTTGCCCATAACCTTGAGACGGTTCCGCGAATCTTTAAACGAATTCGCCCTGCATTTACCTACGAACGCTCACTAAACGTCATTTCTCAGGCGCGCGACTTTGGGCTGATTACAAAATCCAATTTGATCCTAGGTCTTGGCGAAACTCGAGAAGAAGTTTCTCAAGCTCTAAAAGATTTACATCAAGCAGGATGCGATCTCATCACAATCACTCAATATCTTCGCCCGACCAATAAGCATCACCCGGTCGAACGTTGGGTCAAGCCAGATGAATTTGTAGAACTCGCTCATGAAGCTGACGAGATTGGATTTAGTGGAGTCATGTCCGGACCACTCGTTCGAAGTTCCTATCGTGCAGGACGCCTCTATAAGCAAGCTCTTGAAAAGAGGCAGTTACGTGGCTGATCTTGTCTATCCCCCAGTGATCTCTGCAATCAAACTTTTCTGGAAATACCTAGGCTTGAAATTTAATTTCGAAGGCGAAGAGAATATTCCTCGAGATGGTGGAGCGATTCTTGCTATTAATCACATCGGATATTTGGACTTTGCGCTGACTGGAACCGCATCGCTTCCCGCAGGGCGTTATGTGAGATTCATGGCGAAGAAAGAGATCTTCGACAATAAGTTGGCTGGTCCGCTAATGCGAGGAATGCACCATATTTGCGTAGACCGCTCTAACGGCTCTGCATCGTTTGTTACAGCTCTTCGCGCACTCCGTTCTGGTGAAATCATCGGAATCTTTCCTGAAGGAACCATCTCGGTAAGTTTTGAAATCAAAGAGCTCAAATCTGGTGCGGTCCGATTGGCGATGGGCGCTGGTGTTCCTGTTATTCCAACTATCGTCTGGGGCTCTCAGCGCATTTGGACTAAGAAAGTGAAGCGCAACTTACGTAGAAGT
Organism: Actinomycetota bacterium; assembly: GCA_039795495.1. GTDB lineage: Bacteria > Actinomycetota > Actinomycetes > Nanopelagicales > Nanopelagicaceae > Planktophila. The sequence continues at coordinate 2,611 of JBDKLT010000082.1, read as the reverse complement.
AACGTCCCCATCACTGTGGCTTTTGGCGAGCCCCTCTATTTTGATAAGAAATCCGATGTAGAGGCCGGTGAAAAATTACTGCGCGAAACAATGCTTTCGATGCTCCATGAAGTACAGGAAAAGTATCCAGATTCACATGAAGGACAGCGCTGGGCACCTGCGCGTCTTGGTGGTACCGCCCCCGCTCCCCTAAACTAACGCGCATGTTTAAAAAGAAGAATAAAGAAGCAAAAATCAAGTCTCCGCGTTTTCAAACGTTCCGTGATGCCTACAACGTTACACATTCAGTAAAGCCATGGATTGGCGCTGCACTTGTTGGCATCTTTATCGCTGTACTCGTAGTTGGCGTCTCACTTGGTTTTGTATTCGGTCATCCAATCTATGCAGGTTTTGTCACAATTCCATTGGCAGTACTTGCAACACTTTTCTTCTTTACTCGCGTCGCAGGATCTGCTGCCTACTCATCGATTGAAGGACAGATTGGTGCTGGTGCCAGTGTTCTTATGGCAATTCGCAAGGGCTGGACTACGACACCAGCAGTTGCAGTAAACCGTCAGCAAGATATGGTCCATCGCAGCGTTGGACGTGCAGGAATTGTTCTCACAGCTGAAGGTGGCTTTGCTGCTCGCCAGATGATGCTTGATGAGAAACGTAAATCTGAACGATTTGCTCCAGGAGTTCCAATCACCGAAATTTATGTCGGCGATGGTGAAGGTCAAGTTCCAATCCGTAAATTACAGAAGCATGTCACTAAGCTCCCTAAGAAATTATCTGCTCATCAGATGCGTGAAGTTCGTGCGCGCCTTAAGGCAGTGGGTGGAATGTCGATGCCAATTCCAAAGGGTCCACTTCCTAAGGGAACAAAGATTCGTTAATTAGCGAATTTTCACCAAAACTGTATTAGATAATCGTTCATTCACGCCGCGGCCATTGTCGTCGAAGGTAATCGCTGTAATGAGCGGCATTAGTAATGCAGTGCGAATCAGCGCTTGAATCGGAGTCGCTGCGCCTCCATCTGAGAATCGGACCACTTTAAGTCCGACTAGGCGATGGCCAAAAGAAGCGCCACCCAGAGCGACAAATATTGAGTACTCAGCAAAGAGCAGAATGAGCACCGGAATCCGAGCGTGCGGAACACGGTCTGTCAGCGATCCTGAGCCCGCAAAGAATCCAAGTGCGATCGCGTAGCAGGCAAGCCAATCGATGGTGATTCCGAGGAGTCTGCGGCCTTGGCTAACCCGTGGATACATAGGAGTAAGCCTATAACGAGGGATGTAACACGGCTGTAACACATCCATTATGACATTTTTACTCTCACCATCTAGCCTTCACTCCATCAGCGGTTCTCAATGGAGAGGCAGCTGGGCCGATTTTTCAGCCTTTTCAATTGGAGAACTATGTTTAAGAATTCTGCAGAGATTTTTGCATATATCAAGAAGGAAGACGTCAAACTTATCGACGTTCGCTTTACAGACCTTCCAGGTATCCAGCACCACTTCAACGTTCCTGTCGAATCTTTCGACGAAGCTGTATTCACAGAAGGCCTCATGTTCGATGGCTCATCTATCCGTGGATTCCAGTCAATTCACGAATCAGATATGAAGTTGCTTCCAGTACCTGAATCAGCATTTATCGATCCATTCCGTCTCGAGAAGACTCTCGTGATCATCTTCTCTGTTCATAACCCAAGCGACAACTCTCCATACTCACGTGATCCACGTGGCGTTGTTGAAAAGGCAGTGAACTACCTCAAGTCAACAGGTATCGCAGATCAGGCTTTCTTTGCTCCTGAAGCAGAGTTCTACGTCTTCGATGCAATTCGCTTTAAGACAGATATCAACGAGTCATACCATCACATCGACTCATATGAAGGTGCGTGGAATACCGGCATCGTTGCAGATCCTGATGGAACACCAAACCGCGGATACCGCACACGCGTTAAGGGCGGTTACTTCCCTGTTTCACCAACAGATCAATACGCAGATCTTCGCGATGAAATGGTGATGGAGCTCGGTCGTTCAGGTCTTCAAGTTGAGCGCTCACACCACGAAGTTGGTACAGCAGGTCAGATGGAGATTAACTACAAATTCACTGACATCCTTACAGCCGGCGATGAATTGATGAAGTTTAAATACATCATCAAGAACGTTGCATGGGAAGGCGGCAAGACTGCAACATTTATGCCAAAGCCACTCTTCGGCGATAACAGCGATTGCGATGGTCGCGCTGTGATTACATTTTCTAGGGTTTCGTTGATCTATCCACACTCAACCACAACTGTGATTGAAAATCTTTCCTTTGAAATTAGCGAAGGTGAAATGGTTCTTGTGATGGGCCATACCGGATCTGGAAAATCCTCACTTTTGCGTTTAATCAATGGACTAGTCCCCCATCACACCGGTGGAATCCTCGCCGGAGAAATTATCGTTGATGGGAAGTCAACCCGAACTACAAAGCCTGGTGAGTTAGCTGGCATCGTCGGAATCGTTGGACAGAATCCACTTGCCACATTTGTTACCGATACTGTCGAAGATGAACTCGCCTTCGGTATGGAGTCCCTTAACTTTCCCCCTGAGGTCATGCGCAAGCGAGTTGAGGAAGCGCTAGATCA
>JBDKLT010000081.1:0-4760 GCA_039795495.1 Actinomycetota bacterium | reverse complement strand
TGACTTCTTCTGAGAGTTCAGCGGCATCGGCGTACAAAGTAAGGTCGAGTTCATCATCCATACCTTCAATGATTTGGTCGAATTCATCGCTCTGGCTCATGCTCAAAGAATAAAGTGCGCTTTAGCCTTTTCTACTGCAGCGACGCGACCATCGACATCCATTTTGCGATAAAGGTTCTTTAAGTGAGTTTTCATCGTGTTGAGTGAAATATGGAGCGTTGCGGCAATAGCGCTTATAGGCCGCTCGGTTGATAAATGGCGAAGAACTTCAATCTCGCGCTTTGTGAGCGAAGAAGCAAATTCTTGAGGTCGCTTTGATTCCTGCTTGATCCGATCAGCAACGCTAGATGCTAAATCCTCAAGATAAAGAGTTGGATTCTCGCCCGCAATCTTGATGATCAAATTTCCGATTCGAGGAGCTTGGCGTAAAAATGTCTCTTTGGCGCCTACTGCGGCTCCGACTTCGAGAGCCTTCTTCATCTCTCGCAATGCTAAAAACTCTTGATCGATGACTTCATCAGCATCGGCTAGGTGCTTCCAAATTTTTTCGCGCGACGTTCTTGTTGGAAGTTTTCTGACATCATCACGCACGCTCTTCTTGCCCATTCTCTCGTCATGTGCGAGTTGAATCTGTTGAACAAATCGAAGTTTGGGGGCTCTCTCAAGAAGTATCGCAAGTCGATCATTATCTTTAATTGTGAAACGGATAAATATCTCACTCAATTCAATGATTGTATGAAGGCCATCTGAATATTCGATCTGTGATACTCGATCACGGGCCGCTTTAATGTTTTCTAAAGATTCTGTGACATAACCACGTATCGCTAAATCACGAGCAAAATATCCATCTGCAAAGAAGTGCCACGTCCATTGGCGCCATTCTTCGCCCATCTCTCTAATCTGGGCAAAGAGCTCATAGGCTTCTTTAGGTTTTGCAAATTCAAGCTGACATCGCGCCTTAATAAACATTGAATCTAGGGGACCAAAAGCACCCACATATCCTCGTTGGATAAATTGTGTATGTGCGATGGAAGATGCTTCGTAAGCGCGGCGATAATCACCAATTTGAAAGAGAACCATTGCATTAATCGATGAGACCAATAAATGATTGCTTGGGAGTTTTGAGCTATAGGCAAAGCTCTTGGCTTGCTCATAAATCTCTTCAACTTTCTCTGTCTCATCGAGTATGAAGCTCTTCATCGCAGCCAAACGTAGAAGTGCAAGTTTTTCCTCAACTCCAATCTGATAGGGGCCAGTGGTTTCCTCCATCGCCAATGTGAAACTCTTATCAAATTCTTCAAAACGGCCCATCGCAAAATTGATATATGACTTTGATCCTTCGGTTATCTGGCGGATGAAACCTTCGATCTCTGTACCTCGAGAATCGAATTTCATCCTCTCAATCATGCTAAGAGCAGAGTCAAAGTCGTGAAGTGCCAGCCGTCCCGTAAGTTCTACAGTTGATCGGAGGAGAAGTCCAAGATGGGAATTATCCCCGGCGAAAAATGACCAGCGGATGAGCTCTGTGCCTCGTCCAGTAAATTGCAAGATGCGAGCTGCATTGGGGAAGATTTCAGAGACCTTTTCAAAGTCGCCTGCCAAATATGCATGCTCTAGCGCCAAATTTGGTTCGTTGCGATTCTCATGGAATGCGAGCAGCTTCTTATGAATCTCAATCTTCTTAGCCTTCTCATGGCGAATTTCAGTGAGTAGTACTTCACGAATCAAAGTCGAGAATTCAAAAGTCTGGTCGGGAGATCCTGTCTGTGAGAAGTAATTACCTTCAAGAGCAATTTGATTGATGAGATCGTAGGAATAGCTATCCCCCAAGATCACCTCAGCTTGCTCATGGCTAAATTCGTTAACGACTGAAAGTGCGGTAAGGGCTGATTTCACATGAGGGTCGAGCGACTCTATAACTGATACCGCTAAAGCTCGGAGGGGTTCCGATTGCGAGGCGACCAATTTCTCAAAATCTATAGGCTTCTTATTCTTCGAAATTTGATAGACAAGCATGGAGACGGCCGCTGGCCACCCATGAGCCGCATTAAGTGATTTCTTAATTTCTAGATTATCAATCGAAATGTTATGCATCGATGCGAGCGCATGAACTTCATTTTCTGAGAATTCCAAATCTTTTTTGCCAAGTACGACAAGTGGGCCTCTTGCAGAAAAGGTTGCATAAACAGTTTCCACGGAATCTCTTCGAATAGTCACAAACTGCACATTGTGAGGAAATTGTTCTACAAGTCTGGATGAAATTTCTACATCTCGTGAGGTCTTCTCACGCAAATTGTCCATAATGAATACAAAATTCTCTCCTGTAGCGAGAAGTTCATTTCCCCATCTGCGCATAATCTCAACAGGGCGCACTCCTGTTTCCTTTTCAAACCAAGGAGCAAAACCAGGAATAATATTTCGTGTTGCTTGTATTAAAAGTGCACCAATATCTTGAATGGAATCTCTATCGGTGACGGTTAACCAAATGACACGCTCTCTCTTTGACTGCGCCCACTCTGCAACTAAAGAGGTTTTTCCATAACCTGCCGGTGCGATAAGAACGGTAGTGCTGGGGGCTGGCTGATCTAATAGAGGGAAGAGGTGTTTTCGAGAGAGATAGTTAGGGGGAAGTGATGGAATCAAAGTGCGAGAAAGAGTGACCCCCGAGGTCACCTCAAACTCACTCCTCTTTTCACCTTTGCTCACACCCATGGGGCTAGGGTGATGGAGATTTCTACCAAAGGGAAGGTGAAATCACCCCATCAGGGGTGAGATTGAGTGGTGATTCTTAAATCTCTACCTGGGCAAATATCTGGTCGAAGACCTCTTGAGGTTGAGCCCCAGAAATTCCAAACTTCATATCAACTACGTAGAAGGGAACTCCATTTGCACCAAGTGAAGAGGCAAGCGCCTGATCTTCAGCTACTTGATCTTTAAATGCATCTGATTGAAGTAGGGCGAGTGCACCTGCGTGGTTGATTCCTACCGAATCGCTTATAGCGAGTAGGTCTTGGTGCGAAAAGACCGGTTTAGATTTCTCAAAATATGCCGAGTACATCGCCTCAAGAAGTTCATCGCCTTTACCAAAAGTTTCGGCCCAGAGAATGAGGCGATGAGCGTCAGCCGTATTTCCAGACAGCGTATTTTCTAAGTTGTAACAGAGACCTTCACCATCTGCAATTGCGCAGACATTTGCCTGCATCTCAGCAACTTTCTGCTTGTCGATTCGATATTTCGTTGCCAGATGCTCAGCTGTTGAGACCACTGAGGTGATATCTGGTTGCAACTGAAAAGCACGGTGTCGAACAGTGATTTCATGGCCAGCGCCCTGGTTTGCAATCGCTTTTTGAAGTCGGCGGCGTCCGATAAAACACCAAGGACAAACAATGTCTGACCAGACATCAATGATCATTGAAATTACAGAGATGCAAAACCTTCAGCAAGAACGTTTAATGCATCCTTGAGAAGTTCATCGGTAATAACCAGTGGAGGTAAGAAACGAATAACGTTTCCATAGGTTCCAGCGGTAAGAATCAAAACTCCCTTGCTCTGGCAGTACTTAATAACCTTTGCCATAGCTTCAGGATTTGGATCTTTAGTGCCTGGGTGTACAAGTTCAATAGCAACCATTGCACCGCGTCCGCGAACTTCTCCGATAAATGGATACTTCGCTTTCAGCGCATTGAGTGCATCGAAGAGAATCGTGCCGAGATGAGCAGCGCGTTCAACTAACTTCTCTTCTTCAATAGTTTCAATGACTGCAAGTGCTGCGGCGCAGACAACAGGGTTTCCACCATATGTTCCACCAAGGCCACCGACATGTGATGAGTCCATGATTTCCGCTCGAGCTGTAACTGCAGCAAGCGGCATTCCGCCAGCGATTCCCTTAGCGGAGACGATCATGTCTGGTTCCATATTTTCATGCTCAACTGCAAACATCTTGCCTGTGCGGGCAAAGCCTGACTGAACCTCATCCGCGATAAAGACAATCTTGTTCTCTGTCGCAAATTTCTGAAGCCCTGGCATAAATCCTTCAGGTGGGACGATAAATCCACCTTCGCCTACAACTGGTTCGATAAGGATTGCTGCAACATTATGTGCGCCAATTTCTTTCTCAATCTTATGAATCACCAAGTCGAGTGCATCTTCTGCGATTGTCGCAGGATTTCCTAACCAGCGATATGAGTAAGGAAGAGGCATGCGGTAAATCTCATTTGCAAATGGACCAAAACCTTCCTTATATGGAACGTTCTTTGCAGTCAGCGCCATAGTCAAGTTGGTGCGACCGTGATAAGCATGCTCGAAGACAACGACAGCTGAACGCTTTGTGTAGTGGCGTGCAATCTTGATTGCATTCTCAATAGCTTCAGCACCTGAGTTCTGCAAGATTGACTTCTTCTTAAACTTTCCAGGTGTAACACGGTTCAGAGCTTCGCATACTTCGATGTAACCCATATATGGAACGGTCGTAAAGTTTGTGTGAGTGAAGTTTGCAACCGCTTCTTGTACCGCCTTCACAACGCGCGGCGCAGAGTTACCAACGTTGACAACTCCGATACCTGATCCGAGATCGATGATTCGGTTGCCATCGATATCTTCGATGATTGCGTCATGCGCGCGGTTGACGATTACCGGCATCGCAGTTCCTAGTCCCCCAGATACAGCCTCTTTACGGCGCTGCATAGCAGCGGTAGATAACGGCCCTGGAATCTCAGTGGCCAAGTGGCGTGATTGTGGGAGGGGGTCCTTTGATGTCATGG
>JBDKLT010000080.1:0-7134 GCA_039795495.1 Actinomycetota bacterium | reverse complement strand
GCGACCTCCTTACGAATAGCTGATGTGTCAGGCGCGTAGGTTATCGCGCCTGAGCTCCGGACTCCAAAGCAACGGCAAATGAGCCTGTTTTGACCTTATGGCGGAGGGCGAAGTAGCCCATAACCTGCAGGAAGATGCTGAGAGACATCGTCGGGATGCGGAATCGGTGGTCACCGATGGTGCCCATCGAGACCAGCCAAGAAATCACTACTGGCACGAAGCTGAGGTAGGCGAGGTTGGCGTAGATGCCATTCATTGAGCGGAGCCAGAAGAAGCCAATAAAGAAGAGTGAGATACATCCGATAACCCAGAAGAATGAAATACCACGGCCAATTGATTTATAGACCAGATCATTTCCTGACTGGCTGCCCTTTGCAATATTTACCACTGGGTTGATCTTCAACCATGGGTTGCGCGCCATTGTTCCGTTGCCCAGTGGACCTGACCACGGTGACCAGTAGAACCAACCCTTTTTAATAAAGAGTCGGATTGATTTACCAGGGTTACTTGCGTACCACTTGATCACACATTTCACGACATCGTTATCGGTAACTGCAGTTGCTGGTGGAACAGGTTCGCAAGGAACATCAGGGCCAGTGTGCGCATAACCGCCTGCAGTTTCATCGCCGGCACCGAGACGCATGGTGACACCTAGGTTTGTCGAAATAACTGATTTATTTATAGATTTAACATTCCGTTGAATCATGATTGCTGGTGCAATCGCCATGATTCCAATGACACCAACAAGAATAAGTGCTTGAGCTTTTCTGCCCTTTGTAACGAGCGCCCAAAGAATTGCAATAACAATAGATGTGAGAATCCAACGTGGCTGCATCAACGTTGCAAGAGCTGAGAAGAATCCTGCAGAAATTACCCGCAAAACAAATCCGCGATCGTGAGCACTCTGTCGAGATTTGATAGCTAATCCAACGACCATCAGCATGCATGCTGCGATTGGGCTTTCATATCCGACTGCAAGCGAACTCAATGAAAGGGTTGGGTTAAATGCGAGTGCAAGCCCGATAAGGAACATATATGGCTGCAAACGTGTTCCGCGAAGTTGCTTGACGAAGTAATAACTTGCATAGGCATAGAAGATGGATTGGGTAAATGAAATCAAGTAGATGACATGAGCCAGAGAAATTTTGGTGAGGATCCAGATAAGGATTGGATAACCTGCTGGCCAGTAAGACAAGATGCTCTTATCGCTGAAATAGCCTTGCTGAAGTAAGCCATCGACGCCACTTAGGTAGTTTTCGCCATCAGCACCAAGCCATCCTCCGAGCATGGCGCCATCTGTGCCCTTGATATTGGCCATGATGATCAACTTGATGAAGAAGGCAAAGACAGGGATTGCGATGAGATAAAAATTTATCTTCTTCGCATTTGTTGCAGTCTTTTGACGAGCGACTTTTGACTTACTTGCCATGAGATTTACCCCTTGTAGTGAGAAACCAAGTATGAACGAGCGGCGTCCTTATCTGTAGAAGGCTCAACGACACCTGCTATCCAAGCCTTCATGCCTCGTGCAGAAAGTGAACGAACCACCAAGTCTCCGATAGCTGGATCGACGATAGCGCTCATTCCGATTCCACAGTTCCAGGTTCGTTCCATATCTTCCTGTGGGACAGATGCGACATTTGCCAAAAATTGTGTAGCTGCAGGCAAGACCCAGGTCGAGCGGTCGTATTTTGCTGTGAGCCCTGCAGGAATTACACGTGCAGTGTTATCTGCAAGTCCGCCACCAGTGATGTGGCTGAAGGTACGCAACCTTTCACCTTGAGCCTTGATCAGGGCCAAGCAGTCGAGCGCATAGATTTCGGTAGGCGTTAAGAGAATCTCGCCGAGAGTTTGTGAAAGCACGTCGTACTTCTTTGAGAGATCTAACTTCTGTGAAGAAAGAATGTGGCGAATAAGAGAATATCCATTGGCATGGAAACCACTTGCAGGCATTGCGATAATTAAGTCACCGGCTTTAACGCGCTCTGCACCAAGTTGTTTATCCGCATCAACAACGCCAGTTGCTGCACCTGCAATATCGAATTCATCTTCAGCAAGTAGCCCGGGATGTTCGGCAGTTTCTCCGCCGATGAGTGCAGTGCCCGCTTTCTGACATCCACGTGCGATTCCTGCAACGATATCGGCGATACGTTCTGGGATGACCTTTCCAACAGCGATGTAATCAGTCATAAATAGTGGTTCTGCGCCACACACAACGAGATCATCGACCACCATTGCAACAAGATCTTCACCGATGGTGTCGTACTTTCCCATCTGTCGTGCAATCTCAGTCTTAGTACCCACTCCATCTGTAGAGGTAGCAAGGAGTGGTTGCTTCATCTCTTTTAGCGCCGAAGCATCGAAGAGGCCAGCAAATCCGCCAATACCGCCCATGACTTCTGGTCGAGAAGCGCGTGCGATAGAAGCCTTCATTAATTCAACTGCGCGATCTCCTGCATCGATATCGACGCCAGAATCTTTATACGTTGCCATTACTTATGAACCTTCTCTGAATGTACTTCGGTAACTTCAAGGCGCATCTTGCCTTCGGACATATCTGTTGGAATAGAGATTGGATACTTTCCTGAAAAACATGCGGTGCAGAGTTTCTCTTCAGGAACACTTGTCGCTTCGATGAGACCTTCTTCTGAAACATAAGCGAGTGAATCAGCCCCGATGGAACGGCGAATCTCTTCAACCTCTAGCCCACTTGCGATCAGTTCGGCGCGAGTTGCAAAGTCGATGCCGTAGAAACATGGCCACTTTACGGGAGGAGATGAGATGCGAACATGAATTTCAAGAGCGCCAGCTTCGCGCAACATGCGAACTAGCGCGCGTTGAGTATTTCCTCGAACGATTGAATCATCGACAACGATAATGCGCTTGCCCTCAATAATTTCACGAAGTGGATTGAGCTTAAGTCGAATACCAAGTTGGCGAATCGTTTGTGAAGGTTGAATAAATGTGCGGCCGACATAGGAATTCTTTACAAGGCCAAGTCCATATGGAATTCCTGATTGTTTTGCATAACCGATAGCAGCAGGCGTGCCTGATTCAGGAACCGGAATAACGAGATCAGCATCAACGGGCGATTCGATAGCTAAACGCTGGCCGATCTTGCCGCGCACGGAGTGAATGCTCTGCCCTGCAATCGAAGTATCTGGCCGTGCTAAATAGACGTATTCAAAGATGCATCCTTTAGGTTCAGGCTTTGCCCACATCTCAGAGCGGATTCCATCTTCGTTGATTGCAAGAAATTCACCTGGTTCAACTTCTCGGACAAAAGCTGCACCGACAATATCCAGAGCAGCAGATTCTGAAGCGACTACCCAACCTCGATCAAGTTTTCCAATAACGAGTGGACGTACTCCATGGCGATCGCGAGCGGCATAGAGTGTGTGCTCATCCATAAAGACAAGCGAGAATGCACCTTCAAGTTTTGGAAGGACAGCCATCGCACTTGCTTCGACATTTTTCTCATCCTGAAGTCCGATGAGTGCAGTCATGATTTCTGTATCTGTTGTGGCCCCACGAGAATTCTTTGGAAGATCGGTTTCAAGGCTCTGTACAAGTTCTGCAAGGCTGCCTGTATTGGTGAGATTTCCATTATGCGCAAGAGCAAGTGTTCCGTATTTAGTTGGACGAAGTGTTGGTTGGGCATTTACCCAAGTACTCGATCCAGTGGTGCTGTATCGGCAGTGGCCAATTGCAAGGTTGCCAACGAGTGATGCCAAATCAGTTTCGGTAAATACCTGAGAGACGAGCCCCATATCTTTGTAAACAAGAATTCGTTCGCCATCAGAAGTTGCGATTCCTGCAGATTCTTGGCCGCGATGCTGAAGTGCGTACAGCCCGTAAAAAGTTAACTTTGCAACTTCTTCGCCTGGAGCCCATACGCCGAATACACCGCATGCATCTTGCGGACCTTTATCTTCATCGAGAATATTGTGATTTAATAATCCATCTGGGCGACGGCTCATGGCGTAATCCTAAGCGGTAGTAGGTGAGTTAAATCTGCGCGAACTCCTGAAGCACTTATGCGACCTTCAGAATATGCATCGGCCCAACTCTTTCTGCCATTAGCTAGTTCTAGCCAAGTATGTGCATCCATTTCAATCACATTGGGTGGAGTGCCTCGAGTATGGGTTGGTCCATCTCCACATTGCACCGCTGCATACGGTGGAATACGAACTTCAATCGCGCGACCAGGTGCACGTTCGGTCAAGAGAGCAAGAGTCTCCTTAACTTCAGCAAGTACTTGAGGATCGCGCATCGTCTGTTATCCAAACAACTTAGGGAAAGTTTGTGTGTGTGCAGTGCGAAGTTCAGTGAGTGAAATTGATGCCCCGTTAATGACGAGTGCATCTCCCCCGGTGCTTCCGATCTTTGTCAGTGAAATTTCTGCATGTGCAGCTTCTTGAGAAAGCGCATCGCTCTGTGATGGATCAATTGCAACAACTACGCGACCTGGAGTTTCGCTGACTAGTGCGATTCCAACGTTATCGAGATTAATCGTTGCACCTACATTGTGGCGAAGAACCATTTCAGTAACTGAAGCTGCAAGACCACCCTGACTTAAATCATGAGCTGCAACAAAGATGTTCTTTTTGCGTCCTGCGACTAAGAGATCGATCAGGCGCATCTCTTTCTTCAAATCCGCTTTGGGTGCAACTCCACCACGTTGATTGTGTAGGTATGCCCATTCGCTTCCTGCAAGATCGTTATTCGTATCGCCTAGGAGATAGAGATCAAGTCCTGCACGATCGAAAGACATCGGAGTACGTGTTCGCACATCGTCGATGACACCCAAGACTCCGATAACTGGAGTTGGAAGAATCGCGACATTGCCGGTCTGGTTGTAGAACGAAACGTTTCCGCCTGTTACAGGAAGTCCCATTTCAAGACATCCATCGGCTAATCCGCGCACAGATTCTGCGAATTGCCACATCACGCCTGGGTCTTCAGGAGAGCCAAAATTAAGGCAATTTGTCACTGCTAGTGGCTTTGCGCCAGCTGTTGCAATATTGCGAGCTGCTTCGGCAAGTGCCAACTTAGCGCCTTCGTAAGGATTGAGATATGACCAATTTGCATTTGCATCTGTTGCTACAGCAACACCAAGATGGGTCTTCTCATCAATACGAACCATTCCTGAATCATCTGGTTGAGATTGGATGGTATTTCCCTGCACATAACGATCGTATTGATCGGTAACCCATGATTTATCTGCCAGGTTTGGAGTTGCAGCCAAAGTAAGCACTGTTGATTTAATTTCATCAGCGGTACTTGGAAGAGGAACGCTAATGGTTTCCTTTGCCACTGCATCGATATATGCAGGTTGTGCAAGTGGGCGGTTATAGACGGGGCCATCATGTGCAACAGTGCGAGGTGGAACATCAACAATTAATTCGCCATTCCATGTAATTTCAAGGTGCTTGCCATCAGTAACTTCGCCAATGACGGTGACTGTGACATCCCATTTCTTGCAAATTTCTAGGAAACGATCAATCTTGCTTGGTTCAACAATTGCGCACATGCGCTCTTGAGACTCTGACATCAAAATTTCTTCTGGTGACAGTGAAGGGTCGCGCAATGGAACTTTATCGAGTTGAACCTTCATGCCTCCTGAACCACCTGAAGCAAGCTCAGATGTTGCACAGGAAAGACCTGCACCACCCAAATCTTGAATTCCCACCACTAAATCTTCCGCAAAGATTTCGAGTGAACATTCGATCAAAACCTTTTCAACAAATGGATCACCAACCTGAACTGCAGGACGTTTTGCAGGGCCCTTTGATTCAAATGTTTCAGAGGCGAGAACCGATACTCCACCGATTCCATCGCCACCTGTCTTTGCTCCGTAGAGAACTACGAGATTTCCAGCTCCAGCAGCTTTAGCGAGCTTGATATCGCTATGTTTCATAACCCCTACGCAAAGTGCATTGACTAGAGGGTTTCCGAGGTAGGTTTTATCGAAGACTACTTCGCCACCGATATTCGGCAGACCGAGGCAGTTTCCATACCCACCGACACCTGCAACGATGCCAGGTAGAACGCGCTTTGTGTCAGGTGCATCTGCAGGTCCGAAGCGAAGTGGATCCATCACTGCAATTGGACGTGCGCCCATCGTCAAAATATCGCGGACGATTCCGCCGACACCTGTTGCGGCCCCTTGGTATGGCTCAATAAATGAAGGGTGGTTATGTGATTCGATTTTAAAAGTGACTGCATAACCCTGACCTACATCGACAACTCCAGCGTTCTCTCCAATACCGACTAGAAGCGCATCGGTCTTGACAGCTTTTTCGCCAAATTGCTTGAGGTGAACCTTTGAAGATTTATAAGAACAGTGTTCGGACCACATAACTGAATACATTGCGAGTTCGGATGATGTGGGGCGACGACCAAGAATTTCCTTAATACGTGCGTACTCATCTGGCTTAAGTCCGAGTTCGGCAAATGGCTGTGGTGCATCTGGATTTGCTTGTGCAGTTGCAACTGTATCGAGCGACATTACTTTGCACCTCCAGATACAAGAGTCTTCAGAACTGAAGTAAAGAACCCAAGTCCATCTGCGGATGGTCCAGTAAGCGGATCGATTGCATGCTCTGGGTGAGGCATGAGGCCAACAATATTTCCGCGTTCATTGGTAACTCCAGCAATCAGATTTCGTGAACCATTTGGATTTTCACCGACGTAGCGAGCAATGATGCGACCGTCTCCTTCGAGCATCGCAAGAGTTTCGTCGTCACACATATAAGCGCCTTCACCATTTTTCAGCGGAATCAAAATCTCCTGTCCTTGTGAATATGATGATGTCCACGCTGTATTGACATTCTCAATCGTTAATTTCTGATCCCGACATAAGAAGTGGAGTTCGTGATTACGGGTCAGCGCTCCAGGAATGAGGTGGGCTTCTGCAAGGACCTGAAAGCCGTTACAGATACCGAGTAGAGGCATGCCGCCTTGAGCCGCTTTGATGATGGGTTCCATCACTGGAGAGAAGCGAGAGATTGCACCACAGCGAAGGTAATCACCGTAAGAGAAACCGCCAGGGAGGATGACGGCATCTACGCCATGTAGATCAGCATCGTCATGCCATAACGCAACAGCTTCGCCACCGGCATAGCTCACTGC
>JBDKLT010000079.1:0-5278 GCA_039795495.1 Actinomycetota bacterium | reverse complement strand
TTGCAACCGCTAATAATGCGACCATCATCTACGAGCGCAGCGACACCCACGGGAAACTTTGAGTAAGGCGCATAGGCCTTTTTCATTGCAGCAGTAGCTTCGCTACGAAGGAGATCCCAATTAATCGCTGTCAATGTGATCCGCCTCCACGCTTATAGGCAACGCCATCTGCAGCAGGTGCGCGAACTTTTCCAACAAATCCAGAGACAGCGATGATCGTTGCAATGTATGGCGCCATCAACATAAATTCCGAAGGAATTGGCGTGCCTGTAATTGTAAGAAGTCCTTGCAAGTTATCAGCAAAGCCAAAGATGAGTGCAGCGGCAACTGCTCCGAGAGGACTCCAGCGTCCAAAAATCAGCGCTGCTAGTGCAATAAATCCTTTACCAGCAGTCATCTCCTTGCTAAATGACCCCACAGCACCAAGGGTAAAGAATGCCCCACCAAGACCTGCAACAGCACCAGCTAAAAGAACATTGCGGAAACGAATCTTATTGACATCGATTCCTACAGATTCAGCGGCAGTTGGATGTTCGCCTACAGAACGAGTTCGCAATCCCCACTTAGATTTAAAAAGAGCGATGTGGATGATAATCACAACGGCGTACATGAGATAGACAATGATGCTCTGACTAAAGAAAATTGGTCCGATTACTGGAATCTTCGAAAGTAGAGGAATTTCGATCGGGGCAAATGTTCCGCCCGAGTTCCAAGTGGATTGATATGGGATGAGCAGCTTCTTATAAAGGAAGTTGGTGAGACCGATTACAAGGACATTGAGGACGAAGCCCAAGACAACTTGATCAATTCCGTATTTAATTGCAAATATTGCAAGCAACCATGAAATCGCCATACCTGCGAACGGAGCGATCAGTAGACCTGCAATTTTGTTTTGAGTAAGAGATGCAATCACTCCCGACATGAAAGCTCCTGCAAGAAGCTGACCTTCAATTGCAATATTGATGACACCAGATCGTTCAGATAAAACGCCTGCCATTGCACCAAAAATGAGAGGGACAGAAAGGAAGAGTGCTCCTTGGAGTAGCCCGGTAAAAGGAACAAATTTTCCGGCTGCAGCCCAACAAAGGAATGACATGAGGAATGCGGCGCCAAAAATTCCACTTGCTGCCCGAATCGTTTTTCGTGCACGAAATTGTAGAGTTGCAAGCAGGACAGAGAGTAGGGCAATCACTGCGAAGAAGAGCGAACCGTTCTTTGAATTAACAATGATTTCCTTCGCGAGAACCCACTCATTTCCCAAGACAAAGTTATACGTGACTGGTTCTCCATTTTTTGGAAGAATTCCGAAGATTGCAAGTGCAAATGCACCAAGACCTGCCATGGTGATAATTCCACGCTTACGGCGACGTTCAGGTGCTGAGAGTGCTCGAACTTCTTGAGTGCTCATTACCCGTTCCATCCCTTCGATGCGACTGTTTCGCCGACTTCAACACTCTTCAATCGGAAGAGTGATTTGATAAGAGCAGGCGCAGCGATAAAGAGAACCACGAGTGCCTGAATTACCAAGACCAGATCTAGTGGAGTTTCTGTGCTTGCCTGCATGGTTAAACCCCCAGCACGGAGTGCACCAAATAGAAGTGCAGCAAGTACGGTTCCTAGCGGTGTTGCTCTACCGAGGAGCGCAACCGTTATTGCATCAAATCCAAAACTTCCGCCCACACCTGCAGTCATTGCCGGCTCTGAACCAAGTATCTGAACAGCGCCACCAAGGCCAGCTAGTGCACCGGCAATAAACATTACTGATGTGGTAACTCGCGAGACAGAAATTCCCGCTGTCCGCGATGCTGCTGCATTTGCACCTACTGCTCTAAATCTAAATCCCCACGTACTGCGATTGAGTAACCACCAGACAACTGCAGCAGCAGTTAGTGCCACAATAAATCCAAGATTGGCACGAAGTTCCGAACCAAAAAGATGCGGTAATCGGGCAGTTGTTTTTACCTCAGGTGCCAAAGGATCTTGTCGACCTGGACGCAAGAATGCAGTCGTGCTTAACAACCAGAGTAAGAAATAGCCTGCAACGTAGTTGAGCATGATGGTGACAATTACTTCATGCGCACCTGTTCGAGCTTTTAATAGGCCAACAAATCCTCCGTATATGCCTGAAAATAAAAGGGCTGCAGCGATAGCAGCCAGTGCATGAATAACGACGGGTAAATCAAATGTAAATCCAACCCAGCTAGCGCCAATTGCACCAGCGATGAATTGACCTTGAGCACCAATATTGAAAAGACCGGCTCTAAAGGCAAGGGCTACTGATAGACCTGTGAGAATGAGCGGTGAGGCAGCGACAAGTGTTTCGGAGAGTGGATAAAACCCTTGAAAAAAATGGCCTTCAGCTAATTGTGGATCAAAGATTGAACCTCTAAAGAGAGCCCAGTATGCACTTCCTGCTGTTGCGAAACCCTTACCAATCATTGAGAGTGGTTGGTTCTTCAGCGCTAAAACTTTGGAGTCTGAGAAAGCAACAAGCAGACCGCTGACAAAAAGAGCCATTGCAAATGAGAGTGCCGGAAGAATTACCTTCTTGAGTTTCATCGCTTCACGCCTGCCATCAGTAATCCAAGATCTTCGCGAGATGTATCTGCCGGGACAATAGCAATAAATTCTCCGCGATACATAACAGCGATTCGATCTGCCAGTGCCGAGACTTCATCCAGTTCGGTACTAAAGAGAAGTACACCGCGGCCTGAGTCACGTTCAGAAATGATGCGTTCATGAACAAACTCGATAGACCCTACATCCAGCCCGCGAGTTGGTTGTGAGGCTACAACAATCTTCACGGGGCGAGATAATTCGCGAGCAAGGACAACTTTCTGCTTATTACCTCCAGAAAGTGATGATGCAGGATCTTTAGAGGATTGAGTGCGGATATCAAATTCAGAGATCTGCTTCTGAGCTATCTCAGAGACTGTTGACTGAGAAATTACAGGGCCGTTTGCATATGGCGACATGTCATGGACATCGAGAATGAGATTCTCTTCAATACTGAAAGATCCGATGAGTCCATCCTCTTCGCGAGATTCTGGAACGAAGGCGATTCCTAAATGCAATGCTTCTCGTACTGATGAGTGAGTGATTTCTGTGCCATCTAGCGAAATGTCTCCATGAACGTGTTCCTGGAGACCGACAATAGCTTCTGCCAATTCTGACTGTCCGTTACCTTGCACTCCCGCAACAGCAAGTACCTCGCCGGCTCTGAGTTCGAATGAAACATTCTTTACCAATGCACGGCCAGTGTGATCAGAAATATTGAGGTTTCTTACATCGAGCAGCACCCGACCGATGTCAGGCTCTTTCTTCTCCACATCGAGTGAGACTGGGCGTCCAACCATGAGCGAAGCCAATTCTTCTTGAGATGCCGAAGGAGAAGCAGTTCCAACCACTTTGCCCCGTCGGATAATCGTTATTTTGTCAGCGGCTTCTTTGACTTCACGTAGCTTGTGAGTAATGAAAACAATTGAAGTACCTCTATCTTTCAACTTTTTCATATTGCGAAGCAGTTCATCTGTCTCTTGAGGAGTAAGGACAGCAGTAGGCTCGTCGAGAATCAAGACTTTTGCATCGTAGATTAGTGCGCGAATAATTTCGACTCGCTGCTGTAATCCAACCGGCAAGTCTTCTACAAGAGCATCTGGGTCGATATCAAAATTAAATTCTGCGGATACCCTCAAAATTTCTTTGCGCGCTGCCTCGAGATCGAGAAGTCCTGGGCCTTTCGTTTTTTCATGGCCTAAGACGATGTTTTCAGCAACTGTGAAAACTGGAATCAACATAAAGTGTTGATGAACCATTCCGATTCCAGCAGCAAGTGCATCGAGGGGAGTGTTGATAGCAACGGTAGTTCCATCAACTCTAATTTCTCCCTGATCAGGCGATAGGAGTCCGTAGACAATATTCATCAAAGTAGATTTGCCGGCACCATTTTCTCCGAGGATGGCGTGAATTTCGCCATCTGCAACTGATAAATCTATTGAGTCATTAGCGGTAAGTGAACCAAAACGCTTTGTTATCCCACGCAACTCGAGTGACATGTCTTAAATCTACTAGTTTTGGCTCAGTTTAGAAAGTTAAATGAAAATAAAACTGGGCTAACACAGAAGTGCTAGCCCAGTTTTATTAACTAGAGAATCAACTAATTACTTAGCTGAAACCTTTCCATTACGGATATCGTTTCCAATCTTTGTCACTTCAGTGCGAAGTGCAGTTGGAACCATACGAATCAAGTCATGGTAAGGAGCAAGGAATGTTCCTGCATTCTTGAGATTTCCGTTGTAACCTGTTGAAGAAAACTTTCCAGCATTTTCATCTGCGATTACAGATTGAACTGAAGTTCCAACACCCTTTACAACAGAAGTTAGAAGTACCTTCTTGTACTGTGGCGCAGCGATAAATCCATCTGAGTCAACCCAGATAACAACTGACTTCTTTGAAGTGAGTGAGTTACCTGCTGTTGCGCCACCGAGACCACCTGCTACAGGGAAGATCACATCTGCACCCTGCTGCTCGAAGTTCTTAGAGATCTGAAGAGCCTTAGCTGAATCAGAGAATCCACCGACGAAAGTTCCGTCCTTCTTAGCTGTATCCCAACCAAGAACTGAAACTGACTTGCCCTTTGCCTTGTTGTAGTAAGCAACACCCTTAGCAAAGCCGTCCATGAAGATTGTGACAGGTGGGATGTTTAGTCCGCCGTATGTTGCAACTTTGCCAGTCTTTGAAACGCCAGCTGCAAGATAACCTGCTTGGAAAGCAGATTCATTTGTTGAGAACTGAAGTGGCTTCAAGTTTGCAAACTTTGTTCCTGGGTAGACAGATCCGTCTGCGCCGTGATCTTCGCCATCCTGATCCACGATTGCAAAGTGAACTGAAGGGTTTGCCTTTGCAGCAGCAACAATTGCACCATTGATAAGGAATCCAACACCGATAATGATGTTGCACTTCTCTTCTACAAGCTTCTTGATGTTTGGTGCGTAATCAGCGTCTGAAGTCGCTGCAAGGTACTTCACTGTTACGTTCTTATTTGCCTTTGCAGCTGCCTGAGCTCCTGCCCATGCTGATGCGTTAAATGACTTGTCATCCACGCCACCTGTATCAAGGGCAAGACAAGCCTTTGTTGAGTTAGCAGCGGTTGCAGCCGGAGCTGCACCGAATGCAAGAGCTGCAGCCGCGAAGACTGCAACAAACTTAATTGTCTTTTTCAAGGGTTCCTCCAAGGAATTTGAGTGTTTCTGTATACGCGAGCCTAGTCGCGGGCGCT
>JBDKLT010000078.1:0-3648 GCA_039795495.1 Actinomycetota bacterium | reverse complement strand
GTTTAGATTTCTTCTTCCGCAAAGTTGTTAAAGATGGTGGACGTTCACTTGGTTTACTCGGTAAAGAGATTCAAGCATTTGCTGAAAGTGGTGGCGCGCATGCTGCTGAAAAGCAGGCGCTTCTTAAAGCACTCGGTGACCTCAATGGAATCATCGGAGTTCTCGTAGGACATGCCATGGCATCGCAAGAGAAGCCAGAAGAAATTTACAAAGTCGGTCTCAGCACATCTCGTGCTTTGATGGCCGTCGGTGATGTCATCATCAGCTGGCTATTACTCCGCCAAGCAGATATCGCTGCAGAAAAATTAGCTGCAGGTGCTGGAAAGGATGCAGATTTCTACACTGGAAAGATTGCATCAGCTCAGTTCTTTATTTCGACTGTGCTTCCTCACATCACCGCAGATCGCAAGATTGTTGAAACTACTGATTCAACGATTATGGATATCCCTGAATCCGCTTTCTAACCTCATCCGTTAGACTCCCGTAGTGCTCACCAAACATCGCGGCGAATTTCTGCTTGTCCTGGGAGCTTTCTTCTTCTCACTCAGCGGCATCATCGTCACTGTCATCCTCGAACATTTGCCTGCCTTTCGCCTCGCACAGGTTCGCTCGGTCTCGGCAGTTGTCGTCTTGGGCACCTATGTACTTATTACCAAGCCGCAGATCATCAAGATAAAGGTGCGTGAAATACCGCGTTTAGCCACATATGGCGTTGTGGGCTTTGCCTTCGTTAATTTCGGATATCTACTTGGCATCGAACGTGGCGTTCCGCTCGGGCTTGTACTCATTATCGAATTCACCGCATCTATCTGGATTGCCCTCTGGATTAAATTTGTACGTCGCGGTTATGTTGCACAAGAGATGTGGCTTGCAGTTTTTCTCTCGTTCACTGGTCTCATCCTCGTTGCAAAGGTCTGGCAAGGGTTTAAATTTGATCTCATCGGTATTACGGCCGCAACTCTCTGCGCATTTGCTCTTGCTGCCTATTTCTTAATGAGTGAACGAATCGGTAGTACCCGTGAACCAATCGCCACAGTGATTTTCGGCTTTGGATTTGCATCTCTCTTCTGGTGCATCGTTCTTCCACCATGGACATTTCCATTTGAAGTATTTACAACGCAGATGAATCTCGGTGGAATTGCTGAGGGCACGATTCTTCCGGGTTGGTTACTCATCTCATCTGCTGCGATTTTGGGAACAATCGTTCCTTACATGCTGGTTCTCTCCGGAATGAAAGTATTGAGCGCTTCAACAAGTAGCGTCATCGGAATGCTCGAACCTGTGATTGCTGGTGCATTTGCATGGATCTGGTTTGGTCAGAGCTGGGATTTCATTCAATTAATCGGCGCCGCAATTGTGCTTGTGGGCATCTACCTTGCAGATCGCGCAAAAACGGCTCCAAATTCACAATAAAACCTCAGATAACTCTGCCGCCAATTTCACTTGAGAGCGCAACACTGCGGGTATGAAAATTAAAGTTCTCGCAATCGCGCTTTCATCTCTCGCTCTTATTTCAACTCTTCCAGTTGCAGATGCTGCCACAAAGAGTTGTACAACTACACAATCACTTGAAGAAGGTCCTTACTATCTTTCAAGTACACCAACACGTAGCGATATCACTGATGGGCAAGAAGGTAAGAAAATCACCCTCACATTTACAGTGCTAGATACTGCTTGTAAGCCAATTAAGGGCGCTCGCGTCGATATTTGGTATGCAAATGCACAAGGTGTCTATTCAGGTGTTGCATCTCGTGGTGATGATCTTGGTGCAGGAGCAAGTTCAGGAAACTTCTTACGTGGAACACAACTCACCAATGCGAAGGGCGTAGCAACATTTAAGGGAATCTATCCCGGTTGGTACCCAGCGCGCACAATTCATATCCATGAAAAGATCTGGGTTGGTGGCAAAGAGGTTTTAACTACTCAAACCTTCTTTACAGATAGGCAGAACTTAGCTGTGATGTCGACTGCGCCGTACAATCTACGTGGTGCACAGCGCGTCACTAATACAACAGATATGGTTGTAAATCGATCTGGTGCAAATATCAACTCAGTGATGATGAAGTTGGTTGGCACAAAGGCATCGAGCACCTTTGTAGTTAAGGCGTAAGCGTTACTCGTTCCACCCGCCATCGCCAGGAGCAGATGGTTGAATATCTGATGGCGCAGAAGATTGTGTGAAGTCACGACCTGAACCAACATTTGGAGCCATATCAAAGAAGCGGGCAAAGTGAAGTTGTGCAGATACGGTGATGGTTCGGGTGGGACCGTTACGGTGCTTTGCAACGATGAAATCTGCTTCACCTGATCGGTTCTGTGAATCGTACATATCATCGCGATGCAACAAGATAACTACGTCAGCATCTTGTTCGATAGAACCTGATTCGCGAAGGTCAGACAACATCGGGCGCTTATCGGTACGTTGTTCAGGTCCACGGTTGAGCTGTGAGATTGCAATAACTGGAACATTGAGCTCTTTCGCCATCAATTTAAGCTGGCGTGAGAATTCGGAGACTTCTTGTTGACGATTTTCAACGCGCTTACCTGAGGACATCAACTGGAGATAGTCGATCACGATGAGTTTGAGATCGTGGCGCTGCTTTAAACGTCGTGCTTTAGCGCGGATTTCCATCATTGAAAGGTTTGGTGAATCATCGATAAAGAGCGGCGCATCCGAGATTTCGCCCATACGGCGAGCAAGCTTTGCCCATTCGTCATCGCTGAGTTGTCCAGAACGAATATTGTTAAGACCAACGCGAGCTTCAGCTGACAACATACGCATTGTGATTTCAGATTTCGACATTTCGAGCGAGAAGATAACTGAAGCTTGGTTATCGTGAATTGCAGCGTGTCGCGCGATATCAAGACCGAGAGTTGATTTGCCGACTGCTGGACGTGCAGCAACGATGATCATATTGCCGGGGTGAAGTCCATGTGTGAGTTGATCAAGATCGCGGAAGCCGGTCTTTACACCTTCAACGCCAATTCCCTTTGAGATTGCTTCGATCTCATCGAGCGCTGCAGGAAGCAAAGTGTTGAGTTGTACATAATCTTCTGAAGAACGACGTTCGGTTACTGCATAAACTTCTGCTTGTGCAGCATCAACTGCATCATCGACTTCGCCATTTTGATCGTAACCAAGTTGAACAATCTTTGTTCCTGCTTCAACGAGGCGGCGCATGATTGCATGTTCGAGAACAATCTTTGCGTAGTAACCAGCGTTTGCTGCAGTAGGAACAGAGGAGATCAGTGTGTGTAGATATGGTGCGCCACCTGCACGCGCAATTTCGCCACGCTTTGTAAGTTCGGCAGCAACGGTGACTGCATCTGCAGGTTCACCGCGACCGTAGAGATCGAGAATTGCATCGTAGATAAGTTCGTGTGCAGGGCGATAGAAATCGCGCTCGCGAAGTACTTCGACAACATCGGCGATCGCATCTTTTGATAACAACATTCCACCGAGAACAGATTGTTCTGCCTGTAAATCTTGTGGCGGAGTGCGCTCGTACTCGGCGCCTACAGTGTTATAGGAACCGCGAGAGTTATTAGGCAGCTCTGCAATGCTCACGCCCCGTACCTTCCACTAGACCACTGACAAATGCGAAGAGCCCTGGGGAGAAAGGTGTGGATAAAGCCCCTTTTTATGTG
>JBDKLT010000077.1:0-8200 GCA_039795495.1 Actinomycetota bacterium | reverse complement strand
ATCACTTTGGAATCAGCAATCGCCTGCGAAAAGTGCGAAGGACAAGGAACAGCTAATCAGAGCGCACCATCTATGTGTCCTGTCTGTAAGGGCCGTGGTGAAACACAATTTGTTCAGAAATCTTTCCTCGGCCAAGTAATGACATCTCGTCCATGTAATAACTGCTCTGGTTACGGAACCATGATTACAGATCCATGTCGCGAATGCGCAGGCGAAGGTCGCGTACGTGCGCGCCAGACAATTAATGTCAAAGTTCCTGCAGGTGTAGAAACCGGTAACCGTATTCAGATGTCAGGTCGCGGCGAGGTCGGACAAGGCGGGGGACCAGCGGGAGATCTCTATGTAGAAATCGTCGAAAAAGAACATGAGTTCTTACTGCGCGATGGCGATAACTTGCACGTTAATATCGAAATTTCATTTGCTGCTGCATCTCTTGGCACATCGGTACAAGTCGAAACTCTCGATGGCCCAGTTAAGGTAGATATCAAATCTGGCACACAGAGCGGTGCAACGATTCCCGTTAAGGGCAAGGGCATGACTCGCCTTCGCACCAACCACCGTGGAGATTTAATCGTCCATGTCGATGTTGCTACTCCTCAGAAGCTAAGTCGCGATCAAGAGAAGTTACTCAAAGAGTTTGCTGCATCTCGCGGTGAAAAAGAGGGCGAACTCAAGATTAAGGGCCATAAAGAAGGACTCTTCTCTAAATTTAGAGATGCATTCGGTCGCTAATGCTGACCCTATTCTTCGTCGAAAATCTCCCCACCACAGTAGGAGCGCAGTACACATTTGATAACGAAGATGCGTTGCATGCAATCCGCGTCCTACGAATCTCTCCCGGCGAAATCTTCAACCTTTCAGATGGAAAAGGCGCATGGTCGCGAGTACAGGTAGTAGATGTTGCAAAGAAATCGATGAATGTCACGGTTCTTGAAACAGGTGTGCAAGGAGCTCTCGATACTCAATTCACTGTGATTCAAGCAGTTCCTAAAGGTGATCGCGTCAAAGAAGCGATCGAACTCTGCACCGAAGGTGGCGCAGACCGCATCGTGATGTGGAAATCTGCACGCACTATTGGAAAATCCGATGACAAGTTAGAGAAGTTGCAGACCACTGCACGCGAAGCGAGTAAACAGTCTCGTAGATTCTCTATCCCCGAAATCATTGGAGTTGCTGCAACTCATTCGGTCATCGACCATATTGCTCAAGCAGATTTAGCAATCGTCTTCCACGAATCTGCAACTATGAAGTTATCTGAGGTCATTGCTCCAGGATGCAAGAAGGTTGCAATCATCATCGGACCCGAAGGTGGCCTTACTGATGAAGAGATCGATACCTTTGCTGCAGCTGGTGCAAAGGTTGCACATATGGGTCGCCCGGTACTTCGTTCGGCTCATGCGGGATTGGCCGCTCTTTCTGCAGTCAACACCGCCCTTTCTGTGTGGTGATTTCTCGGTATTACCGATAGATTTTCGAACTATATGGAGCGCCTCTTAATCACCGTCCCACCCGCCATTCCCATGGTTGCACTCGTTGGGGCCAATGATGCAAATTTGTTGGCGATCGAGGCAGCATTTCCATCAGTCAATGTCACAGTGCGCGGCAATGAAATCACTCTGCGCGGACCACATATCGATTGCATCGCTCTCGAAAAGTTGATTAACGAGATGATGGTTGTTATCCGTTCGGGTCAGACCCTCAACGTTGATGCAGTTACTCGCAGCATCGCAATGCTCGAAGCCGAGCCAGTGCAACATCCTGGCGAAGTTCTATCGCTCAATATCGTCTCTAACCGCGGTCGCACGATTCGACCTAAGACTGCCAATCAGAAGTTATATGTCGATGCGATTGAAAATAACACCATCACCTTTGGAATCGGACCTGCAGGTACCGGTAAGACCTACCTTGCAATGGCCAAAGCAGTTGCCGCTCTGCAAGCTAAGAAGGTCAATCGCATCATCTTGTCTCGCCCTGCCGTTGAAGCTGGCGAGAAGTTAGGTTTCTTACCCGGAACACTGAACGAGAAGATTGATCCATATCTACGTCCACTCTTTGATGCGCTCCACGACATGATCGATGCAGATGCAATTCCACGTTTGATGCAGACTGGCGTCATCGAAGTAGCTCCTCTTGCCTTTATGCGCGGTCGTACACTGAATGATGCATTCATCATCTTGGATGAAGCGCAGAACACAACCCCTGAACAGATGAAGATGTTCCTTACTCGTTTAGGTTTTGGTTCGAAGATGGTGATTACCGGCGATATCACTCAGAACGATCTCCCTAATGGTCAGCGCTCTGGACTCGCCATTATTCGCGACATCCTCGACGGTGTAGACGATATTTCATTTATGCAGTTGACAGCAGATGACGTTGTTCGCCACCGTTTGATCGGCGATATCGTCAAGGCGTACGACCAGTACGAATCTACAAAATCTGCACCGCGCCCGATTCGCAATTCGTAAACTATGACAGTCGAATTTAATAATCGTTCAGGCGAACTCGTACCTGAAGCCGACCTCACTTCACTTATCAATTACGGAATCGAATATCTCGAACTCAACCCTGAATGCGAAATTTCCCTGACCTGTGTTGATGTTAATGAGATGGAAGAGCTTCACATCAAGTGGATGGATGAACCAGGCCCTACCGATGTCTTATCTTTTCCAATGGATATGCCTGAAACAAAAGGTGAAGCAGTGACTTTAGGTGACATCGTTCTTGCACCCGTTGTTGCTGCGCAACAAGCTGCAAATGCAGGACATTCGTATGAACACGAAATCTTTATCCTTGCTACACATGGCCTCTTGCATATCGTCGGATATGACCATGCAGATCCTGATGAGGAAAAAGTTATGTTTGCACTTCAAGAGAAGATCGTTCAAGAATGGTCGAGTAAGTGAAAAATATCGTCAAGAAGGTGCGACTAGCGTTTAAGGGTTTTGCCTGGGGTCTGCTCTCCGATGAAGATGAACTCGCACAGTTGATGGAACATGCCCATACACGCGGCCTAGTTCACTCAGATGAACACGAGATGATTCAAAATGTTTTCGAGCTCGGCGACACGTTAGTTCGCGAGTTAATGGTTCCTCGTACCGATATGGTCTGGATGGAGCGCGATAAGACTCTGCGCCAAGGACTCTCACTTGCCCTTCGCTCTGGATATTCACGAATTCCTGTGGTCGGAGATGGCATCGATAACATCATCGGAATCGCATATGTGAAAGATTTAGCAAAGCGCGTGCTCGATCACCACGAGGCTGAGACCGCTGAAAAAGTTGAGCAGCATATTCGCCCGGCAGTCTTTGTCCCTGAAAATAAAGAGGCCGCTGAACTCTTAAAAGAGATGCAGCGCGATCAGATTCACTTAGCTATCGTCGTCGACGAATACGGTGGCACCGCAGGCATTATTACTATCGAAGATATCATCGAAGAAATCGTCGGCGAGATTGCCGACGAATACGATGATGGCGTCGAGACATTTGCCTGGATCAGTGAGAAGAAGGCCCGCGCTAAAGCGAGCATGCACGTTGAAGATCTTGCTGATGAGTTGAAGATTGAAATCGACCGTGAAGAATTTGAAAACGTCGACACCATCGGCGGATATATGGCTGAAAAGTTAGGTCGCGTTCCAATCGCAGGTTCAACTATTGATTTACAAGGATGGTCGATTACATCCGAGCGCCCTATCGGTCGTAGACGTCGTATCAGCTCAGTTATTATTGAGCGCCCAGAACAGGAGATTGATGAGCATGAATAATCCAGAAGATACAAAGCTGGTCACTCTTGCGACTTCAACTCTGGCTCGAAGCGGCGCAGAACAAGCAGCTGCCCTTCGCGATAACACTGGCCGCACCTATGTTGCTATCAATGTGGTTTCGCCATCACTCAATCTCGATGCCTTTGAAGCAGTTCTTACCGTTGCACTTGCATCAGGTATTACCGGAATCGAAAGCGTTGTCGCCGCAGGTACACAACCATCGAATTCAAAGGCGATTAAGGATTTTGCTCCCACTGCAACGATCTTCTTTATCGATGCAGACGGTACCGAACACGCGCTTTAGCCTTATTCGCGCCTTAAAGATAAGATTGGCCAATGCGCGTCGTACGTTTCTCGCCACAACCTGATGCAGGTTTAGGCGCTGATCCACTCTTCGGAATCCTCGAAGAAGATAATCAGATCTCGATTATCTCTGGCGACCCGATCTATCACGGCATCCAGAAGACTGCCGCAAAGGTCGAACTCACCAAGGTGCGCTTGCTTGCTCCTGTTATCCCTCGTTCCAAGATCGTTGCTGTTGGCAAAAATTATGCAGATCATGCAGCCGAAATGGGGGGAGTCGTACCCGATGAACCCATCATCTTCTTAAAGCCCAATACATCTGTGATTGGCCCTGGCGACACCATTGTCTGGCCATCAATGGCGCCGACTATTGATTACGAAGCAGAGCTCGCCATCGTTATTGGTCGGGTTTGTAAAGAAGTTCCAAAAGAGCGCGTCAAAGATGTGATCTTCGGTTACACGATGGCTAACGATGTTACGAGCCGCGAGCTTCAGAAGCGCGATGGCCAATGGATGCGCGCAAAGTCATTCGATACTTTCTGCCCACTTGGCCCATGGATCGAAACTGAATTTGTACCTGGTACTCAACGCATCACAACCACCCTCAACGGCGAAGTTAAGCAAGATGCAAAGATTTCTGACATGATCTTTAAAGTCGAAGATATCGTCCATTTCGTTACGCAGGTAATGACCTTACTTCCAGGAGATGTCATCATCACCGGAACACCTGCAGGAATTGGTCCGATGCCTGAAAAATCTACAATTGCAATATCCATCGAAGGCCTCGGCCAATTAACGAATAAGGTAAGCGCGCGTCCATGATTGCACAGACAAAAAAGGTAAAGGTCCGCTTTGCTCCATCACCTACCGGTGATCTGCATGTCGGAAATATCCGCACGGCTCTATTCGACTGGGCATATGCGCGCCACACTGGTGGCACATTCTTATTCCGTATCGAAGATACCGATACCACTCGCGTTACCGATGAATATATTCAAGCTGCAATCGACACACTTAAGTGGCTCGGTCTGCAGTGGGATGAAGGCCCAGAAGTTGGTGGCCCTAACGGTCCTTATCTTCAATCACAACGTCTTGGAATCTACGCTGAATGGGCGCAGAAATTTCTCGATCAGAAAGATGCCTACTACTGCTACTGCAGCCCTGAAGAACTCGAAGCCGTTCGCGAAGAACAACGTAAAGCAAATGTTGCACCGGGATATAACGGCCACTGCCGCGACCTAACTGCAGATCAGATCGCTGCATATAAAGCGCAAGGTCGTGAAGGGGTAGTGCGTATGCGCATGCCAGAAGGCACCACAACTTTCAAAGATGAGATCCGTGGCGAAGTTACCTTCGATCACAAATTTGTACCTGACTTTGTTCTCGTTCGCGCCGATGGTTCACCTCTGTACACCCTCGCAGTTGCTGTCGATGATGTATTGATGGGCGTTACCCACGTTCTACGCGGAGAAGATTTATTGTCATCTACTCCTCGCCAGATCCGCGTCTATCAAGCGATGGGCGTTAAGCCAGAGGATTACCCAGTATTTGCTCACCTTCCATTTGTGATGGGCCAGGACAATGCAAAACTTTCAAAGCGCAACGGCGAAGTTTCAATTGCGTGGTATCGCGAACAAGGGTATTTGCCTGAGGCAATCTGTAACTACCTCGCACTTCTTGGTTGGTCTCCCGGAGATGATCGCGAGAATATTTCGATGAAGGAGCTCACCGAACTCTTTACCGTTGAAAAGGTTCACTCTTCTCCTGCTCGCTTTGATATGAAGAAGCTTGAAGCAATTAACGGCGACAAGATCCGTGCGCTTTCACTCGAAGAATTTGCTACATGGACGATGCCATTTCTTATCAAAGCTGGAGTCATCACCGGCACTAGCGCAGAAGTAGCGTTGGTAAAGCAAGCCCTACCTCTTATTCAAGAGCGCATCGTGAAGTTGGATGAAGCTCCACAACTACTTAAGTTTCTCTTCGTCTCTGACTTTGCCGTTGATGCCGATGCTGTTGCAAAGATTTCAGATGGCGCTGCTAAAGATATTTTGAAGCGTTCTCTTGCTGAGCTTGAGAAAGTTTCGACATGGGATCACGCATCAATCGAAGCTGTACTCCGTGCATCACTGATTGAAGAGCTCGGACTCAAGCCACGTATTGCATTTACTGCACTTCGTATTGCAACGACCGGAAGCACAATTTCTCCACCGCTCTTTGAATCGATGGAGTTACTTGGCAAAGAGGCCTGCCTCGCCCGTATCTCGCAGGCTCTGGCTCTGTAATATCCGCAAAATTATTGGGGTAAACTTCTGCCTTGCCTAAAGGATGTAAACCAGAAGTTTGAGATAGTCATCGAAAACTTCTGAAAAGTAATGGGGTATGGGGTAATTGGCAGCCCTGCTGATTCTGGTTCAGTAAGTCTAGGTTCGAGTCCTGGTACCCCAGCGCAGTACAGCAGTTCACAACTTAATAGGTTTGTCCTAGTTATTTTTTTGGCACGGCCCCGTCGTCTAGCGGCCTAGGACTCTGGCTTCTCAAGTCAGCTACGAGGGTTCGAATCCCTTCGGGGCTACATTTCATTTCGGATATCGATAAGAATCGAGCGATGATGGCAATTACTCAGCGCGTAGATCTCACCGCTTCACAGGTGCAAGCACTTTCTCAACTCGTTGATGGTCGTATCTCTCAGAACGAATCTGTTCTCGATGCACATGGTCGCGATGAATCGGCATTTCCTCCTGTTCGACCATCTGCAGTTGTGATGGCCCATTCAACTGAAGAGGTATCGAAGGTTCTTGCTTATTGCAATAGCGAGAAGATTCCAGTGGTTGCCTTCGGTGTTGGTTCTTCTCTCGAAGGCCACGTACTGCCTCTCTTTGGCGGCATCTCACTGGACCTAAGCGAGATGGATTCAATTCTCAAAATTTCACCCGATGATTTAACTGTCACTGTGCAAGCAGGCGTTAAGCGCATGGCGCTCAATAAGAAGCTTGCAAATGATGGTTTGTTCTTCTCTGTGGATCCAGGAGCCGATGCCACTATCGGAGGAATGACATCGACAGGTGCTGCAGGTACTACCACCGTTCGTTACGGGTCAATGCGCGAAAATGTATTGCAGCTGACTGCAGTTCTTGCAGATGGCACCGTTATTACGGCAGGACGTCCAACTCGCAAACTTTCTGCAGGTTACGACTTGGCGCGACTCATTGTTGGCTCCGAAGGAACGCTAGCTGTCGTTACAGAAATAACTCTTAAGGTGCACGGTATCCCCGAAAAGATGGCTGCAGCGACCTCATGTTTTCCCACTCTTGCAGATGGCGTACAGGCTGCTATTGCAATTGTCCGTTCTGGAGTTGCTATTGCACGTTGCGAATTCTTAGATGCCCACGCAATTAAGAATGTAAATAAGCACGATGGTCTTGCGATGCAAGAGGCTCCTACTCTGCTCTTTGAATTCCATGGTTCACCACGCGGTGTTGAAGAAGATGCAAAGGTCGTCGAAGAAATTAGTAGCGAATTTGGCGGATCTGATTTCCAATGGACAACCGAAGAAGGCCAGCGTCGTAAATTATGGCAAGCTCGCCACAATGCATATTGGGCAGGAATTGCTGCCTACCCCGGAAAGCGCGCAATCAGCACCGATGCAGCCGTTCCTCTCTCAAAGTTAAGCGACGCTGTTGCGATTGCAGAAGAACACCTCAAAGATTCAGCTTTCCCATTCTCTATCTTGGGCCACGTTGCAGATGGAAATTTCCATACCTTTATCGTCACCGATCCAAGTAAGCCTGATGAGTTAGATCGAATTCGCGATCTGACCCATAAGACCACATCTGCAATTATTGCGATGGGTGGCACATGTACCGGCGAACACGGAATCGGTGCCGGAAAGATTGACTCACTCGTTGAAGAGGCAGGACCAGCTTCTGTTGCTGTGATGAAATCGATTAAAGCGACCTTAGATCCCAACGGTATTTTGAATCCAGGCAAGATCTTCCACTAACAAAGGGCTAGCACCTGATATTCATGGTGCACACCTAGGTGGTTGAGATAAGTTGAGCACATGCGAGTTATCAACTCCGAACAACTGAAGTCGGTTCTAGCAAACCTTCCTGAAAACCCACGCATCATCGCTTC
>JBDKLT010000076.1:0-4204 GCA_039795495.1 Actinomycetota bacterium | reverse complement strand
AATTGCTGAAGGGCTGAAGAGCTCTAAAGACGAGGATTAGCCAGAAGCTTCTCGACTTCGCGTCGTATATCTGAAATAAGTGCAGGTGCATGCTTATCCACTTGTAGATAGAACTTACTTTCTGAGACCGAGTTCTGACCTGCGCTCCACGGCGCCCACAACAAAATTGTTCCGACGACATAAAAAAGGATTACATACTTTCCAACTTCAAGAGTGGCACCCAGGAGTGAATCAAGGAGTTTCAGCGGTCCTCTTATCAGAGTGAGTTTAAGAGCCTTTGCAACCTGGGTCCCAATCCATGCTGCAACATAAGCACCAATAATGATTGCCGCGATAAGCCAACCCGTTTGATTTTGCTGCACGACAAAGTGCATGGCGGCAAAACCACCAGCGATAAAGAAAGCCGCGCGAAGAATTGTGACCAATAGACCGTTCTTATATCCCGTAAAGAAAGCTCCAAGGGCGATGACGGCGAAGATCAGATCAAAAATCATTTCACTCCTAAGTGCCTAGCTACATCGAGTTCAATCTCTTCAAGTGATTTAAATGGGCCATATTTCTTATAAGTAACTGCGCCTGTTTCATCGATAAACCAAGTAACAGGTACTCCCATTCCGAATTTTCCTCGCGTCGAATTCTTGCTATCGACAAGGATTGGCCATGTCATGCCATGAGTTTCAACGAACTTCTTTACCGTTGCAGAATTCTTCTCTTCGACCGCAATTCCGATGATTTGCACATCCTTATGTTTTCCAAGGAAATGGGCAAAGTGTGGAAGCTCTTGGCGACATGGTGCGCACCATGTTCCCCACACATTAAGTAGCGCTGGGCCTGTAATTGCATCAACTGCGACACCCTGAGATCCATCAAGGCATTCAAGAAGTTCGCCACTCATCGATTTCGTGATGATTGAATCGCAGGAGACAACTTCGCCTTTGATGGGAAGCGGTTCGGTGAGAGAGCATCCTGTTATGGAAAGGAGAAGAAGAAGACCTCCCACAAACTTCTTCATCGGAAATCCTTATCTGTCTTTACCAAGAGTTTAGCTTTCTCAGGGTCCATCTCTCCGATTCCTACTGATGGGCAGATCTTTGCAACGGGGCATGCGCCGCATGCAGGTTTGCGTGAGTGACAAATTCGCCTTCCATGCCAAATCATTCTCTGCGAAAGATTGGTCCACTCTTTCTGTGGAATCAACTCACCAACTTCAAATTCAACTTTTACGGGGTCGTGAGAAGTTGTCCATTCGAATCGGCGTGACAATCTGCCGAAATGTGTATCAACTGTTATTCCAGGAATATCGAATGCATGTCCCAATACAACATTTGCAGTTTTTCGACCAACACCTGGGAGTGTGATGAGCTCTTCTAGAGTAGATGGAACTTCGCCACCAAAATCTTCAACGAGTTTTCTTCCTAGCCCCTGAAGATGTCGCGCCTTTGCATGATAGAAACCTGCAGAGAAAATATATTCTTCGATCTCTGCAAGAGGAGCTCTTGCATAATCTTTAGCTTTTTTATACTTTTTAAAGAGCGCTGGAGTAATCGTGTTTACCCTTTTATCGGTGCATTGGGCTGAAAGTACAACTGCAACAATTAATTCCAAAGGGTTTCTAAAATCTAATTCGCAACGGATCTCTGGGTAGGTTTTGGTCAAAATTCGATAGATAGCCCGCGCTTGCTTTCGAGTTTCACTATCGGCCATCATGCGAGTAAACTACCCACGTGCCACAAGAAGATGAAGTCGTACGACGCGCCCCACTATTTACCGCCCTCGATGATGCTCAAGCAGCGTCGCTGCGTGCCTCAATGGACTCAGTAAAGATCGGAAAAGGCGGAATCCTCTTTAAAGAAGGCGATGAAGGCGAACACGTCTATGTAATCGTCGAAGGAAAGCTCAAGCTCGGTACATCAAGTGGCGATGGACGCGAAAATCTTCTCTCTATTCTTGGTCCAGGCGAAATGTTTGGCGAACTATCCCTCTTTGATCCAGGCCCACGCACATCAACTGCAACTGCGGTGACCGATGCAAAGTTGTTATCTCTCAGCCACGAAAAGTTGATTCCTTGGCTTAAGGGAAATCCAGAAGTTTCACTTCAACTTCTTGCCCGCCTTGCTCAACGACTACGTCGCACCAATGAAGCAGTAGGCGATCTCGTATTTTCAGATGTTCCAGGTCGCGTCGCTAAGGCACTTATCGATCTCGGAACACGTTTTGGAAAGAAGACCGACGATGGTCTCTTTGTTCACCACGACCTAACGCAAGAAGAACTTGCTCAATTGGTCGGCGCGTCACGTGAAACTGTAAATAAAGCTCTCGCAGATTTCGCTGGTCGCGGATGGCTCAAGCTCGATGGTCGCGCAGTACTAATTACTGACGTTGAACGCCTCGAAAAAAGAGGTAAATGACGTGTCCGGAGACACTGCCTTCGGAAATTAGTTCGAGGTTCCTCGCACGTGTGCGAAAAAATTATATGTCGCTAAGCCAACTCGACCGTCAATTCAACCTCAACCGGTGAGTTAAGAGGAAGTTCTGCAACACCAAGTGCGCTACGTGCAGCAACTCCAGCATCTCCCCAAATGTGCATAAAGAGCTCTGATGCTCCATTTGCAACTGCTGGTTGAGAGATAAACCCTGGTGCACCATTCACATAACAAACAATGCGCACGACTTTTACGATTGAATCTACTGGAGCAACGAGTTCGACAGCTGATAACGCATTGAGAGCGCAGATTTTTGCGAGTTCGTATGCCTCTTCTACAGTGACATCTGCGCCAACTTTTCCTTCTCGAGCAATCTTGCCGTCAACCATCGGTAATTGGCCAGCTGTGAAAACGATATTGCCGGTGCGAACTGCTGGAACATATGCAGCTAGTGGCTTTGATGAAACAGGTAATACAAGCCCTTTTTCAGCGAGCTTCGCGCGAACATCTACTGACATTACTTAACCTCACGTTTCATATAAGCAACGAGCTGTTCGCCGCCTGGTGCTGGAATTACTGTGACGAGTTCCCATCCATCAGATCCCCAGGTATCAAGAATCTGCTTGGTTGCATGTGAAAGAAGGGGAACTGTTGCATATTCAAATTTCATATTAATTTCCTCCAGCAAGTGCAGCTTTTACGAGAGATGAAACGAGTGCGCCATCTGCTTTGCCTGCAATCTTTGGCTTGATTGCGCCCATGACCTTGCCCATATCTGCAGGACCCGCAGCTCCAGTTGAAGCAACCGCTTCGGCGATCAGCTTCTTAATCTCATCTTCAGAAAGTTGTGCAGGGAGATATTTGGCGATTACCTCGCCCTCTGCCTTTTCTTCTGCCGCCTTATCTGCGCGACCCGCTTTCGCAAATTCTTCTGCTGCTTCACGGCGCTTCTTTGCTTCGCGAGAAAGAACGGTGATGATTTCGTCGTCGGTAAGTACGCGCGCCTCTTTGCCAGCTACTTCCTCGTTGGTGATTGCAGTCAAAACCATGCGAATGGTGCCTGATACAACTTTGTCGCTGCTACGAATTGCTTCGGTAAGGTCGTTCTTAAGGGTCTCTTTAATGGCCATGGGCTAATCTTCTCATGACTATGAGTTACGTTCTCCGCGAGGCAGAGATGCCTATCTTGCCTGCAGGCCATGACGATATTCGCATCCTGCACTTTTCAGACCTGCACTTAACTCCTGCACGTAAAAAAGAGATTGCAGATATCAAGTCATTTATCTCTCTCAAACCAGATCTTGTAATTAGTACCGGTGATTTTCTTGCTCACAAAGCAGCTGTTCCTGTTGCACTTGATGCACTCGACTCTCTGCTTGATCTTCCTGGCCTCTATGTCTTTGGTTCTAATGACTATTACGAACCTGTTCCAAAGAACCCACTTAAATATCTACTCCCCAATCACGGTAAACGCGTTCATGGCCCGGAACTTCCATGGCAAGAGTTAGATGCTGGTTTGCAGAAGCGCGGCTGGAAGAACATCAATACGTCGCGTACGACGGTAACTATCAATAAGACTGTCATCGAAGCGCGTGGAACAGATGATGCTCATCTTGAATTTGATGATTACTCACTCGTTGCAGGTGAAGCAGGAAAATGCCACGTCGCAATCGGAGTAACGCACGCTCCATATCTGCGCATCCTTGAAGGTATGGCGAAAGATAATCTCGATGCAATCTTTGCTGGACACACACATGGTGGTCAGGTGCGACTTCCATGGC
>JBDKLT010000075.1:0-101047 GCA_039795495.1 Actinomycetota bacterium | reverse complement strand
ACGGGGTTCGAACCCGCGACCTGAACCTTGGCAAGGTTCCGCGCTACCAGCTGCGCTACGTCCGCATTTTTGTGCGGGGGTAAATCTAGCGCAGTGCACCCGTAACTGCCAAAGTGAGTAATTCTGCACACGATAATTCACACTTCTATGCGTAGCCTTGCCTCATGACTGACGGCGATTCCCTCTTCTGGATGGGTGGAATTGAAGCGGCTTCACTCACTGAAGTAACCGATGATGCCTCACGTTTGGATGATGGTTCATTTTGGGCGATCATTAAAAATTTCGAAGGCAATCAGATATTTGCACGATTCGATGAAGTTAGAAATTCAACTTTCACTGGAGGTGGGTGGAATCCTATTGAGGGTGCATGGACGAGTTCATTGTCACGCACTCAATATGTCGATTATGTCGAACGGATTCGATCAGAGATTGCTGATGGATCTGTTTATCAAGTGAATGCTTGTCGTGTTCTTTCAAGCCAAGAGCAAGCCAGCATTTCTTTGAGGGGCCTCTTTAGTGAAATTCAAGAGCGAAACCATTCAGAGCTTGCTGCCTATCTGAAGGTGGGAGGACTTGAGATTGCTTCTGCCTCTCCTGAGAGATTTATACGCCGTGAAGGTTGCGAAATTCTCACCTCACCGATTAAGGGCACCATCCGCGAAGATGAAGATATCTTCGGAGAGAAGGATCGTGCCGAGAATCTGATGATTGTAGATTTGATGAGAAATGATTTTGGTGCGATCTGCGCCCCGGGTACTGTCGAAGTCAAAGAGCTATTTAGGCATGAAAAGCATCCAACTATTACACATTTGGTATCTGATGTGATTGGAACTTTGCAGGAGCGAATCACGTGGAGAGAGATTTTGGAATCCATTGCTCCGCCTGGTTCGGTAAGCGGTGCACCTAAGAGCTCGGCGCTCCGAATTATCTCTGAGAATGAAAGCAATAGAGGGCCATATTGCGGAATCCTCGGGTGGATTCAAGGAGATCGCGCAGAGCTATCGGTTGCGATTCGCACTTTCTGGTCAACTGATTCTCGCACTCTCCACTTTGGTACTGGTGCAGGGATTACATGGGCAAGTGATGCGAACTCCGAATGGGAAGAGACAGAATTGAAAGCCCGACATCTCATCTCTATCGCAGGAGGTGATCTGTGACTTCAATTGAATTAGATAAAAATGGTTTCCCAAAAGGTGAAGGCGTATTTGAAACTATCAAGACGATCTCGGGGGCACCT
The DNA here is from genome assembly GCA_039795495.1 of Actinomycetota bacterium. GTDB lineage: Bacteria > Actinomycetota > Actinomycetes > Nanopelagicales > Nanopelagicaceae > Planktophila. The sequence continues at coordinate 99,810 of JBDKLT010000075.1, read as the reverse complement.
ATAGCTCTCAATAGACACATGAGAAGAGCCCTCGAGTCCTGTGCTGAATTGGGGATAGATATTCCGAAAGAAGAGATCATTCGAGAAGCGATTAAGAGAGTGATTCAGGAGAATCCGCATGTAAATGGACGACTGCGAATCTGCTTCGGTCGCGATCTCTTTCATATTTCACATGGCGCTTACATTGAGGAAGCCACACCTGCGCGAGTTAATTTCTATAGTTCCTCTGTACGCGGAGATATTCACAAGAGATTTCCTTATGATTTTCGGTTCTCAATTCTCCAAGCTGCAAGAGACGAGGGTTTCACGGATTCACTCCTATTCAATGAGAAGAATGAACTTACTGAAACATCGATTTCGAATATTGCAATCAGTGTTGAGGGTGAATGGGTAACTCCGCCGATTACGAGCGGAATATTGCCTGGAGTAGTACGTGCCATCGCGATAGAAGAGTGCGGTGTGAAAGTTCGACCGATACACATTTCAGAGATTCCCAAGATTTCAGAGGCCCTGCTGCTATCAAGTCTGCGAATTGCCCAGCCAATTTCCCATATAGGGGATATGGAGTTGAAAATAGGAGATGCTTCACGTCTTCTACAAGAACAATTACGCGTACATATGGAACCGACTTCGGTAGGCTAGCCCCATGTCTTCGATCTCAATTTTAGTCGACGGAGTTACTCGTTCAGTCGAGTCAGATCAGCGTCCGACCCATCTCTTTGCTGAAGCAAAAGAAATTGTGGTCTGCAAAGTTAATGGAGTTCTTAAAGATTTATGGACTGACCTTGAAGATGGAGATGTAGTTGAAGGTGTCTCAATCTCGTCTCCTGAAGGTCTAGCTGTTCTTCGCCACTCGACCGCACATGTGATGGCTCAGGCAGTTCAACAGATTTTCTCTCAAACTAGATTAGGTATCGGGCCGCCGATAAAGGATGGCTTCTATTACGACTTCGATCCTCAAAATCCTTTCAATCCTGACGATTTGGAAAAGATTGAAAGTGCGATGAGAAAGATTGTGAAAGAAGGTCAACGATTCAAGCGTCGCGTAACTACTGAATCTGAAGCGCTTGCTGAACTGAGCCATGAACCTTACAAGTGCGAATTGATCGGCATTAAAGGCGGCGGAAACGAAGAGACAAGCGTTGAAGTTGGCGGCGCAGAGTTAACGATTTACGACAACTTGGGTCGCGATGGTCAACCAGTGTGGTCTGACCTCTGTCGCGGACCACATCTGCCTTCGACGAAACACATTCCAGCATTCAAATTGATGCGCAGCGCAGCTGCCTATTGGCGTGGCTCTGAAAAGAACCCGATGCTTCAACGCATCTACGGAACTGCGTGGCCGTCACAGGATGAGCTCAATGCTTATCTTGAATTATTGGCTGAAGCAGAAAAGCGCGATCATCGTCGTCTTGGACAAGAACTTGACCTTTTCTCTTTCCCTGAAGAAATTGGTTCAGGGTTAGCTGTATTCCATCCAAAAGGTGGAATCGTTCGCCGAGCGATGGAAGATTATTCGCGCAAGCGCCATGAAGAAGAAAATTACGAATTCGTTTATTCACCCCATCTTACAAAAGCCGCCCTCTTTCAAAAATCCGGTCACTTAGATTGGTACTCAGAAGGTATGTATCCACCAATGGTGATGGATGAAGAACTTCATGCTGATGGCACTATTAAGCGAGCTGGTCAGCAGTACTACATGAAGCCTATGAACTGCCCTTTCCATAATCTCATTTTTCAATCCCGCCAACGTTCCTACCGTGAACTTCCACTTCGTCTCTTTGAATTTGGAACTGTCTATCGCTACGAGAAATCTGGCGTATTGCATGGAATCACTCGCGCACGTGGATTTACTCAGGACGATGCGCACATTTACTGCACAAAAGAGCAGATGCCTGGCGAACTTGATTCATTACTGACATTTGTTCTCAATTTGCTACGCGATTATGGACTTGAAGATTTCTATCTCGAACTTTCCACTCGCAACCCCGAGAAATCAGTAGGAGAAGATGCTGATTGGGAAGAAGCGACAGAGGCTCTACGTAAGGCCGCGCTAGCTCAGAATCTTGAACTTGTTCTCGATGAGGGCGGAGCAGCTTTCTACGGTCCAAAGATTTCTGTACAGGCAAAAGATGCGATTGGCCGAACATGGCAGATGTCAACGATCCAAGTTGATTTCCAACTTCCTCAACGCTTCGAACTCGAATTCTCTGCATCCGATGGATCTCGACAGCGTCCGGTCATGATCCACCGCGCACTCTTTGGCTCCATTGAACGATTCTTCGGTGTTCTTACCGAACATTATTCGGGGGCATTTCCTCCATGGTTAGCTCCAGTTCAAGTGATGGCAATTCCTGTTGCTGAAACTTTTGCGGATTATCTGCAATCAGTGGTTTCTCAAATGAAGACAAGTGGTATTCGCGCTGAGCTTGATTCCTCCGATGATCGTATGCAGAAGAAAGTTCGTAATGCTCAGATGCAGAAGCTTCCTTTCATGATCATCGCTGGCGAAGAAGATATGAAGGCTGGCGCTGTCTCATTTAGATATCGAAATGGCGAGCAGAAAAATCAAGTGCCAATCGCTGATGCTATTGCCGAGATAAAGAGCGCCGTCGAGCAGCGTATTCAGGTGTAGTGATGGTTGAAATTAGTGGAACAGGAATGCCTGATGGATGGCAACGATTATGGGCGCCCCATCGCCTCGATTACCTAAGAGGAGAAAACCGTCCGCTCGATGGCAATGATGTCCAATGTCCATTCTGCAGAATTCCAACTTTAAGCGATGAGGAGGGATTGATCGTTCACAGAGGTCAGAGCGCCTTTGTTGTTATGAATCTCTATCCATATAACCCAGGCCATCTCTTAGTGTGCGCCTATCGCCATGTTGCAGATCTGACCGATCTCACAGAAGCTGAACGTCACGAGATTACTGATCTCAGTTCGCATGCGATGAAGACAATTCGCAAAGTTTCAAAAGCCGACGGATTCAACTTAGGTATGAATCAAGGCGCGATTTCTGGTGCTGGGGTTGCAGCACATATCCATCAACATATTGTTCCGCGATGGTCAGGCGATGCTAATTTCATGCCCATTATTGGAAAAACCAAAGTTCTTCCACAGTTACTCACAATGACTCGTGAAGAGTTAGCTGCTGCTTGGTAGCGACTCAATATAGTTTCTGACAATATCTACACCGATACCTTTGGTGAGATTTATCGGAATAGCAGGAAAGAGGATTCCGGCAGCAAAGGCATCCTCGCCCATCTCAGAAGTCATCTCTAAATACTCATCTCGAAACTCTTGAACCAATTCTCGATGTTCAGCTTCGCTCTCTCGAATGACAGGTGGTTTGCTTGAGTAGTCAATCACTGCATAGTCACTTAATCGAATGAGTGCAATTGGTTCACCAGCGTCATCATGAAGAACGAGATATGGCGTTACTAGTTGATCGAATACTCGATTAGCCACAAGCACCGCATCTTCAAAATCCATTTCTTGTCCTTCGAGTCCGTTGACCACAACAATCCTGGGTACTTGAAAATCATCGAGGGCAGACCAATTGTCGATGGTCGGTTGATCTATTCCCGCTGAGGGGTTAACTGCGAAAATTGCCAGTTCAGAATCGTCCTGAGGTGTAGTGGCTACCTTTCCTCCGAACTCAGTCGCGATGGCTTGGGGAGATGCACTTACATGCCCGTATACATGGATGCGTTTCACAGCGCAGGAGCTAGGAGAAGACATGGGGATAAGCCTACGATGGTGCCGATGATTAGCGGCGTTCTCAAACCAACTGTCACGAAGATTATTGAACCCGTGGCTCGATTGCTACTGCGCATTGGTTTAACCCCCAATGGCATCACAATCTTGGGATCTATTGGGGTTGTAATTTCGGCTGCTTACTTCTATCCGCGAAAAGAATATTTACTTGGAACCATACTTATCTCGCTCTTTGCACTTAGCGATCTCTTTGACGGGACAATGGCAAGAATTTCACATCGAGGTCCAAGTTCTTGGGGCGGTTTCCTCGATTCAACGCTTGATCGCATCACTGATTCTGCAATCACAGTCTCGATTTCAATCGCGCTCATTAAGAACAATGATCCACTGAGCTATGTGGCACTTGTCTCTCTTGTGACTGGATTACTTATTCCATATGTTCGCGCAAAAGCAGAGAGTTTCAATATTGAATGTTCGGTTGGAATCACTGAGCGAACTGAACGTTTAGTAATTGTTCTCCTAGGAATCGGCTTTGAGGGGCTTGGGATTTCCTATGCTTTGGCAATCGCATTTTGGTCGTTGGCTCTTTTAGGAATTGTGACAACGGTTCAAAGAATCGCTGTTGTTCGCAAAGGTCTGTCTTCCATATGAAGGATCGCCTGACTTTTCTTCTCTATCTTGCAGGTTGGCGACTCGTGAGAGCTCTACCCGAGAAATTTGCCTACTCACTCTTCTGGTCTATCGGAGAGTTAGTTCATCGAAGAAACGGGAAGGGCATTGCTCGCTTGCGAATCAATCTTCGTAATGTGAAACCTCATCTCAACGACCTTGAACTGGAAACTTTGGTAGCCCAAGCAGTGAGTTCCTATATGCGATATTGGTGCGACACTTTTCGTATCCAAGATTGGTCCACTGAAAGAGTGAGAGCGACCGTGACTACGACAAACGCGCACTTGCTCATGGATCCGATGAAAGATGGCCGTGGCGTAGTTGTAGCGCTTCCACACTCGGGAAATTGGGATCATGCTGGAGCATATTTCTGTACTTTGGGAGTTCCATTAGTAACCGTCGCGGAGCGATTGAAGCCAGAAGCACTTTTCCAAAGATTCCTTCATCATCGTGAAGCGATGGGGTTTGAAGTCCTATCACTCGACAGCCGATCTTTTGTCACGTTAGTAAAGCGCGCAAAGGAGAAGCGGCTCATTGCGCTAGTTGCCGATCGTGATCTCTCTGAATCTGGAATCAATGTAAATTTCTTTGGTAAGAATGCCAAGATGCCTGCAGGTCCAGCGTTGCTCTCGATCAAGACAGGAATTCCGCTCATTGTTGCCCACGTGTCATATTCCGAAGGTGGCATCCATATCGATTTTCATCCCGTGGATATTTCAACGAATCCTGATCAAGATGTGGCGCTACGAGAAACCGTGCAGGCAATCGCCAATCTCTTTGAGATAGGGATAGCCAGACACCCAGAGGATTGGCACATGTTGCAACGAATTTGGGTGGACAAGTAATGCCATTAGCCAAGAAGCGCATTGGAATCGTGTGTCCTTATGGATGGGATGTTCCCGGAGGAGTTCAAAGCCATGTCGGAGATCTTGCTCAATATTTAATCCGACAAGGACATTACGTTTCGGTACTTTCTCCTTCAATCAATGATGAGAATCTTCCCGAATTTGTCACGAGCGCTGGAAGACCAATCTCGATTCCTTACAACGGTGCAGTCGCTCGCGTGCTCTTTGGGCCAATTGCATTCTCTCGAGTGAGACAGTGGATTAGCAATGGCGATTTCGATGTCTTGCATCTTCATGAACCCGCTATTCCATCTATTTCATTGCTGGCTTGTTGGGCTGCAGAAGGGCCTATGGTTGGAACTTTTCATGCTGCCGCCAAGAGGCAGAAAGTTACTTTTGCAGTCGCTCCGATTCTTGAACCAGTTATTGAAAAACTCAATGCTCGAATTGCTGTAAGCGAAGCGGCGAGAGAAACACTCACTGAACATCTTGAGACAGATGCTGTAGTGGTGCCCAACGGCATTTATGCCAAGAGATATCGTGACGGCGAAATCGATCCTCGATGGACAGGAGATACCTTAGGTTTTATTGGTCGATTTGAAGAGAAGCGAAAAGGTCTCCATGTGCTCATCGGCGCACTGCCAAAGATTATTCAGGAGCATCCAAACCTAAAGATTTTCGTAGCTGGCCCAGGAGATAGTGAAGAGTTGCTTAAGGATCTATCACCTGCGCTCAAGAATCGATTCACCTTTTTGGGGCGCATCTCTGAAGAAGAGAAGGCAAATTTCTTGGCATCCGTATCTCTCTATATCGCTCCAAATACTGGGGGAGAATCATTCGGAATTATTCTTGCTGAAGCACTCGCTGCAGGAGCAAGCGTTGTTGCTAGCAATATTCCAGCATTCGACTCGCTTCTTGGCCATGGAAAATATGGAACCCTCTTTGAATCAGAAGACAGTCAAGATCTAGCGCGAGTAGTAAATGGTCTACTTGCGCAACCTGAAAGACGGCAGAAAATTGCAGCTGAAGGAAAGATTTATGCACAAGAATTTGATTGGGATGTTGTGGCAGAGAAGATTTATGATGTCTATGAAATGGCGATGGTTGGAGGGTCGAAGGTAACTTTGTCCTCTGAGAACCGTGCATGGAATAAGTTTCTAGGGCGTTAGTGAGGATTTGATGTCAAAGTACCTTTTTGCTCTATTCGTTATTCTCTTCTTCGCTTGGTACCTCTCTTACTCTGCGACCCGTCTCGATCGCTTGCATCATCGAGTTGAGACAAGTTGGGCAAATCTTGATGGTTTACTCCAAAGACGTGCGGCAGTTGCAATTGAGATTGCTCGCTCTGATATCTCTGATCCTGCATCCGCATTACTTCTCACTTTTGCTGCACATCAAGCTCGCGAGGCAAGTGTGAGAGATAGATCGCAAGCAGAGACTGGCCTTACTGGAGCTCTCGGCATTCTCTTGGAGACATCAAATGAGATATCCGGTGAGATAGAACAAGATCTACTCCGAGAGCTTTCTGAATTGAACGATAAAATCAAGATCGCTGTAGCAATTCATGTCGATGCCGTTAATCGCACCCAGCTTGTTCGCTCAAAGAAGTTCATTCGTATATTTCGCTTAGCAGGTAGAGCTCCCGAACCTGTCACATATGAATTTGAAGGCGATGTTCTTTAAGCGCCTTGTTGCCTTCGTGGCAATTTCTATAGTTGCCTTGTCGATAGGTGGATATTTCACTAAGAACACACTTCCTTATGTGAAAGAGACTCAAGTCAACTCCATTTCCGGAAGACCAGGAGTCGATGGTCCGGTTCTTGCAGTAAAGATTGACGATACTAGATCGGCTCATCCTCAGATCGGTTTAGAAGATGCTGATCTTGTCTACATTGAACAAGTAGAAGGTGGCCTCACCCGTTTAGCGGCGATTTTCTCATCAAAAATTCCTCAACTAATTGGTCCAGTCCGTTCAGCCAGAATTTCAGATATCGAATTACTATCTCAATATGGTCGCGTTGGATTTGCCTATAGCGGTGCACAGAGGAAGTTGTGGCCAGTTATTGCAAGCGCAAATCTAGAAAATCTTGGAGCGCAGAATCATTCATCATCTATCTACACGACAGATCCGCAGAGAATCCCACCCTATGCAATGGTTTTACGTGCAGATTTGCTCATGCAATATGTCGCAGAGAAACGCTTATCGCTAGTACATTCAAAGAATATGGGCTGGAGTTTCGGAGATCTCCCTAAAGGAGGAAAGGTGCTGAAGTCTGCTCACATCTCTTGGCCTGCAAGTTCATATGATGCTCATTGGTCTGCTGAAGAGAATCGATGGTTATTGGATCATTCGTATGAGCCTAATATTTCAGAGTCAGGAATTCGACTTGGTGCATCTACCTTTGTCATTCAATTGGTTTCAATTACTGATTCCGAATATAAAGATAAGGTTGGGGGAGTCACGCCATTCTCTGCGACAGTAGGGCAAGGACGTGGATATATCCTCCGAAATGGGCGCGTCTTTAACGCCCGTTGGGAACGTAGTTCGGAAGATGCGGGAACTACGTGGCGCGATGCCTCTGGCGAAGAAATTCCATTTAACCCTGGTCAAATCTGGGTGGCTCTTACTGATCGTGAGCCTGTTTTCACTTTTATGGGCGTGGATGCGGGAAATGATTCTTCAAAGTAGACTCCACTTCATAGTTTCTATCTCTATTTAAGGAGTATCACCACCATGTCTGAAGCAACTGGCACAGCTCGCGTTAAGCGCGGAATGGCTGAAATGCTCAAAGGCGGCGTCATTATGGATGTCGTCAATGCGGAGCAAGCCAAGATTGCTGAGGATGCAGGTGCATGCGCTGTTATGGCGCTTGAACGAGTTCCAGCAGATATTCGCGCCCAAGGTGGAGTAGCGCGCATGTCAGATCCTGACATGATTGCAAAGATTCAAGCTGCAGTGAGCATTCCTGTAATGGCAAAGGTCAGAATCGGACATTTTGTAGAGGCACAAATTATTGAAAGTCTCGGCGTGGATTACATCGATGAATCTGAAGTCTTGACTCCAGCCGACTATACAAACCATATTGATAAGTGGAAATTCACAGTCCCATTCGTATGTGGTGCAACAAATCTCGGTGAAGCCCTTCGCCGCATCAACGAAGGTGCGGCCATGATTCGCTCTAAAGGTGAGGCAGGCACTGGTGACGTTTCAAACGCGATGACTCATATGCGAACAATCGGTGGCGAGATTCGGCGACTCACTTCACTTCGCGAAGACGAACTCTATGTTGCAGCAAAGGAGCTGCAGGCACCATATGCACTCGTTAAAGAAGTAGCAGAAACTGGAAAGTTGCCTGTAGTTCTCTTTACAGCAGGTGGAATTGCAACTCCTGCAGATGCAGCGCTCATGATGCAGATGGGTGCAGACGGAGTCTTTATCGGTTCAGGAATCTTCAAATCTGGAAATCCTGCACAACGCGCAGCGGCCTGTGTTAAGGCGACTACTTTCTACAACGATGCAAAGGTTCTCGCCGATGTATCTCGCGGTCTAGGTGATGCGATGGTGGGGATCAACGTCTCAGATATTCCTGTGCCTCATCGTCTTGCTGATCGCGGTTGGTAGTTATCCAAATAATTCAATGACTCTTAACGTCGGTGTTCTCGCGCTCCAAGGTGATTTTCGAGAACATATTCAGGCTGCACTTGCATGCGGGAATAAAGCAACAGAAATTCGACGTGCATCTGAGCTCTCTGACATCGATGCGCTTATCCTTCCTGGTGGCGAGTCGACCACGATTGCTCATTTGGCCAAGACTTTTCAACTCTTTCACCCTATTCAAGAGAAGATAAAAGAAGGATTGCCGGTATATGGATCGTGCGCAGGAATGATTCTTCTTGCAGATCGCATCGTCGATGGTGTCGAGGGGCAGCAAACCTTTGGGGGACTTGATATCACTGTCAGAAGAAATGCATTTGGGCGTCAGGTCGATTCCTTTGAAGCGCCTATCTCCTTCAGAGGACACATTCTGAATGCGGTATTTATTCGAGCCCCCTGGGTAGAAGAGACAGGAAGCGCTGTTGAAGTCCTCTCCGTAGCTGCAGAACATCCAGTTGCGGTTCAGCAAGGTTCGCTCCTGGCGACGAGCTTTCATCCTGAATTAACGGGGGATTTGGCAGTGCATCGCTTCTTTTTTGATGAGATTTGCAAAGGCAGATAAAGTAGCGTCTTAATATTTTCACCAGAGTATCGATTGAGGTAGAGCAATGTCAGGCCATTCCAAATGGGCAACAACCAAGCATAAGAAAGCTGTCATTGATAGTCGACGCGCTAAGAATTTCGCAAAACTGATTAAGGCGATAGAAGTTGCAGCGCGCAATGGCGGTCCTGATGTAGACGGTAACCCAACTCTCTTTGATGCAATCGCAAAGGCAAAGAAGAATTCAATGCCCGCGGATAACATTGAAAGAGCCGTTAAACGCGGAGCTGGGCTTGAATCTGGAGGCGCGGATTGGCAAACAATTATGTACGAAGGTTATGGACCTAATGGTGTTGCCATCATGATTGAGTGTCTCTCTGATAATCGCAACCGAGCAGCCTCCGAAGTTCGCGTAGCCGTGACACGCAATGGTGGTTCAATGGCAGATCCAGGATCGGTTTCATACCTCTTCAATCGTAAAGGCGTCATCATCGTCAATAAGACATCAGGAGCCACCGAAGATTCAATTCTCGAAGCAGCACTTGATGCAGGGGTCGAAGAAGTAAATGATCTAGGAGAGTCTTTTGAGGTAGTCTGCGAAGCGACAGATCTAGTTGCTGCACGTACAGCCCTACAAGGCGCTGGAATTGATTACGAATCTGCTGATTCTTCATTCCTGCCTTCCATGCAGATTCCTCTTGATGCAGAGGGAGCACAGAAGGTATTCGAACTCATTGATGCGATTGAAGAGCTCGATGATGTGCAGAACGTTTACTCGAATTTCGATGTGTCAGATGAGGTTATGGCGAGCCTTTCCTAATAGCGGATAAATAAGTCCTAGTCTTGGAAGTTATGAACCATGCGAAGAAACGAGTTTTAGGTGTCGATCCTGGGCTCACTCGTTGTGGCATTGGCATTGTCGATGGAGCAGTCGGAAAAAGTCTCACCTTGGTAGATGTTGGAGTAATTCTCACATCACCTGATTTACCTCTTGAACAGAGACTTCTTCAGTTGGAATCCGAGCTTGAAATCTGGATAGCACGACATCGACCCGACGTTATTGCAGTTGAAAGAGTCTTCTCACAGCACAATCTACGTACCGTGATGGGGACAGGCCAAGCAGCTGGAATTGCCTTGCTAGTTGCTGCCCGTCACAAGATTCCGGTCATGATGCATACGCCCTCAGAGGTGAAAGCTGCTGTCACCGGTTCAGGAAGAGCAAATAAGGTTCAGGTGGCTGAGATGGTTAAGCGACTTCTCAACCTGGATGTCATACCAAAACCTGTCGATAGTACAGATGCACTTGCATTAGCCATTTGTCACTTATGGCGTGGTGGTGGAAACTCAAGAATTGAAGAGGCGCTCAAAGCCGAAAAGTCTCGACTCGCAAAACTGGTCGCACGATGATTTCACTCATTAACGGAATCGTTCGTTCACTATCCACTGAGCGAGCAGTAATTGAAGTTGGAGGCGTGGGACTTTCGATTTCGATTACATCGGCAACTTCGTCGCAACTAAATATTGGGGTTCCTGTTCAACTCTTCACATCATTGGTTGTTCGTGAAGATTCACTCACACTCTTTGGTTTTCTTGATGAGGAATCCAGAGGTGCGTTCGAACTCGTGCAAACTGTTTCAGGCATTGGGCCTAAAGTGGCTCTCTCGATCATGAGCGCCCATAGCCCGCACTCTCTTGCAGCTGCCATCGCCCAAGAAGATATAAAGGCTATTGAGAAAGTTTCAGGTATCGGTCGCAAAGGAGCGCAGAGGCTCATCCTCGAACTTAAGGGCCGCATCGCTGATTTCTCCGCGACTTCGGGCCAACAAGTTCATCAACCGCAATGGCGTGAACACCTTACTTCCGCTCTCATCTCGCTTGGATTCAGCGCTAAAGATTCAGATGCTGCAATCAATAACGTCATTGCTGATTATGCCGATGCGGGAATTAGTCCAGACTCTCTCGAGCTCTCAGAGTTATTGAAAGCAACTCTTCAGAACGGACGTCGAAATTGAGTAGCGAGGATCGACTAGTAGATCCAACGATTGCGTCTGAAGAAAATGCAGTTGAACATGCGCTACGTCCAAAGACACTTGAGGATTTCATTGGTCAACATCGCGTGCGTGAACAGATTGATGTACTCCTTACGGCCGCGAGAAAACGTGAAGCACCAGCTGACCACATTCTTCTCTCTGGCCCCCCAGGATTAGGAAAGACAACCCTTGCGATGATTCTCGCATCTGAGATGCAGGCACCTATACGTATTTCAAGTGGACCTGCAATAACTCATGCAGGAGATCTTGCGGCCATTCTCTCCTCTCTCGTTGAAGGAGAAATTCTCTTCTTAGATGAAATTCATCGTCTACCTCGTCCAGCTGAGGAACTTCTATATCTAGCGATGGAAGATTTTCGTGTCGATGTTGTTGTTGGGAAGGGTCCCGGCGCGACTGCGATTCCTTTGCAGCTACCGCGATTCACATTAGTAGGTGCAACTACACGTGCTGGACTTCTCCCATCTCCTTTACGTGATCGCTTCGGATTTACTGCTCATTTAGATTTCTATGATGAGTCTGAACTTGAGAAGGTCATAGCGCGCAGTGCACAACTTCTTGGTTTAGATATCGAAAGCCAAGCGATGGAAGAGATTGCGAGCAGATCACGAGGCACGCCGCGAATTGCCAATCGTCTTCTTCGTAGGGTTCGAGATTTCGCTCAGGTGAAAGGTTCAGAGTTACTGTCCCATAGTCACGCCAAAGATGCTCTTGATATGTATGAGGTCGATGCACGTGGTCTCGATCGTCTCGATCGCTCCGTTTTACTTGCCTTGATTGAACGTTTCGGGGGAGGCCCTGTCGGCCTATCGACCTTGGCTATTGCAGTGGGGGAAGAGACCGAAACGGTTGAATCTGTGGCAGAACCATTTCTTGTCCGAAATGGATTTATGGCAAGGACTCCGCGAGGTCGAGTTGCGACCGCCTTGGGCTGGGAGCATGTGGGACGAACACCACCATCGTCTATTGCCACCCTTTTCGACACGCCTTAGCCGTTACGCCTAGACTCTCCTCTTATGTCCACACCTACAAAACCAGTGAAGACAACAGGTCGACCAGCCCGCGCCTTGGCAATCTTGGCAGTGCTTATCGTCGCTCTGTTGGCTACCGCCCTCATTCAGGGTGCAACCTCTGTCCGTCTTGGCCTTGATCTTCGCGGAGGTACAAGCGTGACGCTTCAACCTCGCGCATCAAATGATTCGAACAAGGTGACATCTGAGGCAATTGATCAGGCGGTCTCCATTATTCGTCAGCGCGTCAATTCACTCGGCGTTGCAGAATCAGAAGTTACCGCGCAAGGTAGTGGCACTAATCGTCAAATAGTTATCTCAGTTCCTGGAGATTCTGGTCGTCGTGTAGTTGATCTTGTTGGACAGACTGCCGAACTTCGATTCCGACAGGTACTTGCAGAATCTTCTGCACTTGGAGGCAGCAACACATCTGCTGCAACACCAGTCGCTGGCGTGAGCGCAGATGTCAACGCACGTTTTGCGGCACTTGATTGCACCAACCCAGCTAATTTACAGGGAACAGGCGCTGATGCTCCTACCGAAGTCATCGTTGCATGTTCACGAACAGGTTCGAGTAAGTACATTCTTGCTCCAGCAGAAGTACTTGGACGCCAAGTTTCAAAAGCTGCAGCGGGCATTGATCAACAGGGCGCAAGCGCTTGGTATGTACTTCTTACCTTTAATGGTGAAGGTACAAAGGCTTTTGGTTCATTGACCGCTCGAGTTACTTCACTCGCATCACCTCAAAACCAGGTTGCAATTGTTCTCGATGGTCTTGTTGTTTCTGCTCCAGTAATTAATGAAGCGATTCCATCAGGAAATGCTCAGATCACGGGCTCCTTCTCACAAGTTGAAGCGCAAGACCTTGCAAATGTTCTCAAGTACGGTGCACTCCCATTGGCATTTGATCGTGGAGAAGTACAACAAGTTTCCCCAACGCTCGGAGCTGATCAGCTTCGCGCGGGACTTTTGGCAGGAGCACTTGGCTTGGGATTAGTCCTTCTATTCTCGCTCTTGTACTACCGAGCACTCGGCTTTGTCACAGTCGGATCACTTGCTATTGCAGGTGTAATTCTCTACCTACTCTTCCTAGTACTTGGAGAGGCAATCGGCTTCACTCTTACCCTTGCTGGCATTGCCGGTGCGATTGTTTCCATCGGAATTACTGCCGACTCATTTATCGTCTTCTTCGAACGTATTCGCGATGAAGCTCGCGAAGGTCGTTCATTACGATCTGCAGTCGAAAGTGGTTGGGCGCGTGCTCGCCACACAATCATCGTGGCAGATATGGTCTCAATCTTGGCTGCAATTCTTCTCTACTTCTTCGCCGTCGGGGGAGTTCGAGGCTTTGCATTTACCCTCGGTCTTACCACCCTCATCGATCTCTTGATCGTCTTCATCTTCACTAAACCAATCGTCACTTTGATTGCAAAGAGTTCTTTCTTCGCTTCAGGTCATCCACTTTCCGGATTCTCTGCAAAGAGCATTGGTAAGTCTCAACCATCAACATTGGAGGCATAACAAATGGCAATTCTCTCAAGCCTAGGTGGCCGTCTCTATTCTGGTGAGACCTCATTTAATATCGTTGAAAACCGTAAACGTTGGTACACAATTTCTGCGCTCTTCATCCTCGCTTCAATCGCAGCGCTTGTAATCCAAGGATTACATCTTGGAATCGAGTTTAAGGGTGGAGCTTCATACACAATCAATAAGTCTTCTATTACAGTCGAACAAGCTCGTGTTGCAGTAGAGGGCGTTGGTATCCCAGGCGAAGTCATCGTGCAGAAAGTTGGAGATTCAAAGGTTCGCATTCAAACAGGTGCGCTCTCACCTGCACAGTCCCAATCGATTGAAGCAGCGCTTACTTCTACCTTTGATGTCACAGCGGAATCCATCGACACTCAACTCGTTGGCCCATCATGGGGTAAGGAGATTACGAAGAAGGCTCTTTATGGCCTGATTGCGTTCCTCTTTGCGGTAATGCTCTTTCTTGCAATGGCTTTCGAACCCAAGATGGCAATTGCTGCAATCGTGGCCGTTGTACACGACGTCTTTATCACCGTTGGAATCTATGCACTCGTAGGTTTCGATGTAACCCCAGCAACTGTTATTGGATTCCTCACTATTCTTGGCTATTCACTTTATGACACAGTTGTTGTATTCGATAAAGTGCGTGAAAATACCAAGTCTGTTGCAGCTAATAGCAAGATGACCTATTCGCAGGCAGCAAATCTGGCAGTGAATCAGACACTTGTTCGCTCTGCGAACACTTCGATTATTGCTCTTCTTCCCGTTGGGTCGATTCTCTTCGTAGGCGCAGGTTTGCTCGGAGCAGGTACTTTGAAGGATCTCTCTCTAGCTCTCTTTATCGGTCTTGCAGTCGGTACATACTCTTCTGTCTTTATCGCTCCGCCATTCTTGGCGCAGCTACGCGAAAAGGAACCTGCGATGCAGGCACTGGCAAAGCGTGTTGCAGCTCGTGGAGGCGCTCCGATTGTCGCTGAGGTAAAGGCAGTTCGCCCATCAACTGGTAGCGGACCGCGCAATCAACCAAAGCGAAAAGGCCGTAGATAGCTTTTAACAAATGACAATCTCGGCCTTGATTGCACCTGTCATCGATGCGCTCAGGGAACATCACCCATCAGCTGATGTGCGAGACATTGAACGCGCATTCGAGGTAGCAAAGAGCGCGCATACTGGTCAGCTTCGCAAATCAGGCGAGGAGTACATCACTCACCCTGTCGCTGTCACCTTGATCCTTGCAGAGCTAGGACTCAACGAGACAACGCTCATTGCTTCGCTGCTTCACGATACTGTTGAAGATACGCCTTACTCATTGGACCAATTGCGTAGTGATTTTGGCGATGAGATTGCTACTCTCGTTGATGGAGTAACTAAACTCGACAAATTGACCTATGGTCCAACGGCAGAAGCTGAAACAGTTCGCAAGATGGTTATTGCGATGTCACGAGATATCCGCGTACTTGTCATCAAACTCGCTGACCGCCTTCATAATGCACGTACATGGGGATTCGTTTCGAGCGAAAGTGCATCACGCAAAGCCCGCGAAACACTTGATATCTACGCTCCACTTGCACACCGACTAGGTATGAACGCAATTAAGTGGGAGCTAGAAGACCTTTCCTTTGCTGTTCTTGAACCCAAGAAGTTTGAAGAGATTTCCAGACTCGTTGCCGAACGTTCGCCTTCACGCGATGCCCTTACTTCAGAAGTCATCGATGCGGTTGAAGAAGATCTTCAGCGCGATGGCATTGAAGCAACGGTCACTGGAAGAAAGAAACATTTCTTCTCGGTTTATCAGAAGATGGTGGTTCGTGGCCGAGACTTCAACGATATCTATGACTTGGTTGGAATTCGCGTCTTAGTAAATGATGTTCGCGATTGTTATGCGGTGCTGGGTTCAATCCATGCGCGCTGGAGTCCCGTACCCGGTCGCTTTAAAGATTACATTGCGATGCCAAAATTCAATCTCTATCAATCGCTCCACACCACGGTAATTGGCCCCAATGGAAAAGCAATCGAGATTCAGATTCGTACCTACGACATGCATTCACGCGCAGAATTTGGTATCGCAGCTCACTGGAAATATAAGCAAGGGGGAGAGCCTCAAAGTAATTCTCCTGAGATGTTGTGGTTGAAACAGTTGCATGAATGGCAGAAAGAGACTGAAGATCCATCAGAATTTCTAGAAGCTCTTCGTTTTGACCTCGGTAGCCCAGAAGTTTTCGTCTTCACTCCTAAAGGATCTGTTGTAGCTCTGCCAGGTGGTTCGACTCCAGTCGATTTCGCCTTCTCGGTTCATACAGATGTTGGTCTCCGTTGTGCTGGAGCGAAGGTAAATGGCCGCCTCGTTCCACTTGAGTCTAAGTTGAATAATGGCGACGTAGTTGAAATCGTCACCAATAAGAGTGAACATGCTGGACCAAGTCGAGATTGGCTTAATTTTGTTAAGAGTCCTAGAGCCCGTTCCAAGATCAAGGCGTGGTTTAGTAAAGAGCGTCGCGAAGAAGCTATAGATGCCGGACGTGAATCAATTGCTCGACAAATGCGTAAAGCAGGCTTGCCGCTCCAGAAGATTTTCGCTGGTCATGCTCTACTCGAATTAGCGCATGAGATGCACTATGCCGATATTGAAGCTCTCTATAGCGCTGTCGGGGATGGCCATGTTTCAGCGGCATCCATAGTCGAGAAGTTGGTTGCAAGTATGGGCGCCGAGGATTCCCATCCCGAGCCAACGATTGAGAAGATTCCAACTGGGGTTCCTGCAACTCGTCGCTCATCAAGTGCTGTCGAAGTAGAAGGCCTTGATGATGTCTTGGTCAAGCTAGCTAGGTGTTGTACTCCTGTCCCGGGTGACGCAATTATGGGTTTCATAACGAAAGGCTCTGGCATATCAGTTCATCGTGATGATTGTGTCAACGCGCAGGATTTGCGAACTCATCAAGGAGAACGAGTTGTAGTAGTCCGTTGGCTTCCGGGAGCTGCAAGCGTCTTCTTAGTAAATATTCAAGTGGAAGCTCTTGATCGTTCTAGACTTTTAGCTGATGTCACGCGGACGCTTTCCGAACAACACGTCAATATTTTGAGCGCCGCTGTGTCAACATCGAAAGATCGTGTTGCCTTTTCACGATTTACCTTTGAAATGGCCGATGCAAAACATCTTGATTCAGTTTTAGCAGCAGTGCGCGGAATCGAAGGCGTCTACGACGTTTATCGTGTCTAGCTAGAAATCAACTATTAATTGAATTCAGCTAGGTGCTTCTGAGCTTCTGCGAGCCATAACTTACGTGCCTCGGCCGAATCGAGAGCTTCTTTAGCCTTCTTTTCGTTGCCTGCAGATTTTGCTTTAGCTGCAACTTTCTCGTAACTCTCGATAGATTCAGTGAGTTGTGCAACGACCTCTGCCGCGCGCGCCTTGGCGGATGGATCAGTCTTGCGCCAAATCTCAGCCTCAGCAGATTTGATCGCCTCTTCAACAACAGAGACACGGGCTTCGAGAGCTGCGCGCTTGTCGCGGTGAGTGATTCCGATCTTGCCCCACGTATTCATCAACTCTCTAAAGGCAGATTTTGCTTGTTTCACATCAGAGAATGGAAGGAGCGCTTCGATGGCAACGATGAGCTCTTCTCGTTTTGCAAGATTGGCTGACATTGATTCTTCACGCTTTTCAAGATCTGAATTCTTTGCAGCAAAGAATTGATCTTGTGCAGCCTTAAAGCGAGACCATAGTTTTGCGTCGTCGCCCTTCTTTCCTCGACCCGCGGCCTTCCACTGATCCATGAGAGCTTTGTAGCGACGTGCTGTAGCTACCCAATCGGTTGAAGTTGCGAGTTTCTCCGCCTCTGCAACTATCGCATTCTTGGCCTCGGAAACTTTGCCAGCGGTTGCTTCAAGTTGGGCGAAGTGAGTGCGACGTCGTTTATCAAACTTATTTCGTGATGCAGAGAATCGCTTCCAAAATTCAGCATCGGACTTCTTATCCAGACGAGGAGCAGCTTTCCATTCATCAAGAAGTGCCTTGAGGCGATCGCCAGTGACCTTCCAATTCTCAGAGAGAGTGAGAGATTCTGCTTCAGCGACAATCTTCTCTTTCTCGACAAGGATTTGTTCGCGGCGTGCAGCCTTAGCGGCAGCCTCTGCAGCTTTCTTTGCCTCGTATGCTTCACGATGACCTTCAATGAGAGGCTCTATCTGTTCTACAGACGCTGCAAGAGCAGCGAGGTCTCCCACACCATTGAGTTCGCGTACTTGTTGGCGAAGTTTCTTGACAGCTTCATAAGCATCTTGAGGAACCATCGCACCGCTTGTAATTCGAGCTGCTGTCAACGCAACCTCTGAAGCGAGTGCTTCAAATTTGCGGACGAAATATGAGAGCGCTTCTTCGGCGGTCTTGCCTGGATATGAACCGACTGCCTTCTCGCCTTCGTTGGTACGTACATAGACGGTGCCATCTTCGCCGACGCGACCAAAACGTGAAGGGTCTCCCACAAGTGCAGAAGCTGCACTTGGTTGTGAATGTGTATTGGCTAGTGCAGTTGGATTGATCTCGGTCATGGTTTCCCCTCCAGCGCGTCAGTTGGTGTAAGAACCAACCTTCGTTGATATGTGCGAATGTGTTCAGGGTCAAAGGTACCCTGTGCCTGCGTGAGTCGTAAATCCATGCGGAAATCAAGGGGTGAGCTGTGCTTGTGCTCTCGCATCCAGCGCCGATGTTCGCAACCAATTGCTGGGTCATCGCAAGTCAACCCGGGTCTGAGTGCCTCATAGTCGATCCAGGCATGCCTGATATTTCAGCAGAGATTGAGTTGATCATCGAAGAGAATCGGTTGAAACCAGTTGCTGCACTTCTTACCCATGGCCATCTTGACCATACATTTTCGATCAAACCTTTGGCAGATGGGTATGGAATATCTGCATACATTCATAGTGAAGATCGTAGATTTATCGCAAATCCCTTGGGTATTCACGGTGAACAGTTTCAGACGATGCTCGAAGGGATGCATTTTTCTGAACCCACACGAGTAGAAGAGCTCAAGAATGGTTCTGAACTGAATTTCCTCGATATGAAAATTCGGGCGATACATGCACCCGGTCACACACGGGGCTCTTTAATGTTTACCGTGAATGAGGAGCTTCTGATTAGTGGAGATGTTCTCTTCGCTGGTTCTATTGGACGGACCGACCTTCCAACTGGCAATGCGCGAGATATGGAGCGCACTCTTCGAGAAAAAGTTCTACCTCTATCTGATGATCTGCGTGTTTTGACAGGACATGGACCTGAAACGACGATCAAATTCGAGCGCAAAAACAATCCATATCTGAAAGAATTGACTCTATGAAGAGCGAAAAGATTCAAGCCCCTAAAGGGGTCCGTGAATACCTGCCGCCCGAGTCTCAAAGTTTCGAATGGGTTCGCGAACAATTGATTGCGCCCGCTAAGGCGGCTGGTTATCAATTGATGGAATTGCCAGTCTTTGAAGATACAAACTTGTTCAGTCGGGGAGTAGGCGAGTCAACAGATGTGGTCTCAAAGGAGATGTACACATTTGAAGATCGTGGCGGACGTTCTCTGACTTTGAGACCTGAAGGCACGGCGGGAGTAATGCGTGCTGTCATTGAAGCAAATCTTGATCGCGGCCAATTGCCTGTGAAAGTTTGGTACTCAGGGCAATTCTTTCGCGCCGAACGGCCTCAAGCTGGTCGCTATCGCCAGTTCTACCAAGTGGGAATAGAAGCTATCGGAATCGATGACCCAGCACTCGATGCAGAAGTCATTGCCATTGCAGACCGTGGTTTTAAGAATTTAGGTCTAAAGAATTATCGGTTAGAGATTACTTCGCTGGGTGATGCAGCTTCGAGAGCGGCTCATCGTGTGGATCTCCTCAAATATTTCGATTCATTGCAGTTGGATGAAGCCACAAGAGTGCGTGCTCAACTCAATCCACTGCGCCTATTTGACGATAAACGTCCTGAGATGAAAGAGGCAATGGCAAAGGCGCCCCTTTTACTTGACTATCTCACACCAGAAGCAGCAGCCAATTTCGCGAACGTTCAGAAGTATCTGATTGCAATGAAGATTGATTTCATAATCAATCCAAGGATGGTCCGCGGTTTGGATTACTACACAGGAACAACATTTGAATTTGTCCATTCTGATTTGGGAGCGCAGAGCGGAATTGGCGGTGGAGGTCGATACGACGGATTGATGGAGACCCTCGGTGGCCAAGCTCTCTCAGGTATTGGTTTCGGGCTCGGAGTAGACCGCGCTCTTCTCGCTGCAATTTCTGAATCCACTCTTCCTTCTACCGAATTTATCTCGGACCTTTTCCTCATCCCATTGGGCGAAGAATCGAAGATTGCTGCCTCCTCTCTCGCTTATGAATTGCGATCAATGGGGATACGTACGGAGATTGCATTTGGAGATAGGTCGCTCAAGGGTGCTATGAAGGCTGCCGATAAGTCAGGATCCCGATTCGTTGTTGTCCTTGGTGAATCCGAACTCTCTGAAGGAGTAGTTGAACTCAAAAGGATGTCAGATGGCACAACAACCTCCGTTAAGATTGTCGAATTGTCCGATCAAATCCGACAGTTTAGTTCTCGATAGCAAGAAACTCTCAAAGGTGGCTTTTCTCGATGTTACGTAATCAAGATGCAGGCGCTATTCGCGCTTCACATGTAGGTCAGACCGTAACACTTGCAGGTTGGGTAGCCCGTCGCCGTGATCATGGTGGAGTTGCCTTTATCGATCTTCGCGATGCAACTGGTTCCGTTCAGGTAGTAATTCGAGACGAAAAACTCGCGGGCCAACTGCGTGCTGAATGGTGTTTACAAATTACCGGCGAAGTTTCTCTACGGCCTGCTGGAAATGAAAATCCAAATATTCCAACTGGTGAAATTGAAGTAATGGGAGATGACGTTGTTGTGCTGAGCGAATCAGCCCCACTTCCATTCCCAGTTGATTCAGGTAGCGATGTTGAAATCTCTGAAGAAGTTCGCCTTCGTTATCGCTATCTCGACCTCCGACGCGAAGGACCTGCGGCAAATCTCCGTCTTCGCTCAAAGGTGACATCTGCTATTCGCAACGTTATGGAAGATCTCTCTTTCCTAGAAATCGAAACCCCTTATCTCACTCGTTCTACACCAGAGGGTGCTCGAGATTTCTTGGTTCCAGTCAGACTGCAACCTGGAAGTTGGTATGCACTTCCGCAATCACCACAGCTCTTTAAACAATTGTTAATGGTTGCAGGAATGGAGCGTTACTACCAGATTGCACGTTGCTTCCGCGATGAAGATTTTCGTGCTGATCGCCAACCAGAGTTCACTCAACTTGATATTGAAATGTCATTTATCGATCAGGCAGATATTCTCGCTGTAGCCGAAAAGATTTTGGTGAAGGTGTGGAAAGAAGCCGTTGGATACGAAATTCCAACTCCTATTAAGCACATGACATATAAAGATGCCATGGATCAATTCGGATCAGATAAGCCAGATCTTCGATTTGGCTATCCGTTGACCGAAGTAACTCAGTACTTTGCTGAGACCCCATTTAGAGTGTTCCAAGCTCCTTATGTCGGTGCAGTGGTTATGCCAGGAGGAGCTTCGTCACCTCGCCGCGAACTTGATGCTTGGCAAGATTGGGCCAAAGCTCGTGGTGCAAAGGGAATTGCTTACATTCTCGTCAATGAGGATGGAACTCTTGGTGGTCCTGTTTCTAAGAATATTTCTGAGAAGGAACAAGCAGGTATTGCTGCTCAGGTTGGAGCCAAACCAGGAGATGCAATTTTCTTCGCAGCGGGAGAGAAGTCGGCATCTCAACAATTACTTGGCGCCGCTCGATTAGAGATTGGCAAACGTTGCAACCTCATTGATCAAGGTGCATGGGAATTCTTATGGGTTGTTGATGCCCCGATGTTTGAACCTACAGATAATGGTGGTTGGACTGCGGTACACCATCCGTTTACAGGACCGAAGCCAGAGTTTGCTCAAACATTTAAGAGCAATCCAGCTGAAGCTCTCGCCTATGCGTATGACATCGTCCTTAACGGCACCGAGCTTGGTGGCGGTTCTATTCGTATCCACGATAGACAGATTCAGAAAGATGTTTTCTCTGTTATTGGATTAAGCGATGAAGAGGCTCAAAGCAAATTTGGATTCTTACTTGAGGCCTTCAACTATGGTCCTCCGCCACATGGTGGAATTGCTCTCGGTCTCGACCGAGTATGTGCGCTCCTTTCTGGTTCAGATTCAATTCGCGAAGTCATTGCATTCCCTAAGACCGCGAGTGGTGGAGATCCATTGACTGGCGCTCCTACACCGATTACTCCGGCGCAACGCAAGGAAGCGGCTATCGATTGGACTCCTCCGAAGGAGTAATTCAGGTAGGCTATTTACATGGGTCCAGGTGGAATCGCAACGATCATTGCAGCAATCTCTCTTCTGGTGATTGCTATTGCACTCGCATATACAGTGATTCGAGTGAGCAGATTTATCGACGAAGCCAAGGCTTCTCTCAAAGCTTTCACAGATGACACGACTCCGCTGATCAATGAATCAACTCGCACCCTTGAGCTCATCAATAGCCCCCTTGAGAGTTTTGCCAAGATAACAAAGAGCGTTGAAGAAGTCACTACAAAGGTTACTGGGGCGACATCAGGCTTCATGGAGAAGAATGGTCCTGCAGTTCGCGTGGCAGGTGCACTTCTTAGCGCAGCCCAAATTAGTAAGGGACGTAAGTCCAAGAAGAAATCTAGTTAATACGGGTAGGGGATAGAAATTAATGGAATCCGCCGAGATCCGTTCACGCTGGCTGCGCTTCTTCGAAAGCGAAAATCGGCAAGGTCTAAAACATACAGTTGTTCCTTCAGCTTCGCTCATTGCTGACGATCCAAATCTTCTCCTCGTTAACGCAGGAATGGTGCCATTCAAACCATACTTCTTGGGTGAGGTCACTCCTCCGTACAAGCGTGCTACTTCAGTACAAAAATGTGTTCGCACACTAGATATCGATGAGGTTGGAAAGACAACACGTCATGCTTCTTTCTTTCAAATGTGTGGAAACTTTTCTTTTGGTGATTACTTCAAAGAGGGTGCAATCTCGCTCGCCTGGGAGCTTCTCACACGCCCTATAAGCGATGGAGGATATGGTTTTCCTGAAGATCGCCTTTGGGTCACCGTCTATCTAGATGATGACGAGGCAGCAGATATTTGGCATAAGAAAATTGGAATTCCGCGCGAGCGAATTCAACGACGCGATATGGCCGATAACTTCTGGTCAATGGGAGTTCCAGGTCCATGCGGACCATGTTCAGAAATTTATTATGACCGCGGTCCGCAATATGGTGTCGAAGGTGGCCCAATCGCAGATGAAAACCGATATATGGAGGTATGGAATCTCGTTTTCATGCAGAACGAGCGCGGTGCAGGTGGCGGCAAGGATGGATATCCAATCCTTGGAGAACTACCAGCTAAGAGCATTGATACCGGGCTCGGCTTAGAAAGAACAGCCGCGCTTTTGCAAGGTGTCGAAAATATCTATGAAATCGATACAACAATGCAGATTCTATCTAAAGCGTCATCGCTTGCCGGCGTCACATATGGAAAATTTCAGAGTTCTGATGTTTCTCTCCGTGTGGTTGCAGATCATGCGCGCACATCGGCGATGCTTATTGGTGATGGAGTTACACCAGGTAATGAAGGAAGAGGCTATGTATTACGTCGAATGATGCGTCGCACCATTCGAAATATGCGTCTCTTGGGTGTCAACGATCCGATTATGTCCGAACTCACCGTAGCTGCCATCGGAGCTATGGGTCCTCAATACCCTGAATTGGTATCTGATCAAAAGCGAATTCTA
The DNA here is from genome assembly GCA_039795495.1 of Actinomycetota bacterium. Taxonomy (GTDB): domain Bacteria; phylum Actinomycetota; class Actinomycetes; order Nanopelagicales; family Nanopelagicaceae; genus Planktophila. Next base: position 75,951 of record JBDKLT010000075.1, on the reverse strand, counting down.
GCTGTCTCGGTTGCAGAAGAGGAATCATTCCTACAGACATTGAAATCAGGAACGCAGATCTTCGATCTTGCTTCGACACAATTGAAGGAGAAGAAGAGCACCGTACTTCCCGGTGAAGATGTTTTTAAACTCCACGATACATATGGTTTCCCATTTGATTTAACTCTCGAGATGGCCCGTGAACAGGGACTCGAAGTTGATGAAGAAGGTTTCCGTCGGCTCATGAGTGAACAGCGAGATCGAGCTAAGGCAGATGCAAAGGCAAAGAAGAGCGGTCATACAGATTTATCTGAGTACAAGAAGATTGCAGATGCCAAAGGTTCCTCTTCGTTTATTGGATATACCCATAGTGAGACTGAATCAACAATCAACGGAATTCTCGTCGATGGCATGAGTGTTCCCGCTGCAATCTCGGGTCAGGATGTTGAGATCGTCCTAGATAGAACTCCCTTCTATGCAGAAGGAGGTGGGCAGCTCGCTGATGGCGGTCGCATTACTCTCACAAATGGGGCAGTCATTGAAGTTGAGGATGTACAGAATCCAATAACAGGACTCTCGATTCATAGAGGTCGAGTCATTTCTGGCGAAGTGACAACTGGATCTCTCGCTCTAGCTTCTATTGATATTGAACGTCGACATGCAATTTCTCGAGCCCATACTGCGACACATATGGTGCATAAGGCATTTAGAGAAATTCTCGGAGAGACTGCTACTCAGGCTGGTTCCGAGAATTCACCAGGACGTTTTCGTTTCGATTTCCCATCAACGGGAGCAGTACCTGAATCTGTACTTAATGATGTTGAAGCACGAGTCAATACCCTTCTTCTTGATAATCTCGCTGTAACGGCTGAGACGATGACTCAGGATGCTGCAAAGAAGATTGGAGCGATGGCTCTCTTCGGTGAAAAATACGGCAATCAAGTTCGCGTGGTTAGCGTGGGCGATTGGGCTCGCGAACTCTGCGGTGGAACGCATGTGGAGCGTTCTGGACAACTCGGTATTGTTAAATTGTTGGGCGAATCTTCCGTCGGTGCAGGTGTTCGCCGCGTAGAAGCTCTTGTTGGCTCTGATGCTTATCGCTTCCTAGCTCGTGAACACATCCTTCTCAATTCATTAACTGAAATTATCAAGGGAGCTCGTACAGAAGAACTTCCAGAGCGAATTAGTGATTTACTGAACAAGATTCGCGATATTGAGAAGGAGCTCGCCGGCCTTCGCTCAGCGCAAGCAATGAGTCACATTGGTGACTTGGCATCTTCGGCGGTGGTAGTCAATGGTATTTCATTAATAACCTCTCATCTCTCGGATGGAATTGGCTCTGAGGATCTGCGCAAGATTGCAATTGATCTGAAATCGCGTTTAGATCAATCTGTTGTTGCGCTTATTAGCTCAACGGATGGGAAACCTGTGCTTGTTGTCGCTGTGAGCGATAAGGCAAAAGCAGCAGGATTCAAAGCGGGAGCCTTGGTAAAGATTGGTTCGACAATTCTTGGCGGAGGCGGAGGCGGCAAAGATGATTTCGCTCAAGGTGGCGGAACAGATTCATCTAAAGCTTCATCTGCACTTGCTGCAATAACAGATCACATCAGCGGAAAATAATTCTATGCGTGGGCATCGAATCGCTTTCGATTACGGTGATGTACGTACAGGTGTAGCAATTTCTGATCCAGATGGAATTCTTGCCACTCCAGTTGGAGCGCTAGCAACTAAGTCGACGGGATTCTTCAAAGAGATCGCCACTCTTTTTGAAGAGAATCAACCGATAAAGATCTATGTTGGGCTGCCACTCCATCTATCAGGTGAGGCGGGAGAGAGCGTAGAGAAAGTGCGCATTTTTATCGCAGAAATTCGCAATCTGACCGACGTGGCAATAATGGAGATTGATGAACGACTGTCCACGATGAGTGCACAGAAGAGATTGAAAGAGGCTGGTGTTTCATCGCGAGATTCCAAAGCGCTGATTGATTCCATGGCTGCTGTCGCAATTTTGGAAGCTGGGTTGCACAGTGAAAAGAACTAATCGAAGTTCCATACTTCATATTGGGGTGGCACTCGCTGCTGTCTGCTTCATCACCTTAACTTTGAAATTTATTGATTTTCCTAACTCTGGAGCACCCGATTTCACATGTAGAGCATCGTCTGCAGGGTCAGCTGTTGTTGAGATTTCGGCAGGAGAGAGCGGATCTTCCATAGCTAACAAACTCTACAAACTTGGAGTCGTCAAATCTTCCGACTCATTCTTCAGGGTAGCTGTCGGTGACACTCGTTCTCAGAGAATTGCTCCAGGGGCTCACTCAATTGATATCGGGATTTGCGCCAAAGATGCCCTCAATCAACTGCTTGATCCATTAAGAATTGAAGGGCTCATCAACATTAGTGAAGGCGCTTGGATATCGGAGATTCTTCCTCAATTCTATAAGGCTGGATTTTCCTCTTCCGAAGTATCACAAGCGATCGCCAAAGTTTCGCGTCCTGCAGGTTTCAAAACTTTGGAGGGCCTTCTATTTCCCGCTCAATACAGTTTTGCAAAAGGGGAGACTGCGCTTTCCGCACTTCAATCTATGATTTCACGTACAGCGAGTGAAATGAGAAAAGCTGGATTCTTCTCCACGAGTAGTTCGTTCACGCCGCAACAATTACTGGTGATTGCATCATTGGTTCAAGCGGAGGGAAACATTCAAGACTTCTCAAAGATTTCACAGGTCATTAGGAATCGACTCGCAATTGGCATGCCATTGCAATTTGATTCAACAGTGCACTACATCAAAAAGACTCGAGGAAGCGTCTTTTTAAGTTCGCAATCGACTCTCATAAAATCCGAGTACAACACGTATCAAAGATACGGTCTTCCTCCCGGACCTATTAACAATCCTGGATCAGCTGCTATGGAGGCAGCGCTCAATCCAACGATTGGGGATTGGATCTACTTCATTACCGTTGCACCTGGAGATACCAGATTCACGAAAGATTCTCAGCAATTTAGCGAATGGAAACGTGAGTACAAGGCTAATCTTCGAAAAGGACTTTTTAGGAGTAGTAAGTGAAAGGATTGAGAAATGATTAGAGGGGCTGTACTTGGTTCGCCTATCACGCACTCACTTTCACCAGTCTTACATAGAGCCGCCTACTCTTTTCTGGGAGTAGAGGGTTCCTATCAAGCTTTAGAAGTACGATCCGGTACTTTGGCTGATTTCCTAGAACGCGAAAGCGAAAACTTTGATTACCTTTCGCTCACAATGCCTCTCAAAGAAGAGGTGCTTTCACTCGATGTAGATATTGATTCCTTGGTTCAACGAATTCAGTCAGGTAACACGCTTATTAAGAGAGATGGTCAATGGGATCTCACCAGCACAGATGGGAGCGGCTTTATTGAAGCACTAAGAAATTCGCAGAAGTGTTCACTTAATTCTGTTCTTGTATTAGGCGCAGGAGGTACGGCAAGAGCAGTGTGCGGTGCTCTGGATTCTGAAGTTGCAAGAATAGATGTTTTGGGACGCTCTAGTGTGCGCCAAGCTGCACTCGAAAGCGCAATCCAGAGTTCAGAATTTAATTACCTCCGATGGAGCGATGCGGTTGATTTCGATCAATATGATCTTGTTGTTAATACAACACCAGCGGGGGCAGCTGATCTACTGGCGACTTCTGTTAATTTGGGAGTTCGGGCAACTCTCTTTGACGTGATTTACAAACCATGGCCAACTCAATTGGCGCAACGTTGGAGCGATTGCGGTGGAATGGTGATAAGTGGACTAGAACTTTTGCTGTATCAAGGCATAGATCAACTCTCTCTTATATTGCCCCAGATTTCCGATCGAAGAGCGCTAGCAGATCATCTGCGGCCGATGCTGCTAACTGCAAGTAGATAATCCACAGCTGAAAACTGTCACTGCTGAGGTTGGTTACCGTATAGAGGTGTTGGTCATTTCTGTGCTTTTTGCCATTTCGGTTCAAGACATAAGGTCTCATCGGATTCCCAATTTTTCACTCCTAATTCTATGCATTGCAGCATTTCTGGAAGGGGAGAGAGTTGGATCCCTCACCTTTGTGCTCCTATCTCTTTCTGGAGTCCTAGCCTTTACATCTCTTTCCCGCTGTGGGTTTGGCGATGCAAAATTGATCCTGGTGATAGTAAACCTGCTCATCAAGCAGCAAGATCTGAGCGACTATGTGATTGCCGTGGCTCTCATCTCGTCAATTCATATCGTGGTGCATTACTTATACGCACGGAAAGAGAGGTCGTTGATCCCATTCGCGCCAGCGCTCTGTGGCGCAGTTCTCGCGGTAAGCCTTAACCCATAGAGTTTTTGTGGCGCCTGAAAGAGTGCCCATCTGCAAGAATAAGCACATGCGATGGATTACAGCTGGTGAATCTCACGGTCAGGCACTTTCAGCAATCATTGAAGGTCTGCCAGCCCATATTGAAATCACCACAGCTGATATAGATTTTCATCTTGCGCGCAGACGCTTAGGTGTAGGTCGTGGTGCGCGTCAAAATTTTGAGGCAGATAAGGTCACTATCTTGGGTGGTGTCCGCTTAGGAGTTTCTCAAGGCGGACCAATCTCCATACAAGTGGGAAATAGCGAATGGCCTAAGTGGGAAAAGGTGATGTCAGCTGATCCTGTTCCAGCGGATCAAATTGAAAATCTCGCACGCAATGCGCCTCTATCGCGTCCTCGTCCTGGTCATGCTGACTTGGTTGGAATGCAGAAATATGATTTCGACGATGCTCGCCCCATTCTCGAGAGAGCGAGTGCTCGTGAAACAGCGGCACGTGTTGCACTCGGCGCAATTGCTCGTAACTTCCTCAAGCAGGCTATCGGTATTGAAATCTTGAGCCATGTTGTATCTATCGGTTCTATTCGAATTCCAGATGATTATCGACTTCCTTTATCAAATGAGAGATCGCGCATTGACGAAGATCCAGTTCGCTGCGCAGATTCTGTTACAAGTTCCGCGATGATCGCAGAAATTGAGAGCGCTCATTCTGATGGAGATACCCTCGGCGGAGTCTGTGAAGTATTGGCGTACAACCTGCCCCCAGGATTAGGTTCTCATGTGCATTGGGATCGCAGATTGGATGCGCGATTGGCTGCTGCAATGATGGGAATTCAAGCTATCAAGGGTGTTGAAATCGGCGATGGCTTCCGCACTGCAACTCGTCGAGGTTCTGTGGCTCATGATGAGATTGAACGGGGTCCTGATGGTCACATTCAACGTCGCACTGATCGTGCAGGCGGAACAGAAGGTGGAATGTCTAACGGTGAGATTCTCAGAGTATCCGTTGCGATGAAACCTATCTCAACAGTTCCGAAGGCTTTAGACACCATTGATGTAAAGACTGGTGAAGCTGCAAAGGCAATCAACCAGCGCTCTGATGTTTGTGCAGTACCTGCTGCGGGCGTTGTTGCCGAAGCGATGGCGGCGCTAGTTCTTGCCGAAGCGGTTCTGGAGAAGTTTGGCGGAGATTCTGTTCAAGAAGTACGCCGCAATTATCAGTCCTATATGCAGAATCTATCTTTTAAATAGTCTGATGGCTCCTAAACTCATTCTGATTGGACCAATGGGCTCTGGGAAGACGACCATCGGTAGATTGTTAGCAGAGTATTTGGAATTACCTTTTCGCGATACTGATCACTTGATTGAAACACAGACTGGTAGAACAGTCGCCGACATTTTTCTTGAAGATGGCGAAGATTCCTTTCGTGTTATTGAGAAAGCGGTACTGCGCGCTGAGCTTTTAAGCGACAACACTGTGCTCGCCTTGGGAGGAGGAGCCCCTATCTCCTTTGATGCCCAATCAGCGCTTCGCGCAATTGCATCTCCAGTAATCTATTTAGATATTTCGCTGGCATCCGTCGCCCCACGTATTGGTTTCAACCGAGATCGACCATTGCTACTCAGTAATCCTCGGGGTCAATGGGAGACTTTGATGCAAGAGCGTAGACCTATCTATCAGTCGATCGCCGATACTGTTATTGATGTGAATGGTAGATCTGAATCTGAAATTGTCTCTGAGATTCTTAAGGAGATTGAATGAAGTCGATTCACGTTAACGCCGAGAATAATTATGAAGTTCTCATAGATGTCGATTTCAAAGATCAATTGATATCACTATCAGCGCATCGAGAACGAGTTGCAATCTTCTTTAGCGAAAAGATGCACGAAAAAATCCCTCAATTCTCCTCAGGCGCTGCCGAATTCTTTTACTTCCCAATCCCAGATGGAGAGGATGGCAAGTCCTCTAAGGTTCTGCAGAACGCTTGGAATTGGTTAGGCGCAGCTGGATTCACAAGAAGTGATTTGGTCGTAGGCATTGGTGGGGGAGCAATAACCGATTTTGCGGGGTTTGTTGCTGCGACATGGTCACGAGGTATTGATTGGATTGCAGTACCAACAACTGTTGCAGGAATGGTTGATGCGGCTATTGGTGGTAAGACGGGAATCAATAGCGATTACGGAAAGAATCTCATTGGTGCGTTTCATTCACCTATATGCGTGATCGTCGATCAATCGTGGCTATCAACCCTTTCGCGGCGAGATTTTGCAGCAGGGCTCGCTGAGGTGGTTAAGACTGGATTCATTTCAGATACAACGATTTTGACGCTTATTAATGGTAAGTCTCTCGATGAAGTCATCAGATCATCTGATCTGACTACCTCGCTTATTGAGAAATCAATTTCGGTCAAGAGCCAGGTAGTGTCGGGAGATTTTAGGGAGAGTTTTGATCGTGAAATTCTCAACTACGGGCATACCTTTGGGCATGCTGTTGAGCTTATTTCTCGCTACTCGCTTCGACATGGTGAGTGCGTCTCTATTGGAATGGTCTTTATCGCAAATCTTTCAGAACAGCTTGGAATTATTTCAAGTGAAACTCGAAATTTGCATGTGGAGATACTCCAACAATTGGAACTTCCAGTCTCTTATGCTGGGGCAGAATGGCCAGAACTCTTTTCGGCTATGAAGTTGGATAAGAAGAATCGATCAGGCACCTTGAGATTCGTTGCAATTTCAGAACCCGGAAAGACACAGCGGCTCGAGAATCCAATCGAGAGCGAGATGGTCAAGGCATATGAGAGGCTTCGTTCATGAAGGTAATGGTTATTAACGGCCCTAATCTCGCCCGACTAGATATTCGGGATTCGTCGATTTACGGTGATATGACATATCCTCAATTGGTCGCACATATTGAATCTGCGGCAAAGACGCATGGATTTGAGGCAGATGTGCGACAGAGTAATGATGAATCAGAAATAATCGGGTGGCTTCATTCTGCTGCCGATACAAATACTCCGGTGATCATCAATCCGGCAGCTTTCACACATTATTCTTACGCGATCCGAGATGCAGCAGAATTGGTAAAGGCACCACTTATTGAAGTTCATCTTTCAAATCCGATGGCACGCGAGGAATTCCGTCACACATCAGTGATATCAGGTGTTGCAAACGGAACAATCGGCGGATTTGGCCCGAACTCCTATGTATTAGCTCTGATTGCGCTCAAGGCGCTAGTAGCATAATTTCATACGGTAAACTCAGCGTCCTATTGATCTTCGATGGGCGAAGACATGAAGTGGAGTTTCCGTGGCAACAACAAATGATCTCAAGAATGGCATGACCCTAGATATCGAAGGTCAGTTGTGGACAGTTGTTGAATTTCAGCATGTAAAGCCAGGTAAAGGTCCTGCATTCGTCCGCACAAAGTTGAAGCAAGTTATGACCGGCAAAGTTGTCGACAAAACTTTCAACGCTGGAGTAAAAGTTGAGATCGCGGTTCTCGAAAAGCGAGAAATGAACTTCCTCTACAAGGAAGGCGATGATTTCGTATTCATGGATAACGTTAACTTCGATCAGATGACAATTTCAGCGGCAACTGTTGGTGAAGCTGCAAATTACATGCTTGAAAATACAGAGGCTATTGTTGCAATCCACGAAGGAAACCCGCTCTATATTGAACTTCCTGCATCTGTACCTCTCAAGATTACTTACACCGAACCGGGCCTACAAGGTGATCGTTCATCTGGTGGGACTAAGCCGGCAACCGTTGAAACAGGTATTCAGATCCAGGTACCACTCTTCATTAAGCAAGATGAGGTTGTTCTAGTTGACACTCGAGATGGTTCATATCAGGGTCGCGCTAACTAGTGTCTGCTCGCAGTAAGGCGCGAAAGCAGACTCTGGATCTGCTCTATGAAGCTGATATTCGCGGCGTCGCAGCAAGTGATCTTCTTGCCAATCGCGATTTTGTAGAAGAAGGGCCCGATGCTCGCCCGATTCGCGATTTCACGAGAGAGTTGATATCCGGCGTTTCGGTCAATAAGCGCAAGATTGATGAGTTAATTGCAACGTATGCCCAAGGTTGGGATATGGACCGTCTTCCGGCCGTTGATCGAAATATTCTTCGACTTGCAATCTATGAAATCGTCTGGAACAAAGACTTGGATGATGCCATCGCGATTGACGAGGCGCTTACACTCGCAAAAGAACTTTCGACTGAAGATTCTGCTGGCTTTATCCATGGCGTTCTTGGTCGCATCTCGTCGATTAAGGAGAGCATCGCTAACTAGCGCTCTCGCTTTCTGAGCAATATTTGGTCTTCTTCCATCCATGTAATCGTCTCTGAAATGGTCATATCCGCCATCAGTGAAATCGTTGGAAGATCATCCTCTCGGATAGATAGAACTTCTCCATTCCAGTCTTGTCGCGAGTGAGTTACATGGCGTGCAAATCGTGCAATTGCGGTAAACCGATTATCAGTACTACTGCTTTGGTGTTGAAAGAGGCGGTTGACTCTCCGCAGGTCAAGAATGAGATTTCCCTGACGAAATATTTGGACAGGTTTGTCTTGAGAAAAAATCATCTCCAGTGGGACCCCATATAGCTGCGAAATGTAGAGCGCGCGCTTCACACTCAGGGTCCGAGCCCCTCGTTCATAGGAGCCAAGAACTACCGCCTTCAGCTGCCCGTTGCTAAGGATTTCAACGTCATTGAGCGATAAGGATTTGGAGAGGCGTATAGCTCTTAAGCGTGCGGTGATATCAGTCATTCCTAGTTCTGTAGTCATGTAGCCAACGCTATGTAGGCACAGGCTTGCGTTCTCATCCCTATCCACAGATGGACTGACTAAAGTGCTAGACTCCGGCCGTTCCTTTAACAACCCATCCAGAGAGGTGGGGAAGGAGTTTCACAATGAGCCTTGCTCTGCCTGCTGCCGATATGGCGCGTGCGATTACTCGCATTTCCCATGAAATTCTCGAACGTAACTCTGGTTCAGATTCCATCACTCTTCTCGGAATTCCCACACGTGGCGCCCATCTTGCTGCCCGTATTGCTGCAACTATCGAAAAGATAGAGGGCAAGAGCGTTCAACATGGAACTTTAGATATCACTCTGCACCGCGATGATCTGCGATTACGTCCGCCTCGTGCGCTCATGCCTACTCGAATACCATCATTAGGCATCGAGAATAGAGATGTAGTTTTGATTGATGACGTGCTCTTCTCGGGGCGCACAATCCGCGCCGCCTTTGATGCTCTTGGAGAAATTGGTCGGCCGAAGACAGTGCAACTGGCAGTTCTTGTAGATCGTGGACATCGCGAGCTCCCAATCAAGGCAGATTATGTCGGAAAGAACCTCCCTACTTCATTTACTCAAGTGATCAAAGTACATCTTTCAGAGCTAGATGGCGTTGATGAAGTAACTATCGAAGAGGGGAGAATCTAGTGCGTCATCTTCTCTCGATTGCAGATCTATCAAAGTCAGAGGCCATTCAAATCCTCGATACCGCAGAAGAGCTGATGAGAGTTTCTGATGGTCCGATGAAGAAGCTACCTACTTTGCGAGGTCGCACCATAGTTAATCTCTTTGCAGAGGATTCAACAAGAACACGAATCTCTTTTGAAGCGGCAGCAAAGCGTCTCTCTGCAGATGTCATTAATTTCTCCGCAAAAGGTTCGAGCGTGAGTAAGGGTGAATCTCTCAAAGATACAGCTCAGACACTTCAAGCAATGGGAGCAGATGCGGTCATTATTCGTCATAGCGCTTCAGGAGCTGCGCAAAGATTGGCTGATAATCAATGGATGACTGGATCTGTCATCAATGCAGGGGATGGAACACATGAACATCCAAGCCAAGCGCTTTTAGATTCTTTTACTATTCGCAGACACCTTGCAAAGGGGAGCGAAGATCTATCGGGAATTCGAGTTGCAATAGTGGGAGATGTCCTTCACTCTCGAGTAGCGCGTTCTAATGTTCTCCTTCTCACAAAGTTGGGTGCTCACGTAACTCTAGTTTCTCCACCAACTCTCTTACCTGTTGGAGTGGAATCGTGGCCGGTTACCATCTCGTATGACTTTGACGCGATTATCGAAACAGTTGATGTAGTCATGATGCTCAGAGTTCAACTCGAGCGTATGACTGAACTCTTCCTCCCTAATGCTCGTGAGTACTCTCGATACTTCGGTCTTGATAAGGATCGTCTCTCTCGTATGAAACCTTCATCAATTGTGATGCACCCAGGTCCGATGAATCGAGGCCTTGAAATCACTGCCGAGAGTGCAGATAGCGCTAGGTCTGTCATTCTTGAACAGGTCACCAACGGTGTGAGCGTTCGAATGGCCATTCTCTACCTTCTTTTGGCTGGATCTCATGAGACAGGAATCGCACTATGAATCAAAACATTGTTATCTCTGGTGGAACCCTTCCCGATGGATCAAAGAGAGACATCCACATTCGAGATGGTGTTATTTCCGAGATTTCTTCAAAGATTGATGTTAAGGATGCTCTCGAGGTAAGCGCAGTTGATTCGGTGATTCTTCCAGGCTTGGTAGATCTCCACACACATTTACGCGAGCCGGGTAAAGAAGATGCTGAAACAGTTCTCTCGGGTTCGCGTGCAGGGGTAAGAGGCGGATTCACTGCGCTCAGCGCAATGGCCAATACATCGCCAGTTGCAGATACTGCGGGAGTAGTGGAACAAGTTTTTAGATTAGGTCAAGAAGCAGGTCTACTCGATGTTTTTCCGATTGGTGCGGTAACTCGTGGTCTCGAAGGTGAGCATCTTGCTGAGATTGGTGCCATGGCGGACTCAGTTGCTCGTGTTCGCGTCTTTAGCGATGACGGCCACTGCGTTTTCGATCCTTTAGTCATGCGAAGAGCCCTTGAGTATGTGAAGAAGTTTGATGGTGTCATCGCGCAACATGCCCAAGAACCTCGCTTAACGCAAGGTTCACAAATGAACGAGGGAGTAATTTCTTCGCAGTTAGGTCTTAAGGGATGGCCTGCAATTGCTGAAGAGTCAATTATTGCTAGGGATGTTCTCCTTGCAGATCACGTTCAATCTAGATTGCATATCTGCCATCTGACTACAGCTGGAGGAGTCGAGATTATTCGATGGGCAAAGGCTCGTGGAATTAGTGTTACCGCAGAAGTCACGCCTCATCACTTGTTACTGACCGATGATTATGCGAAGAGTTATGACCCAATTTTCAAAGTGAATCCACCTCTACGAACTGAACGCGATGTCATGGCTCTTCGTGAGGCGCTAGCTGATGGCACTATTGATATTGTCGCAACTGATCACGCTCCTCATCCTGCTGAAAGTAAAGAGTGCGAATGGCAAGAAGCATCATTTGGAATGCTAGGACTTGAGACAGCACTCAGTATTGTCAATCAAACTATGGTGTCGACCGGGTTGATGAATTGGTCTCAGGTAGCAGAACGGATGAGCGTTGCACCAGCTCGAATTGGACTCTATGAGAATCAAGGGCGCGGAATTGAAGTCGGCGCTCCCGCCCACCTCACTGTGATAAATCCGACGGAGGCTTACCGCGTCGACAGAGACCTAGTAGCCTCACGTAGCCGCAATACTCCGTTCCATGGCATGGAGTTACTTGGTCGAGTAAGCGCAACAATCTTTAACGGCCAGGTTGTTTACGAAGGGAGCAGTCGATGAGTAAGGCTTTCCTCGTATTGGATGATGGAAGAATCTTTGAAGGTTCTTCGTGGGCTGCTACAGGCAAAACCTTCGGTGAAGCGGTTTTCCAAACAGGCATGACTGGTTATCAAGAGACTCTTACGGATCCTTCATATCATAAGCAAATTGTGGTTATGACCGCGCCACATATTGGCAATACAGGAGTTAACTCCTTTGACAATGAGTCGCGGAAATATTGGGTCGCAGGATTTGTTGTACGTAATCCATCGACAATCACTAGCAACTGGCGAAGTGAGAATGACCTCGAGGCCGAACTCATCAATCAGGGGATTGTCGGTATTCAAGGTGTTGATACACGAGCAATTACACGTCATTTACGAGATCGCGGAGCAATGCGTGTTGGCATCTTCTCTGGATTAGAACTTTCACGTGAAGAGATGGTTATCGAAGTCCGCAAGCAAGAAGGTATGGCTGGTGCATATCTCAGCGACGATGTTTCGACGTCAAACACCTACGTAGTACCGGCTATCGGTGAAAAGAAATTTACAGTTGCTGCTATTGATTTAGGTATTAAGGGTGCTACACCTCGCGCAATGGCAGAACGTGGCATCGAAGTTCATGTCATGCCTTACAACACCAAATTTGCAGATATTGAAAAGATTCACCCAGATGGAGTTTTTCTCTCAAATGGACCAGGTGACCCGTCTACTATGACGAGTATCGTTGAATTGGTAAGAGATGTACTCACAGCAGAAATTCCGATCTTTGGAATCTGTTTCGGGCATCAAATTCTCGGTAGAGCGCTCGGGTTTGAAACATATAAATTGCAATTTGGGCATCGAGGAATTAATCAACCGGTTCTTGATCGCAAGACTGGAAAGGTTGAAATCACTGCACATAACCATGGATTCGCAGTTAAAGCTCCGATAGATGCTCCATTCAGTACTGTGTTCGGTCCTGGTCAAGTGACACATGTTTCGCTCAATGATGGTGTCGTTGAAGGACTTCAACTTTCAGAACGGGGAGCATTTAGCGTGCAGTATCACCCTGAAGCTGCGGCGGGACCGCATGATGCGGCCTATCTCTTCGATCGATTTATAGAAGTTATGACTCGATATCCACGCAAAGTAGAGGTCAATTAATGGCGCGCGACGAATCGATAAAGAGCGTACTTGTCATTGGTTCTGGACCCATTGTTATTGGTCAGGCTTGTGAATTCGATTATTCAGGTACTCAAGCATGCAGAGTCCTTCGTGCCGAAGGTATACGTGTGATTCTTGTGAATTCGAATCCTGCAACAATTATGACCGATCCTGAATTTGCTGATGCTACCTATATAGAACCGATCACTCCTGAATTCATTGAACGCATTATTGATAAAGAGAGACCTGATGCGGTTCTAGCTACATTAGGTGGACAGACAGCGCTCAATGCTGCGATTGGCCTATATCAGGCCGGAACGTTGCAGAAGTATGGTGTAAAACTAATCGGCGCCGATGTTGATGCGATTGAACGCGGTGAAAATCGAGAGCTCTTTAGAGCAATCGTCGAAAAAGTTGGGGGTGAATCGGCACGTTCAATAATCTGTCACACGATAGATGATGTCCTTTCAGCAGTTGCGCAACTTAATTATCCAGTTGTTATTCGTCCGTCATTCACAATGGGTGGTCTTGGTTCGGGTATTGCTTTTGATGAAGAAACACTCCGACAGATCGCAGGTGCGGGCTTGCGACACAGTCCGACTTCAGAAGTATTGATTGAAGAATCAATCATTGGATGGAAAGAGTATGAGCTCGAGGTTATGCGCGACAAGGCAGACAATGTTGTCATTGTCTGTAGCATTGAAAATATCGATCCTATGGGTGTGCACACCGGCGATTCAATCACTGTTGCCCCAGCGCTCACACTGACAGATGTCGAGTTTCAGAAGCTTCGAGATCTATCTATCTCAATCATCCGAGAGGTTGGTGTTGATACAGGTGGTTGCAACATTCAGTTTGCTGTTAATCCCGACAATGGTCGTATCATCGTAATTGAGATGAATCCGCGAGTTTCTCGCTCAAGCGCATTGGCATCCAAGGCAACAGGTTTTCCAATAGCCAAAATTGCAACGAAATTGGCAATTGGTTACACGCTCGACGAAATCAAGAATGACATCACACAGGTAACCCCTGCCTCTTTTGAACCGACACTTGATTACATAGTCGTAAAAGCTCCGCGCTTTGCCTTCGAGAAATTCCAAGATGCTGATCCTCGACTCACCACCACAATGAAGAGCGTTGGCGAAGCGATGGCTATAGGTCGCTCGTTCCCCGAAGCCCTTATGAAGGCACTTCGTTCACTAGAACGTAAAGAAGCAATTTTCGTCTTCAATCCTGCAAAGTCAGAAAATGAGAAAACTGCTCTCCTTGAAGCATCTAAGACCCCTACCGAATATCGTCTGCAGCAGGTTCAGCGGTCGTTGTGGTTGGGGGCCACTATCGATGAAGCATTCAACGCTACAAAGATTGATCGCTGGTTCCTTCGTCAGATTGATCTCATCAATGAATGTGCGCGTCATTTGGCTACCCCTGGAGAATTAAGCCTTGAGATTCTGGCCGAAGGAAAGAAGATGGGCTTTAGCGATGCACAGATCGCTTCCATACGTTCAATATCAGAGGAAGATGTACGTAGGGCCCGCTATCAATTTAATCTTCGCCCTGTCTATAAGACAGTTGATACATGTGCTGCCGAGTTTGAGGCTTTCACTCCTTATCATTATTCAACATATGAAGAAGAGACTGAGGTAAGAAGTCGCACCAAGCCTGCTGTAATTATCCTTGGAAGCGGACCAAATAGAATCGGTCAAGGAATTGAGTTTGATTATTCCTGTGTGCACGCATCCTTTACTCTTCGCGCTGCTGAGTATGAGACAGTAATGATTAACTGCAATCCTGAGACTGTTTCAACCGACTATGACACTTCAGATCGACTCTATTTCGAGCCTCTCACCTTGGAAGATGTACTCGAAGTTGTGCATGCAGAAATGCAGGCAGGTCCAGTTCTTGGAGTAATCACTCAACTCGGTGGACAAACTCCTCTGGGCCTGGCTGCTGGTTTGAAAGCAGCAGGAGTTACTATTCTGGGAACTTCACCAGATGCAATCAATTTGGCTGAAGAGCGTGGAGCATTTGGAGATGTTCTTAAGAGCCAGGGCTTAACTGCGCCGGAGTTCGGAATGGCTTCTTCGCAGATGGAGGCGCTCGACATTGCCCATCGAATTGGTTATCCAGTTCTGGTTCGCCCAAGCTTTGTTCTTGGTGGTCGTGGCATGGAGATTGTTTACGATGATGAAGCTCTCTCGGGATTTATCTCAAGAGCAACTGATATCACTCCGGATCATCCAGTATTGGTAGATAGATTTCTCGATTCAGCAATTGAGCTCGATGTAGATGCTCTCTTTGATGGCAATGAGCTCTTCTTAGGTGGAATCATGGAACATATCGAAGAAGCGGGAATTCACTCTGGCGATTCAGCGTGTGTATTGCCAGCGATGACAATCTCCGAATCGCAGCGCGAAAATATTCGAGAAGCAACCTTGAAGATCGCCCGAGGTGTTGGGGTATCCGGTCTTATCAATATTCAATTTGCTATGGCAGATCACACTCTCTATGTATTGGAAGCTAATCCTCGAGCATCACGAACAGTTCCATTCGTGAGCAAAGCGACTGGAGTTCCACTAGCGAAGGCGGCTGCACGAATTTCGCTTGGCTCATCAATTCAACAACTAAGAGATGAGGGGGTACTTCCATCGCAAGGAGATGCCGTGGCCAAAGGCATCAGTGTGAAAGAGGCGGTTCTGCCTTGGAATCGTTTCCGTCGTGCTGATGGTCGAGGCGTTGATGCAGTTCTAGGACCAGAGATGCGATCTACTGGGGAAGTCATGGGTATCGCTTCGACTTTTGGTGAGTCATACGCTAAATCTCAAATTAGTTCCTTCGGTCCGCTGCCGCGTACCGGAACGGTTTTCATTTCGCTTGCCGATAAGGATAAGAAGCAGGGAATTGCACCAGCTCAGGGCTTATCTCAATTAGGTTTCAGGTTGTTGGCAACTGAAGGTACCTCTTCCTTCTTGGCTGAACACGGGGTTGCTACAACAGTTGTTCGCAAAAATTCTCAAGGAACCGGCCCACTGGGCGAGAAGACGATTGTTGAGATGCTCAATGCTGGCGATATCGATCTGGTAATTAATACTCCCGTAGGGCGTGGAACGAGAGCCGATGGTTGGGCTATACGTACAGCCGCGGTTCAGCGATCGATCCCGATTATCACAACCACTGCTGGTTTTAGCGCCGCTGTCGAGGGAATCAAAGCACTCCAAGCCGGAGATTTGGTTGTTGCACCTATTCAAGATTGGTTGAAACGTTAATGTCAGCCATTAATAAGAGTGCGAAGCAGCACATCGCAACGATAGTTTCCAACAAACGTGTCGGTGCTTACCATCAAATATTGCTCAACGTTGGAGATATTGTAAAGAATTCACGTCCAGGAAATTTCATTGCAATCAAAGTTGGCGGTGAGAGTTCAAGAATGGTTCTTCGCAGAGCATTCGCTATTTCTCGAGTATCTGAAAATCCTCAATATGGAGGAACAATGGAGTTGATTATCGCTCCACATGGCTCAGGAAGTAAGTGGCTCTGTTCTCAACCAGAAGGTGCAGAGATTGATGTTGTCGCTCCTTTGGGTACTGCTTTCGGTATCCCTACTGAACCGATCAATGCTCTGCTAATTGGTGGCGGATATGGATCCGCACCTCTCTTCGGTCTCGCTGATGTTCTAAAAAATCGCGGTTGTCGAGTAGATATGTTGCTGGGAGCAAGTGTTGGGGCGAAGATTTATGCCCCTATGGAGGGCAAACGTTCTGTAAATTCTCTCAAGATTTATACCGAAGATGGTTCTATGGGGGAGACAGGGCGAGTAACTGAGCACCTTCTAGATATTGTTTCAGATAGAAAGATTGATGTTATCTACAGTTGTGGCCCAATGGGAATGCTCTCGGCTATTACAGAGTTAGTTTCAAGCACCGATGTTATTCATCAATGTGCAGTAGAAGAGTCGATGGCTTGTGGAATTGGAATCTGCATGACTTGTGTTCTGCCCGTAACGAATGATGACGGCTCTACATCAATGCTTCGTTCTTGTATTGATGGCCCAGTCATGGATGGTTCACGAGTTCGTTGGGACCTAGTCGGTAAAGTTCCGGAGGTACATCAATGACTTTACCTGTTGATCTCTCTACAACCTTGGGGAATGCATGGTTTCCGACTCCGATTTTTACGGCAAGTGGATGTGCAAGTAGCGGCCGCGAGCTAGCGCAGTTCTTTCCTCTCAATACAGTTGGCGCAATAGTGACGAAATCCATTATGAGTAAACCTCGACATGGTCGTCCTACTCCACGCATGGCGGAGACTCCTTCGGGCATGCTCAATTCAATTGGATTACAAGGACCCGGAATCGATGCCTTTTTGGCAAAGGATGTCCCGTGGCTCCTTGAGCAGAAAGCACGAGTCATTGTCTCGATTGCTGGTGAAACCGTTGAAGAGTATGCAACTCTGGCGAGGAAGTTGAGATCCGTCTCAGGTGTGAGCGCAATTGAAGTGAATATTTCATGTCCCAACGTTGAAAATCGCGGCTTGGTCTTCGCCTGTGACCCGGATGCCTCGCGCCGTGTCATTGATGGAGTGCGCAAGACAATAGGTGGAGAAATTCCGATCATCGCAAAACTTTCTCCGGATGTTACAGATCTTCCTTCCATTGCACGAGGAGTCGTCGATGCTGGAGCCGATGCTTTGGCACTTATCAATACTGTCTTGGGGATGGTAATCAATCTCGACACAATGCGTCCCCACCTTGGCGGCAGAACTGGGGGATTGTCAGGTCCAGCAATTCGTCCAGTTGCAGTTCGAGCGATCTATCAAGTACATGCTGCACTTCCGAAAGTTCCTATCTTAGGTATGGGCGGAGTTTCTTCCGGTCGTGATGCTCTTGAACTGATTCTCGCTGGAGCTTCGGGCGTCTCTGTTGGAACTGCAAGTTTCGGCAATCCAACTGCACTTATTGATGTTCAAAATCAACTTCGCGAATTGTTAGCGCAACGTGGATTTGCAACGGTTCAACAAGCCATTGGTTATGCTCATCGAGGAGAGGGTTTATGAAGGCTCCTATAGTTCTGGCGGTAGATACCGCTAACTTAGATATAGCGCGTCAGTGGGTTGCTGCAACTCAAGAGTCGGTCAGCGTCTATAAATTGGGTCTCGAATTCTTTCTTACCTTTGGCCAGCAAGGTGTGTCTGCGATTAAATCAGAGACGGATGCAGATATCTTCCTTGACCTTAAGTTGCATGACATTCCACATACAGTTGAAGGTGCCGCGAAGGCAATCTCAACTCTTTCTCCTCGCTTTCTCACAGTTCATGCATCAGGTGGTAGAGCGATGGTTAAGGCAGCTGTCGATGTTCTACCAACGACAGAGATTACGGCTGTCACGATTCTCACCTCACTCTCTGAAGAAGACCTCTTCGAGATTGGTTATGCAAACGCTGCTCTTGAAAGTGCAGTAGCTCTAGCGAAAATGTCGGTTAATGCTGGGGCAAGGGCTATTGTTTGTTCTCCACTTGAGATCTCCGCAATTCGATCAGCAATAGGTCCTGGTCCTTCGATTATTACACCAGGCGTTCGTCCTATTTCCGAGGTTGGCTCTGATGACCAGAAGAGAACGATGACTCCTAGATCAGCAATTGATTCTGGAGCAACATATGTTGTTATTGGGCGTCCAATTACACAAGCCTGGAAGCACGGTGCAGAAGCTATGTCAGCAAAGGCCCGTCTTATCGCCGACGAAATTCTCAACTAGATTATCTCTATGAATCTTCCTCCTGCTCTTACTGCAGAAGAGAGAGCCAGCGCTCTTGCTAAAGCGAAAGAGTCTCGAAGAATTAGAGCAGCACTCAAATTGCGAGTGAAATCGGGAGAGCTCACAGTAGAAGATGTGTTGGATATGGCTATGAGCGACGAAGCGATTGCCAAGATGAGAGTGATTGAGTTGGTTGAATCTATTAGTGGAGTTGGTAAAATTCGAGCTAAGACAACTCTTGAAAGATTGGGTATCTCGCAGACTCGACGAATTCAAGGTTTGGGAAAGCATCAAAGAGTCGCACTTGAGAGAGAGTTTCACCCTATGTCATCGGTACAGCCTGGAAAGTTGATTGTGCTTTCAGGTCCTGGGGGAGTAGGAAAAAGTACTGTTGCCAAAGTCCTTAAGGAGTCATCTCCATTCTTTGTCAGCGTCTCAGCAACAACACGCGCTCCGCGCTTCAATGAAGTTGATGGAGTTGATTATCATTTCTATTCAGATGCGCAATTTGATGCAGCGATCACAGATGGTCACTTTCTTGAATGGGCCGAATTCGCGGGTAATCGATATGGGACCTTAAGGAAGTCAGTTGAAGAGGTTCTCCGTAGCGGCACCAGTGTGCTCTTGGAGATCGAAATTAGCGGAGCGAAACAAGTAAAATCGAAGATTCCAGAAGCCATTCTTATCTTTCTCGAACCACCGACCTGGGAAGAGCTTGTATCTAGACTTGAGGGAAGAGGTACGGATAGTCCAGAACGAAGGGCAGCCCGCTTGGCCCTTGCCCAAGATGAGATGGCGGCAGCCTCTTTCTTTGACAAGGTACTCATCAATGACGAGGTTCAGAGAGTGGTTACTTCCCTGATAGAATTGATTTCTGCCTAACCAAGGCGTAAGAACGTATTGAGAAGATATTGGAGTACTCATGAGCGCACATATGGATGGAATCACTAATCCACCTATCGACGAACTTCTCGATAAGGCGGGGTCGAAATACAGCCTGGTTCTCTATGCCGCAAAGCGTGCTCGTCAGATCAATGCGTATTACTCACAACTAGGCGAAGGCCTACTCGAATATGTTGGACCACTTGTTGATACTCACGTCCACGAGAAGCCTCTCTCAATCGCGCTACGCGAAATCAACGATGGTCTTCTGACTATCGAAAATCTCGAGCCTACTGCCTAGTTTTTGGGTTAACCGCCATGCAAGGTTTTGGCCGCGAAGTAATTCTCGGTGTCGGCGGGGGTATAGCTGCATATAAATCATGCGATCTCTTGCGTCGTCTTCAAGATCGCGGCTTTCTCGTCACCGTGGTACCTACTCCTTCTAGCCTGAATTTTGTAGGCGCAGCGACATGGGAAGCGCTCTCTGGAAGAACAGTGACTACGCAAGTCTTTGAGAGAGTCGAGGAAGTGAGACATGTTTCTCTAGCCAAAAAGGCACGTTTCCTCATCATTGCCCCTGCAACCGCTGATCTGATTGCACGTATTGCAGCAGGTCGTGCTGATGACTTACTGACAAATATAGTTCTTGCGAGTTCGGCACCGATTTTGATTGTTCCTGCAATGCACCCTGAAATGTGGAGCGACAAAGCTACCCAAACGAATGTCAAAACTCTTCGAGATCGTGGATTCACGGTTATGGAACCTGATGTTGGTGCGCTTACTTCTGGAGATTTTGGGCCAGGACGTTTTCCCGAAACTTCTCGCATCCTTGAACATTTCTCAAAGATTGCACATTCCAAAGAAGATCTCCTTGGTAAGCGAGTCTTGATCACTGCTGGAGGCACTCGCGAACCTATCGATCCAGTGAGATACATTGGAAACAATTCTTCGGGTAAACAAGGGTATGCACTTGCTCAAGCAGCTCTTGAACGCGGAGCAAAGGTGACTCTTATCAGCGCAAATGCGCAACTGTCAGATATCGATGGCATTGAAACCATTCATCTATCAACCGCTGAAGAGATGCTTGAAGTACTCACTGAAAAATTTATAGAGTGCGACATTCTTGCGATGGCGGCGGCAGTTGCTGATGCTCGCCCCCTTGCAATTTCTCCAGAGAAGATTAAGAAAGATGGCTTCGATCATATTGATTTGACGCCTAATCCAGATCTCCTTAAATCACTGACATCAATTCGTACTCATCAGGTCGTCATTGCCTTTGCTGCTGAATCATCAGAAGATCTCACGATTGCTTCAGAGAAGATGAGTTCTAAGGGGGCAGATCTGCTCTATCTCAACGACATTTCTCAGGGAGATATCTTTAATAGCGAGACAACTCAAGGTTTCATCCTCGTCAAAGAGAAGAAACCTCGTAAGGTGGCGCAGACCACCAAAGACACGCTAGCTCACCAACTACTCGATGAAGCCCTGCTTCAGTTAGGTTAGGACAATGTCAAAGCGCCTCTTCACCTCAGAATCAGTCACCGAAGGACATCCAGATAAGATTGCAGATCAAATTTCTGATGCAATTTTGGATTCACTGCTAGAACAAGATCCAACAAGTCGCGTTGCAGTTGAAACACTGATTACAACCGGACAAGTTCACGTTGCTGGCGAAGTGACCACTAATGGATATGCAGATGTCATGGGAATCGTGAGAGACACTGTGATCGGCATCGGATACGACTCATCTGTAAAAGGTTTCGATGGAAATAGCTGTGGCGTCTCTATCTCCATCGGTCAGCAATCTCCAGATATTGCACAAGGTGTAGATGATGCTTTCGAGCACCGCGTCGCTTCAGCTGCTGATCCACTTGATCTTCAGGGTGCTGGCGATCAAGGATTGATGTTTGGTTATGCCTGTGACGATACAAAAGAGTTGATGCCTCTTCCAATTTGGCTAGCTCATGAATTGGCTCAACAACTCTCTAAGGTTCGTAAATCTGGCGCTCTCGGCTATCTTCGCCCCGATGGCAAGACGCAGGTGACCATTGAATACGATGGTGATAAGGCGGTTGCACTCGATACTGTCGTGATTTCTAGTCAGCACGCCGAGGATATTGATGTTGCAAAGCAACTGACTCCTGAAATCATTGCTCAGGTTATTGATCCAGTAATTGCAAAGATCGATCTACCTCGTCCCAATCTTCGCACTTTGATTAATCCAACAGGTCGCTTTGTCATCGGTGGTCCTATGGGAGATGCTGGACTCACAGGACGCAAGATCATCGTAGATACCTACGGGGGAATGGCTCGTCACGGTGGTGGTGCTTTCTCTGGAAAAGATCCTTCAAAAGTTGACCGTTCAGCTGCCTACGCGATGCGTTGGGTTGCAAAGAACGTTGTTGCTGCCGGCCTTGCTCGTCGTTGCGAAGTTCAGGTTGCATATGCCATTGGAAAGGCCCAGCCAGTTGGAGTCTTTGTTGAGACTTTCGGAACTGAATCAGTTCCAGTACAAAAGATTCAGGATGCTGTGACTACAGTATTTGATCTTCGACCAGCGGCAATCATCCGCGATCTCAATCTCAAACGCCCTATCTATTCTCAAACAGCTGCATATGGACACTTTGGTCGTGAGCTTCCTAACTTCACATGGGAAGCAACCAATAGAGTCGCCGAACTTCAAGCTGCTGTTAAGTAATCGTTAGATTCTTAACTTGTGGCTGGGATAAAACCACTCCGCCTTAAGTCCGAGGTAGTGGCGACCAAGCCAGAGCAGAGCACAACTGAGCATCGGATTGCGTCAATCTGGGTCGATTCTGGGGTCTATCACCTCGATGAGCCCTTTGATTATTTGATACCGGACAATCTCTCTGCATCGGTCTCTATCGGAACGCGCGTGCAAGTTCCTTTTCATGGGCGAGAATTAGAGGGATTGGTAATTGATCGCAAGAAGGATCACAGCGCAGTTGGACTAAAATCGATCACAAAGGTTCTCTCAATCCACAGCGTTGCTTCATTGGAGACACTCAATCTCATCAAAAAGGTAGCGCAACGATGGGCGGCCCATCCATACGATGTTATTCGTTCAGCCATTCCACCACGCGTGGCTTCCATCGATCGAGAGTCTTTTCATCACGCTGAAGTGACACGAAGGAAATATCCTCATAAGAGTAGATATATTCAAATGCCTGCTCATCAAGATGCGATTAAATATCTAGTCGCATCACTTACTGAAAAGGACTTCACAGGCACAACGTTGATAGTCGTTCCTGATATCCATTCCGTCGAACGCCTTACCGCTCAACTTCCCGAATCAATCGTTCTTGATTCATCACTAGATAAGGGTGCACGATATCGAAATTTCTTGCAGGTTCGTTTAGGTGACCCACGTTTCGTCATTGGCACTAGAAGTGCGATATTTGCCCCAATTTCTAACCTCGAGAATATTGTTATCGTCGATGAAGGCTCAGAACATCATTATGAAGTTCGCACGCCCGGATGGAATACACGAGATGTAGCGCTGATGAGATTTGCAGAATCAAGTTGCAATCTCATTTTCTTCGGCTATTCCCCAAGCTCAGAAGTAGCATCACTCATCGATGCCAATGAAATCCTCTTCTCTAAAAGCGAATCCAAAGTTGATGTCCGAACTTTCACTCCGTTTCAAGGTGAGCTAATCCCGAGCAGGCTTCTTACCGTCATGCGCTCAAAGATTAAGGATGGTTCGATCCTCCTTCTGACACAGAGAAAGGGTTACGCTCAAGCTCTCTCGTGCGCCCAATGTCGCAACATTGCTCTCTGTGGGTGTGGCGGGAGATTACGTCAGGTATCCCAGAAGAGCATTTTCTCCTGTTCACTCTGCGAACAGACACACTCAGAATTCGTCTGTACTTGGTGTTCTGCGAGAACGCCCTACCTCTTAAGCAGAGGAAGCGAACGCTACGCATACGAAATAGGTGCGCTCCTACCAGGAGTTCCTATTGTGCAATCAAATTCCGACCATCGTGTTGTTCAAATTCCGGCTATGCATTCAGTAGTAATTGCCACCGCTGGATTGGCGCCAACAAGTAATGACGGTTACTCGCTCGTCGTAATTCTCGATTCTGATTCATATTTCACTGAGGTTGATATTCGAGCAGCTGAGCGAGCTCGACAATTGCTATTCTCGACTGCGGCCCAAGTCAACAAGAAAGGGATTGTTGCACTTGTGGCAAAGAATGAGCTTCCCATTGTGGGGGCTTTGGCATCATGGAAGCCATCACTTCTTTCAGTAAGGGAGTTGCGAGAGAGAGCGGAGCTTCTCTTTCCCCCATATAGTCGAGCGGTAACACTCGACATTGATTCAAGTGAGGCGCAGGTATTAAAGAGAGCGCTCTTAAAGGCCATTGATGAAGAACGTTTACCGCGAGGCTCTCGAATTCTAGGTCCGTCAAAGTTGAAGAGTGATTTGGATCGAATTGTCATTCTCACTCCAATTAACGAGGCCGAATCGCTCTCTTCTCTCTTGCATGAGTTTCAACGTCGAAGAAGTGCTTCAAAGAAGGCGCTTGCCTCAATGAGAATCGATCCATATTCGCTCTCTCGATAGTAGAATCAGCTCATGTCAATCAAAGCAATCAGGCATTTTGGGGATCCAGTATTAGTTACCCCTGCCAGTGAAGTGGTTGATTTTGATAAGGAGCTCCGCATCCTGGTGAAGGATCTGACCGAAACGATGCTTGATGCGCCGGGAGCAGGTCTTGCGGCACCACAAATAGGAGTACCACTTCGAGTTTTCGTCTGGGATGTCGATGAAGCTCTTGGGCATCTCATCAATCCAACTCTAGATTTGAGCGAGGAGATCCAAGAGGGCGACGAAGGTTGCCTCAGTTTTCCAAACTTGGTGTATCCAACACCTCGAGCTTTTCGCGCCGTCGCTAAAGGGTTCACAATGCATGGCGATCCTATCGTCGTAGAAGGCACCGAACTTCTTGCTCGCGCCTTGCAACATGAGACCGACCATCTCAATGGAATTCTCTTTATAGATCGCCTATCTGAGTCTGATAGAAAATTGGCGATGAAGGAGATTCGAGAGTCCGATTGGTTTGGGATGGCGGCTGAAGCTGGCACTTCACCGGAGATTCGAGTTTCGCCGCATGATCCTTTCGGTCGTGGGTTGTAATTGAAAATTGTTGTTGCGGCAACTCCCTCAGTAGCGTTGCCCACCCTTAATTATCTTCGTTCCTCATCACATCAACTTCTTTCACTGATTACACAGCCAGATAGACCGGCAGGGCGCGGTAAAGAGATTCGTGAGTCGATCGTTTCTCAATGGGGAGGCGCCAATAACATCCCAACGTTTAAGCCAGAAAGCGCTCAGGAAATCGCCCCTCATCTTCACGATATTGATCTACTGCTCACGATTGGCTACGGAGTGATTCTTCCGGAAGATATTTTTTTGTTACCTCGACATGGTTCTCTCAATCTCCATTTTTCATTGCTTCCCCGTTGGAGGGGGGCTGCTCCTGTTCAGCGCGCAATCGAAGCCGGCGATCAGGTAAGCGGAGTCTCAGTCTTCCAACTCGATAAAGGAATGGATACGGGTCCACTATATTCAATCAAGAGATTTGCCCTCGATGCTGACATCACAAGTGATGAACTTATGCAGGAATTATCCGTGCTTGGAGTCGAAGCGGTTGAGGAATCTCTCTCTAAGATTGAAAATGGAATCCGTCCAGAGCCACAACCTTCTGAGGGCGCCATGAGAGCTGCCAAGATCACTAAATCTGAATGTCAGGTGAATTGGAATGAATCTTCACAGGTGATTTCACAGCGGATTCGAGCCTTCACCTCAAATCCGGGGGCCTGGACGCTATTTCGCTCGGAGATTGTAAAAGTTGAGGGCGTGCAAATCTCCGAGCTCTCGCTATCTCCTGGAACTATTCACGTTATAGATAAGAAACTCTATGTAGGCACGGGAGATGGCGCTATTACTATTGAATTCATTACTCCTTCAGGTAAGAAGAAGATGAGCGCCCTGGACTGGATCAATGGGGCTCGTTTAGATGAGAGCTCTCACTTTGGTTAAGAAATCCTTTTCGCCGCCAAAGCCAGATTTAGCTCGCCTTCTGGTCTATGACATCTATTCGGAAGTCAATCGTCGAGGTGGATATTCAAACCTCATTCTTCCACAGGCATTAGCCAAGAGCTCCTTCGACGAGAGAGATAAGGGATTCATTACAGAGTTGCTCTATGGATCACTTCGCATGCAAGGAAGACACGATTACATTCTTGCTCAACTCTTCGATAGACCCTCGAATCAAGTTGATACTGGAATCATCGATGTGTGCCGTCTTGGGGTTCATCAACTCTTTGAAATGCGTGTTGCAACACATGGTGCTGTATCTGCAACTGTCGAACTTGCACGAAAAGTTCTGGGGGAGTCAAAGGCCTCTTATGTCAACGCAATCTTACGAAAGGTAAGTGCACGAACTTTAGAAGAGTGGCTCGAACCAGTACACGTGATGAGTGATGATGTTGAGCGACTCTCGATTCTGTATTCACATCCTGAATGGGTTGTATCTGCCTATTTTGATCTCTTAAAAAATTTTGATCGAGTCGAGATGGAATTGGCTGCAAACAATATTCCCGCTCGACCAACACTGGTTGCATGGCCGGGAAAATCCACTCAGGAGGACTTGGTTCAACAAGGTGCTGAAGTAACCCAGTACTCGCCTTATGGGGGGAAATTTGATGGGGCACCTCATTCGCTAGAACTTATTCGCCATAGAAAGATTGGGGTACAAGACGAAGGATCCCAGCTTGTCGCCGATATCTTCTCTCGTGCGAGTAGTAAGGCATCTCGCACTCTCGATCTATGTGCAGGGCCAGGTGGAAAAGCAGCACTCCTAGCAAATATCTGCTTGCAGGAGAATCGAGATTTCGTTGCCAATGAAGTATCAGAGGCGCGAGCATCACTGGTTCAAAAGGTTGTTGGCAATTATCCAGTGTGGGTTGGTGATGGACGAGAAATAGCTGACCATGGCGAGTTCTTCGATGCAATTCTCGCCGATGTCCCATGTACTGGATTAGGCGCTTTACGTCGTCGCCCAGAGGTTCGTTGGCGGCGAACAGTTCAAGATCTTCGATCGCTCACAGAACTTCAACGTGAACTTATCGAAGCTGCATTATCAGTTCTCAATCCTGGAGGCATCTTTGGCTATGCAACATGTAGTCCACATTTTGCAGAGACTCAGGCCCAAGTACAGCTTCTCCTTAAGAACCATCCCGGCGTAGAACAATTAGATATTCACGATTATCTTCCAACTAATCTCAAAGATGCAGAGGCGCTAGGGTCTCTCTCGCTGTGGACGGGAATTCACGATACGGATTCGATGTTTCTGGCACTCTTTCGGAAGAAGGATTAGGCTCACAATATGCAACCAGAGGTTCGTATTACTCCAAGTATTCTCAGTGTTGATTTCTCTCGATTGCAAGAAGAGATCTCGCGTATTGCAACGGTGAGCGACATGCTCCATTTGGATGTCATGGATAATGTCTTCGTCCCAAATTTCACCTTTGACTTTGATGCGGCAAGCGAAATCATTGCGAAATCACCACTTCCCGTGGATTCTCATCTCATGGTTGCTGACGTAGATCAGATTGCTCCACGATACGCTGAAGCCGGTTCTGCGAGTGTGACTATTCACGCTGAAGCTACTTCTAATATTGGAAGGACTCTTCAAGAAATTCGTAGAAACGGGGCTCGTTCATCACTTGCCGTGAAACCGAATACCCCAATAGACCAGTATTCAGAATTTTTGAATGATGTTGATATGGTCTTGGTAATGACGGTCGAACCAGGGTTTGGTGGTCAGAAATTTATGGAATCGATGATGGAGAAAGTTCGTCTCACGCGAAGATTGATTGGCGATCGCCCTATTTGGCTCCAAGTTGATGGTGGCATCTCCCTTGAGACAATTGAAATCGCATCTGAGGCCGGGGCAGATACCTTTGTAGCTGGAAGTGCAGTATTCAACGCCCAGGATCCTGCAGAGATGATAAATGCACTTCGTCGCAAGGTAATCTCAAGTAAACTTGGAGAATGAAATCATTTGATTCACTCTGGGCCGAACTCTCTCAGAAGGCTATTGATAGACCAGAAGGTTCAGCAACCATCGCTGCTCTAGACTCTGGCGTACACACCATTGGCAAGAAGATTCTCGAAGAAGCTGGTGAAGTGTGGCTAGCAGCTGAACATGAAAGTTCTGAGGCTCTAGCTGAAGAGATAAGCCAACTCATCTATCACTGCCAAACGCTGATGTTGGCTCGTGGATTAACCCCAGACGATATTTATAGATATCTGTAATGTGAGGAATGACGATGTTACGTATAGCAGTTCCCAATAAAGGTTCACTCGCAGAATCCTCCATCGCAATTCTCAAAGAGGCAGGGTATCGCCAGCGCACCGATTCACGAGATTTGGTTCTTACAGACCCTGATAATGGCGTTGAGTTCTACTATTTGCGTCCCCGCGACATCGCAATCTATGTGGGATCAGGTGAACTTGAAGCAGGCATAACAGGCCGTGATCTACTGATCGACTCAGGCGCACTAGCCGAAGAGATTCTCGCGCTAGATTTTGGTTCTTCCACATTTCGTTTCGCCGGACCTGTTTCCACAGATTGGAAAGTTTCAGCAATCTCTGGGAAACGAGTTGCAACTGCGTATCCGGGTCTAGTAGAGAAACACTTAACTGACCTAGGAATTTCAGCATCTATAGTTAGACTCGATGGAGCGGTAGAAAGTAGCGTCCGATTGGGCGTCGCTGATCTTATTGCTGACGTGGTGAGCACTGGCAATACACTTAAGCAGGCAGGGCTTGTGGTTTTCGGTGATCCAATCCTTACATCAGAAGCAATTCTAATCAAGAGAAGTGGTGCATCCATAGCGCCAGAGCTAGAGATTTTAATTAGAAGATTGCAAGGAGTAGTAACAGCTCGTCAATATGTTCTACTTGATTACGATGTGCCTAAATCTGCAGTTGATAAAGCATGTGCCATTACACCTGGTTTGGAGTCTCCAACCATTTCACCTCTTCAAAAAGATGAGTGGGTTGCAGTTCGAGCAATGGTTTTGCGTAAAGATACAAATCGCTTGATGGATGAACTCTGGTCTCTTGGTGCACGTGGAATCTTGGTGACAGATATCCATGCTTGTCGACTATAAGTAAATCCCAATACTTTCTATTTCCTAGTAGCTCCTGCGGCTTCGACATCCTCGCGAGAGATTCCAAGAAGATAGAGTACTGAGTCGAGATACGGGGCGCTTACAGAGCTTGCCGCTGCCGCCTTTACTGCAGGTTTAGCATTGAAGGCAATACCTAACCCCGCGATTGAAATCATGTCGAGATCATTGGCACCATCACCAATCGCTATGGTCTGCTCCAATTGCACTCCTTCAATGGCGGCAAAATCTCGTAGAGCTGTTGCCTTAGCTGCCCGATCAATGATTGGGTCTAAAACTCGTCCTGTGAATTTAGAGTCAAGTATCTCTAATGCATTGGCGCGATAATGTTTAATGCCCAGATCTTTGAGAAGCGGCTCTATCACCGCAGTAAATCCTCCAGATACTACGGCGACACTATGACCCAGTTTTTGAAGAGTTTCAATAAGGGTACGCGCGCCAGGAGTAAGTTCGATTTCATCGGCTACTTCTTTGAGAACAGAATCTGGTAGACCAGCAAGGGTTGCAACTCTTGCTCGCAAACTTTCTGCGAAGTCCAATTCGCCGCGCATAGCAGATTCAGTGATCTCGCGAACCTGATCTTCTACACCCGCCCGACGAGCAAGAAGTTCTATGACCTCTTGCTGAATCAGCGTGGAATCCACATCAAGGATTACGAGTTTCTTTGCCCAGCGCATCAATCCACCGGGTGAAACAGCGATATCTATCGAATGAGTGGAGCTGATAGAGAGCACTGTCTGTCTCAGAGCATCTTGGTCAGTTCCTGAAACAGTAAACTCGATAGCAGTAATGGGATAGCTTGCTGTGCGGTGAATACGTTCGATATTTCCACCTAGACCTGCAATTGCAGAAGCAATAGCGGCAATTGCAGAAGGGGCGATCGGTTGTCCCAACGCCACCAAATGAAGAAGTCCAGATTTAGCTGCAATCGTGGATATTCCTTGCTCTTGGAAAGAGGTAGCGATATCTACATCTAAAACTTTGGCACACTGATCCAAATCCTCAGAGATCGCATCGGCATGAGCTGGATTGAGCGAGATTAATATGGTGAGGATAAGGCGTTCTCTGATGACAACTTGTTCAATATCAAGGACGGTAATTGCGAATGATGAAAGGGCATCAAATACGGCTTGAGTGATTCCTGGCTTATCTATGCCAGAAAGGAGAATAAGCCCCGTATATTCGCTCTTAGCTTCGCTCATAAGAAGCGAAGATTATCGTGAATCACTTTACTTTCGAGGCTCAATAAGGCGCTTTTGCTCGGGAGAAGATATATCTTTTAGCCCTATGAGTCCCTCTTCAGTTCTCGAATTACGAGATGTCTCGGTGCGGCGAGGTCAACGCACTATTTTGGGACCTATCAACTTCTCCATCTCCGAGGGTGAGCGATGGGTAGTACTTGGCCCCAATGGGGCTGGCAAATCGACGTTGCTTCAAATTCTTGCAACTCGAATCTTTCCTACACAAGGCAAGGTATCGATTCTCGATAAAGAGATGGGTCGTGTGGATCTTTGGGAGCTCCGTCATCGAATAGGAATATGCGGAACTCTGATTTCAGAAGATATTCCGTATGAAGAGACCGTGCGAGATGTCGTACTTACCGCAGCTTATGCAGTTCTTGGTCGTTGGAACGAAGCTTACGATTTGTGGGATGAATCCAGAGCGGTAGCTCTTCTTACAACATTTGGAGTTCGCGAATTGGCAGATCGCGAATATGGGACCCTCAGTGATGGCGAGAAGAAGCGAGTTCAAATTTCTCGTGCGCTCATGGCTGACCCTGAGTTACTGCTTCTCGACGAGCCTACTGCAGGTTTAGATCTCTTCGGACGCGAGGATCTACTGAAGAGATTCTCTCTCTTTGCATCTGATCCGATAGCCCCTGCATCAATTCTAGTTACTCATCACATTGAGGAGATTCCTGCTGGTACAACCCATGCTTTGATTTTGAAAGATGGTCTCATTGCGGTCTCAGGTCCAATTGCCGATGTCATTACTTCAGAACATATGTCGGCAGTATTCTCTCTTCCCATGGAAGTACGCCATGAAGGCTCGCGTTTTTTCGCACGTGCACTCTAGTTGGGAGCCGATTTTTCAACCCATCTACAGTGAGATCGAGACAACTCTCTGCCAGCTAGACCTAGATGCCGTCGTTCCACAGTGTGAGGATATCTTCCGCGCATTTACAGAACCTCTTGAAGAGATTCGCTGCCTCTTAGTTGGGCAAGATCCTTATCCGAATCCACGCCATGCAATGGGGCTTTCATTCTCTGTGCCATCAGGTACGACACCCCTTCCGCAATCGCTGAAGAACATTGTGAAAGAGTTATCTGATGATCTAGGTATTGAACCCAGCACTTCTGGTGATCTCAGCCCGTGGAGTCAGAAAGGGGTTCTTCTGCTTAATAGAGTTTTAACTACGATTCCAGGGGAGTCGAATGCTCATCAGAAAATTGGATGGCAGTCGATTACTTCTCATATCGCATCAGAGCTGGGTAAGAGGGGAGTCGTTGCTCTGCTGTGGGGAAATCAAGCACAAGAGCTGGCTAAATATTTCGAGTTTACTGTTGAAAGTGTTCATCCCAGTCCGCTGAGCGCATATCGAGGATTCTTCGGATCAAAACCCTTCTCGCGAGTTAATCAGATTTTGATCAATCTAGGGCGCGAACCGATTGATTGGACTCTATAAAGAGAAATCGCCCCACCGATTAGATCGGCGGGGCGATTTTCCTAACTAATTAATTAGCCAACCCAAGTATTAATTGGAGAGGTGAGGAAGTAGATCATGAAGAGACCTGAAACGAGGAGAAGCAATGGATGTACATCCTTGCGACGTCCTTGGAAGTAACGGATCACAACATGGGTAACAAATCCTGCGCCAATACCAACAGAAATGTTGTATGTGAATGGCATCAGGATGATTGTTAAGAATGCTGGAATCGCAATTCCGTAATCTTCCCAATCGATTCCCTTAATCTGAGTCATCATCAAGAATCCGACTATAACGAGAGCTGGTGTTGCTGCTTCGTAAGGGATAATTGCAACAAGCGGAGCAAGGAATGTAGTAAGCAGGAAGCAGATACCTGTGACAACAGATGCAAGACCTGTGCGCGCACCTTCTCCAACACCTGCAGCAGATTCGATATAGCTAGTGTTAGAAGAGATGCTTCCAACACCGCCACCTACTGCAGCTAGAGAGTCAACAAGAAGAATGCGATCGTTATTAGGAATATTTCCATCGCGATCGATAAGACCTGCTTCATGACCAATCGCTGTCACTGTACCGACTGTGTCGAAGAAGTCTGAGAGCAAGAGGGTGAAGACGAGGAGGATTACTGTGATCAGCGGTACGCGATCAAGTGAACCGAAGAGGTTGAAATCACCAAAGAGACCAAAATCAGGTGTTGAAACAACCTTATCTGGCATAGCTGGAACATTAAGTCCCCATCCCTTTGGGTTCACTTTGCCGGTTGCACCATCGAAGTTTGGTCCAATCTTGAGCGAAGTTTCGATAATCACTGCAACGATTGTTGATACAACAATTCCGATGAGAATTGCACCCTTAACCTTCTTTACCATCAGGGCGATAGTGAGGAAAAGTCCGAGAGCAAAGACAATGATTGGCCATCCGACGAGTGTTCCGCCATCGCCGAGCGTTACTGGAACTGGACCAGCGCTGGTGCGACGAACGAAACCTGCATCTACAAGACCAATCAACGCAATAAAGAGACCGATTCCTACAGAAATCGCAATCTTCAACTGAGCTGGAACAGCTCTAAAGACAGCGGTTCTAAAACCTGTGAGAACAAGAATCGTAATAATGATTCCTTCGATCACGATAAGGCCCATTGCATCTGCCCATGTCATCTTTGTAGCAATTCCCACTGCAACGAAGGTGTTGAGTCCAAGACCTGTTGCTAGAGCGAGTGGATAATTTCCAACTACACCCATAAGAATTGTGAGGACACCCGCCATAAGAGCAGTCATTGCTGCTACTAGTGCAAGATTTGGTGCATCTCCGCCGCCAATGAATTTTCCATCTGCATCTTTAGAGAGGCCGATGATGAGTGGGTTAAGCGCAACGATGTACGCCATGGTGAAGAATGTAACGAGACCACCACGGACTTCACGTCCTACTGTTGATCCACGTTCGGATATTTTGAAGAAAGTATCAAGCATTACGAACCTTCCTAATTTTGGTAACGAGGGTGTTTGCGACCCCGTGTGAAGTGACGGCTCACAGACCGAGGGGAGATGCGAAAAGGGTAGATGAAGGCGAAGTTACCGTTGAGTCAGACGCGCGACTAGGCCGAGAAAAATGGCCACTGATTGGCCGATTAGTAAGGCGAAGAGAGCTGTGCCAAGGCCAACCTTGCCTCCCATGAGCCATCCAATGGTCAGAACCACGAGCTCAATTCCCATGCGAACTCGTCCAACGCGGATCCCGGTCTTGTAGTGAATTCCAGTCATGGCACCATCGCGAGGACCTGCTCCGAGACCACATGTTAGGTAGAGAGCCGATCCCAATCCCACCATGGAAATGCCGATGAGCGTGAATACGATGCCACTCCATAAAGAATTTTGCTTCGGAAAAACTATTGTTCCGATTTCGATAAATGTCGCGATCAGAACAATATTCGACAGAGTGCCAAACCCTGGTTTCTCATCCAGAGGAATCCAAATCAGGAGAACGAAGATACTGATAATGAAAGTAGCCCAGCCAATACTGAGCCCTGTCTTGAGCGTGAGCCCTTGTGAAAACACGGTCCACGGTGCATTTCCGATGTCTCCTTGTACAAGGAGCGAATCACCTAGTCCAAAAATGGCTAAACCAAAGAAAAGTATTGCTACCCGACTCAATGAGATTTGCCAACGATGCTCTGCGCGCCATGGAGTAATCGGTACTGTTTTGTGAGGCTTGAGAAATTGAAAGAACCGACCGATATTCATTTGTGCAGTCTATAGTTGCGACGTGTTTCCAGGCGTTGGTACCCTTATCAATATTGCAACCATTCTTATAGGCTCATCCATCGGAATACTTGCTGGTTCCCGACTTTCCAGGAAGTCTCAAAATCTCATCACAGACATTCTCGGATTAATTACCGCACTTGGTGCAGCTTCCGCCTTATCTCCTTTATGGTCTCCAATCTTCAAGAGCACCTTACCGGATGGATCGCCCCTACTCGTAATACTTGCTTCGATGCTCATAGGCGGGCTGATTGGCTCTGCGTTAGATCTTGAATCTCGATTAGACGCCTTGGGCGAAAATCTTCGACGCCGATTCAAAGCTTCTAGCGATAGCCCCTTCGTTGAGGGCTTTGTCTCTGCATCACTGCTCTTTGTTATTGGACCATTAGCAATCCTAGGAAGTGTCAGCGACGGCATGTCTCAAGGGATTGACCAACTCATTTTGAAGTCATCCCTCGACTTCTTCGCTGCGATGGCCTTTGCATCAACTCTAGGTTGGGGAGTAGCCGCTTCTGCTATACCTGTAGCAATATACCAAGGCTTCTGGACAGTAATCGGCTTGGCAGCTGGATCTATCCTCTCTCAATATCAAGTTGATGCGATGACAATTTGCGGCGGATTGATGCTTGTCTGCATTGCGCTTCGTCTCTTAGATATTAAGAAAATTGCGGTAGCGAACCTGCTCCCAGCGCTCATAGTTGCACCATTGTTTGCAACTGCAGTTCACACTTTTCTATAGATTAGAACGTTGCTGCATCTATTACGAAGCGGTACTTCACATCGCTGGCAACTGTTCGTGCATACGCCATGTTGATGTAATCGGCTTTAATCACCTCGACATCGCTGACTATGGAATGTTCTCCGCAGAAATCAAGCATCTCTTGAAGTTCGGGGATTCCTCCAATGGTGGATCCAGCTAGAGCGCGTCTGCCGCTTAACAAGGAACCCGCGTGAACGGAGTACGGTTTTCCTGGAAGGCCTAGAACAACCAAAGTCCCATTGAGTGAGAGTAGTGAAAGATATTTATTGATATCTAAATCGGCGCTCACGGTATTGAGAATAAGATCGAATTTTCGTAAATGAGAAGCGAAAGCGTCTGCGTCATTTGTATCAACAAAGTGATGAGCACCCATTGCAATTGCATCAGCCCTCTTATTGGCTGAATGAGATAGCACTGTAACTTCAGCCCCCATAGCGACTGCAAATTTCACACCCATATGACCGAGTCCGCCCAACCCCATCACAGCAACCTTCATACCAGGTTGTGTCTTCCAATGTTTGATTGGGGAGTAGAGAGTAATTCCTGCACAGAGAAGAGGTGCCACTCCTTCAAGCGGTAGGTTATTCGGAATATGTACTGCATAGTCTTGATTTACAACGAAGTAATTTGAATACCCACCCATGGCAACGGTATGACCGTCGCGTTCGAGTTGGTTGTAGGTGCCAGTCATGCCTTCGTCGCAATATTGTTGTAAACCGGCTTTGCAGTTATCGCATTTTCGACAGGAATCGATAAATACCCCAACACCTATTTTGTCGCCTACTTTGAATTTAGTGACAGATGAACCAATTGAGGTAACAGTTCCAGCAATTTCATGGCCCGGAACCATAGGAAATATTGCCTTACCCCATTCCTCGCGTGCTTGATGAATATCGCTATGACAGATCCCGGCAAAGGCAATCTCAAGAGCAACGTCGTTATCGCCGATTTCACGTCGATTGAATTGATAGGGAACTAGCGGATCTCCCGCTGAAAGCGCCGCATAAGCACGAGTATTCATAGTGGTTCCTTTTCTAGAGAATGGCTAAATCTGATTGAAAGGTAGGGGATCCCCGCTGACATGTCCTGCCCTAGATGCACGAGCAGTGACATTTCGCATGTGGTGTCGACGACATAGAACTTCATAGGCAATTTCGTCACTCTTACCGACATCGCCGACGACTACTTGTTCGCCCTCGGTAACCATCACTCCATTAACGGTACGTGCGTTATGTGTCGCTCTTGAACCGCACCAACATAGAGCTTCAACTTGCAAAGTGTTGACTCGATCAGCGAGTTCGACAAGTCGTGCAGATCCTGGAAATAGCTTTGTGCGAAAGTCAGCGAGGATTCCAAATGCATATACATCGATGCCTAGTCCATCAACAATCTTAGCTAGGCCATCGATCTGAACTGGTTGATAAAACTGAGCTTCATCGCAGATGATGTAATCAATTCGCTCACCCATCGAAAGATGCTCTACGACATACTTATGAATGTCGAGTTCAGGTTCGACTTCAATTGCCTCTGATTGCAATCCCAATCGTGAGCTTATGACACCACTTCCAGCACGATCTTTATTGGTGAAAATGAGGCCCGTTCGTCCGCGGCTCTTATGGTTATGTGCAGTTTGTAGTGCAAGAGTGGATTTGCCGCTATCCATTGTTCCGCAGTAATAGATCAGCTCAGCCATTTCTATATCCTGTCATCATTTCGATAATTTCGCTCGCCACTACTTAAAGAGCCCGAGTTGGGTCAATGAACTTTCCATCTGGGGAGCCAATTGCTTTGCCATGCCAACGGATAGATGAGACGCATCTCTATAGACAACTTGATTTCCAATTACTGCTGGACATGAGCGATTGCATAGCCATGGAGTTGGATTGATCCGCAGGTAGCCCGAGGTGAAGATTGCGGGGGATGGATCGGTGCCATTGCATTTATCAAGTCGACCTGCAGCAATGCAGCTAGGAATATCACGATTCGGATGAGGAGTATCGGAGATATAGATAATCAAAGGGGAGGAGCCCTTTAGATTCTGGAAAGTCTTCGCCTCTCCCTCACGCCACCAACTCTGTCGACTTGGATACCCGGAAGGCAGCTGGAAATGTTGGAATCCGCTCACCAGAATTGCTGACGGTTTTATCTGCGCGATTCGACTAAATGCATATTCGCGCCATTTCGAACAGTCAGCGTTCTTGTACTCACCTGACTCGACTTTTCGAACAGCAGGACCTGGACATGCTGATTTCGTTAATGAGACCAAAGTGAAACCTCTATCAAGAGCAATCTTCTCTAGAGTTGGAAACCACTGTGCTGCGTGTGAATCTCCGAATAGCACAATTGTCTTCTCTGAAGAACGATCTCCATATGTACATTCTGGCGAAGTAATTTCTCCATTATTGACGTGACATCCATCTGCGTACACGACCGGTTTCTCCATAATTGATTGGAGTGAGTATGTAGCGCCGTTACCAACTTTGATGAGATCTGAATGCGAAAAGTAGATAGCCCCGCTGAGCAGCAATGAAGTTGTAGTAGCCAGTACGCCTAGACGAACCACCCTCTTAGGAGTAAAACTTCGATGGCGCAAAGGTTCTTCTATATATCGGTGGGTGAGATCTGCAAGTAATAGCGTTGCAATAATGCAGATTGCGCGCTCGTACATGTGTAATCCGCGTCCAAAGTAGACAACAGGAATAACTAGTAGCGGCCAGTGCCATAGATAGAGCGGATATGAGATTTCGCCAAGCCATTGAACCGTACGATGGCTACCCATCGAGTTAAGAATCTTTGGCCAACTATTAACTGCCGCAATTGCTATGGCAGTAGCTAAGACAGGCACAAGTGCTGCAGTACCTGGAAATGGGGTGCTATCTTCAAAGACCAAGGAACCGTAAATGATGAGGGCAAGCGAAATCCAAATATAGTTTTGCGACCATCGGAATCGCTGAGGAATGTAGAGAAGGAGCGCTCCTATTCCGAGCTCCCAAGCACGGGTCGGAAGTGAGTAGAAGGCCCATATAGGTTTAACGCTCGTTTGATAGAGACTGAAGAGGAAGGAGAGTGCGGTGATAGACACAATTCCGAAGCCAACAATTCTTCGCCCACCTCGTCGATAGAGGGCGTAGATAATGAATGGCCAGAAGAGATAGAACTGTTCTTCGACTGCCAGAGACCAATAGTGAATCACTACAGGTGGAATTGAACTGAGATTCTGATAATCCATCTGCCAGAAAGCAAAGAGATAATTTGAGATATAGATTCCTGCCGCAGCAATATCTTTGGCAAGTTCAGAACGCATGTTAGGCGGATATAGGTTCCATGCCACAATCGCTGTTATCGAAAGAATTGAAAATGAAGTTGGTAATAGACGCTTGATTCGTCGAATATAGAAGGCCTTGAGATCGAGCTTCCCAGTCTTCTCTAGTTCTCGTAGAAGTAAGCCTGTAATGAGATATCCAGATATTACATAGAAGATATCCACGCCGATGTAGCCACCAGGAATAAGGTGAGCATGGTAGATAACTACAAGCGTTGCAGCTAACGCGCGAAGCGCTTGAATCTGAGGGATTTTCACTAGATGGTCACCAGTGAATGCATGGGAATCTTGGGAAATCTCTCGTGAATTCGACTACGACCGTTGAGAGCTGAAATTTCCAAAAGAACAATGATTGAAGTGACTATGCCACCAGCATCTTGTACAAGATCAATTCCCGCTTCAAGAGTTCCGCCGGTAGCAAGAACGTCATCAATGAGAGTAACTTTTCTGCCAGGTTTCAAAGCATCTTGATGGATTTCAATTTCATCAACCCCGTATTCAAGACCATAAGTTCGCGCGAATGTTGCGGCTGGGAGTTTGCCTTT
The DNA here is from genome assembly GCA_039795495.1 of Actinomycetota bacterium. Taxonomy (GTDB): domain Bacteria; phylum Actinomycetota; class Actinomycetes; order Nanopelagicales; family Nanopelagicaceae; genus Planktophila. The sequence goes on along the minus strand of JBDKLT010000075.1, from coordinate 37,427 downwards.
CTTTCGCAAAGGAACGAAACCAATCTTTCGGTGGGTAGCTACAGAACTTGCAAGAATGAAACCTCGCGCTTCTATACCCACCGCAATTTCTGAGTCCCGATCTAGATCCGACATATGGGCGATGACTGCTTCGAATGACTCTGCATCTGCGAGAAGTGGAGTGATATCTTGAAAGAGGATTCCTGGCTGTGGGTAATCGGCGATTGGGCGAATGCGCGAAAGTGCCTGATGAAGAGTTATCGCCATCTATCTACCACCGTAACTGTGTCCGAACGGGGACTTGAACCCCGAATCCCTTGCGAGAACTAGCACCTCAAGCTAGCGCGTCTGCCAATTCCGCCACCCGGACGAGTAACTCGCTCGCACTAGATTGGAAATTCTAGGCGCTCGAGCCGAAATAACTGAGCGATTATATCTAGTGGCGACGAACGACGCAAAAGTGAGCCGAGCCATATGTGCTTCGAGGCCTTCAAACAGGGGAGAATACGGATATGACTCTCGAAGAAGAAGTAGTTTCCATCTGCCAAGATCTCATCCGTATCCCATCGGTCAATTTTGGTGAAGGAAAAGGCGATGAAAAGGCAGTAGCAGATTACATCGTCGCTTCACTTGCAGAGGTTGGCATTGCATCTCGCATTTATGAATCTGCGCCAAATCGTTGCAATGTTATCGCTGAGATTGAAGGAGCTGATTCAAGTCGCCCGGGTCTTGTCGTACACGGACATATAGATGTAGTTCCCGCACATGCAGCTGATTGGTCTGTTGATCCATTTGCTGCCGAGATTCGCGATGGGATGATCTGGGGTCGCGGTGCAGTCGATATGAAGAATGTCGACGCAATGATTCTTGCAATTGTGCGCAAGTGGGCGAGAACTGGATATAAGCCACCTCGCAGAATTGTTCTTGCCTTCTTCGCTGATGAAGAAGCGGGCATGACTTACGGTTCTCGGTGGATGGCTGCAGAGCATCCTGAAGTCTTTGCCGGTTGCACAGAGGCGATCTCTGAAGTTGGTGGATTCTCCGTAACTGTAGGAGATGGTAAGCGCCTCTACTTTGTCGAAGCAGCACAAAAGGGAATTCACTGGATGAAGCTCACGGCCCAAGGTCGCGCCGGTCATGGTTCTATGATGAATGATGAGAACGCACTTACGGCTCTTACCGAAGCAGTTGCGAAGATTGGTCGATATTCATGGCCACAGCGATATACCAAAACGGTAAAGGTTCTCTTTCAAAAGATTGCTCAAGCGACTGGAAAACCTTATGACGAGAGTGATTTACGTCCACTCTTGAAAGAGATTGGCCCAACTTCGCGGATGATTGGTGCGACTTTGCAGAACACCGCCAACCCAACGATGCTCGAAGCCGGATATAAGGCGAACGTAATTCCAGGAACGGCAAGCGCAGTTATTGACGGAAGATTCCTCCCTGGTTATGAAGAAGAATTGAATACAACGATTCGTTCCATCATCGGCCCCGATATTGAGATAGAGACTGTATCTCGCGATATTGCACTCGAAGTTACTTTTGAAGGAGATTTGGTGGATGCAATGTGTAATGCAATTACACGCCATGATCCCGAGGGAATCCCTGTTCCATATCTCATGAGTGGTGGAACCGATAACAAAGCACTCTCTGAGTTAGGAATAGTCGGATATGGGTTTTCTCCACTGAGATTGCCGCCGGATCTTGACTTTATGGCGCTCTTCCATGGAGTTGACGAGAGAGTTCCGATATCTGGCCTCGAGTTTGGCGTCAATGTTCTCGCAGATTTCTTGGAGAACTGCTAGTCGTCACTACTCAGAAATGTCGTTGAGGGCATCTCTCACAATTTGAGGAAGAGTAATTTCTTCTGTTGCCAAGATTCCTCGCAATTGAGCACCAGTACGCGCTCCAACAATTGCACAAGTAATTCCAGGAGTATCGCGAACCCACGCGAGTGCAACTTCAAGAGGAGCAAAGCCAAGTCCCTCTGCAGCAACTGAGACCGCCTCAACGATTCGTTGAGGTTTCTCACGAAGATACGGTTCGACATGTTTCACAAAATGTGGGGCTGCAGCGCGAGAATCGCTAGGTATGCCTTTTCTATATTTCCCGGTTAGTACGCCACGTCCGAGTGGAGCCCACGCCAAGATTCCAATTCCTGTCTCATCGGCGCAGGGGAGTATCTCCTCTTCAGCGCCGCGATTAAGTAAGGAGTATTCGATTTGATGGGACACAATCGGCGCTTTAGCTGAATTTGATTCTTGAATCGTTATCGCTCTAGCACTTTGCCATCCAGAGAAATTTGAGATTCCAACATATCGAGCTTTCCCAGAAGTGTATGCATAATCGAGAGCAGAGAGCGTATCTTCGAGTGGATTTAAGGGATCCCAACAATGAATCTGCCAAATATCAACATAGTCACTCTCGAGCCTAGTGAGAGATTTATCGAGCTCAGAGATCAGTGATTGCCGGGAATTGTTCACAGTGCGAACGCCCCCGGGGAATGTCACCCCTGCCTTAGTTGCTATGACTACATCTTCGCGTCGAGCGAGAGTCCCGATAAGACCCCCAATGACTCGCTCGCTATCACCATCGCCATATGTTGAGGAGGTATCAAGAAAGTTTCCCCCCGCCTCGATATAGGCTCGAAATTGATCTGCTGCCTCATGGGTATCGGTATCTCGACCCCACGTCATAGTCCCAAGTCCTAAACGAGATAGAGAGAGTCCGCTTTTTCCTGCTCTTCTCATCTCCATGTGGCAGACCCTAGCAAGGTGAAGCTTCGGAGAGAGGTATTGGTTGAGAGGGCGTTAACCTTCGTGTTGTGGCTCGTCTCATTTTTCTCCGTCATGCGCATTCGATTGCCAATGAAAAAGGAATACTGAGTGGTCAACTTCCAAATATCCCTCTGAGTAAATTGGGAAAGATTCAGGCTGATCAACTCGTTGAACGGATAGGTAAATCTTCCTTCGATAGTGTGCGCGTAAGCCCAATGCAACGGTGCGAAGAGACAATAAACCCTTGGTTATCATCGAGATACTCCCAGGGAATCTCACAATATCTGATTGATTCATCATTGATTGAAGTCGATTATGGCAAGTGGAGTGGACGAAAATTGTCCACACTTTCCCGTGATCCTCTCTGGAAAGATATTCAGAACTCTCCAAGTATCGTGCGATTTCCTCAGGGTGAAAGTATCAAAGGCGCGCAAAAGAGGGCTCTTACTTCAATCCATCAAGCGCTGAAGGAGAAGAGTCAAGGAACTCATCTCTTCGTTTCACACGGAGATATCATCAAATCGATTGTTGCTTCCCTTATGAAGATTCATCTCAATCACTTTCAGTCCCTGGTGGTAGATCCAGCCTCCATAACTGTTATTGATTTTGATGGATCTAAATCTCGTCTCATTTCCTTTAATGACTCTCACACTCCGATCCACCAATTGACCAATAAGGATGCGAATTTCAAAGCGCTCCTCGGCGGAGGTGCAAGAAGATTGACTAAAGGTAAGAGATGAGAGAGCGAGTATTCCTCTTCGATCCGGCTGATCGATTTGTTTTAGGAACAGTGGGATTGCCCGGTGAGAGAACTTTCTTTATTCAAATCCAACAAGGTAATCGATTACTCTCACTCTCACTCGAAAAGTCGCAGGCTCAGGCTCTAGCCGACCGACTCTCCGCGATGTTGCGTGAGTTGAGGCAGAACTATCCATTGCTCGTGATCGATCGTCGCACCAGAGATGATGCACCACTACAAACGCCTATCGAAGAAGAGTTTCGAATTGGTCTCATCGGGATCGTTTACGATGAAGCGAAGGAAGCGATCCAGATTGAACTGCAAAAGCTTCTTGATTCGTCTATCGACATTCAGACAGAGGAATCAAGTGACGACCAGGATCTTGCGCGAGTGTGGATTCATCCATCTCAAGCCTTTCACTTTGTTGATAGAGCCAAGGCGGTAATCAATGCTGGGCGATTGCCCTGTCCATTCTGTGGAGGTCCAATTGATTCAAGTGGGCATCTCTGCCCACGCGCAAATGGATATCGTCGATGAAGAGCGAACATGAACTCCTTGAAAAAGGAGAATTGGAAGTTACAGGTCGTCTTGTTGATGCTTCCAACGCAACGCTCTTAGCAATCTGTTCATTCGATGATCAAAAAACCTCAGTAATCTATAAACCTATTGCCGGCGAACGACCTCTGTGGGATTTCACGGAGGGCCAACTTGCTTATCGAGAACGAGCTGCCTACTTGATAAGTGAATATGGAGAGTTTCATGTTGTACCAACCACAGTTCTGAGAGACGGCCCATTTGGAGTTGGCGCAGTTCAACAATGGATCGATATAGATGAAGAAGTTGATCTTGCTCATTTCTATTCAAGCAACAACGATCACTTACGTAAACTTGCTCTCTTTGATGCTGTAGTTAATAACACGGATAGGAAGATAGGTCATCTTCTCCCCAAGACTGATGGAACCGTTCTGGGATGTGACCATGGAGTTACATTCCATCAGGACGATAAGCTGCGGACTGTCTTGTGGCAATGGGCTGGACAGAAGTTGACGGATGGTGAGATTTCGCAACTTAAGAACCTCTATCAAAAGTTGGAGTCAGATCATTCATTCCTCGATTCTCTATTAACTCCCACAGAAATTTCTGCTCTTGTGTCACGAATCCAGAACCTCTTTGGGTTGGAGAGATTTCCGGAGCCGAGCAAGGATTGGCCGTCAGTACCGTGGCCTCCCTTTTAAGTTAGGCTAGTTCTATGCACTCGTGGCCTGATATCTATATTCCAGCCCTGCATCAGCGATTCAACGTTCCGCAACTTGCGCTGTTCAACACTTCAACTCAATCTGTTGAACAAGTTGCTCGAAAGAATCTCTATCGTCTTTACGTATGTGGAATTACCCCCTATGACGCTACCCATCTAGGACATGCAGCTACCTACCTGACATTTGATCTCATACATAGATTCCTTCGAGCAAATGGCTCAGAAGTGAATTTTGTTCAGAACATTACCGATATCGATGATCCACTCCTAGAACGAGCAGAACGCGATGGAGTCGATTGGCAATCACTTGCATCCTCTCAGATTGATCTCTTCCGAGGTGATATGGCAGATCTCCACGTCATCCCACCTCGACATTACATAGGGGTCGTTGAAGCAATGCCGTTAGTCATTGAAGCTATCAATAAACTACATAAAGCCGGAACAACATATTTGGTTGATTCTGATATCTATTTTCGCGTCCACTCTGACTCAGAGTTTGGAATTCGATCCCATCTGGATATAGAAACCATGCTCAAAATTTTCTCCGAACGTGGGGGAGACCCTCAGCGTCTAGGTAAAGAGAACCCTCTTGATGCATTGCTCTGGCTATCTCAGCGAAATGGTGAGCCAAGTTGGCCTAGCAACTTTGGACCAGGAAGACCTGGTTGGCATATTGAATGTTGTGCAATTGCGCTTCATTATCTTGAGCCCAATTCACAGGATGAATTTGCCATCGATATTCAGGGTGGGGGAAGTGATCTCATCTTCCCGCATCATGAAATGTCAGCATCTCAGAGCAGAGCGATCAATGGCCAAAGATTTGCTCAACACTATGTGCATGCGGGAATGATCGGATTAAATGGCGAAAAGATGAGCAAATCACTTGGGAATCTAGTCTTCGTTTCTCGCTTAATTTCATCGGGCGTGGATCCGATGGCTATTAGATGGGCTTTGATGGGGCATCATTATCGAGAAGATCTTATGTGGTCATCGGAGATTATTACCACGGCTCAAGAAGAAATAGAGCAACTGCGTTTAACACTTTCTAAATCAGAAGTGGCACCAACGGATGAAATCATTCAGAGCATTCTTAATTCGCTCTCGAATGATTTGGATACACCCTCTGTGAAATCCGCTATTGCTCGGTGGGTAGAAGATTCAGAAAATGGATTAACTGGCGGAGAATCCGGAGAACTTTCTAGGGCGCTAGATTCACTTCTGGGATTGGCGCTTTAGTTCTCGCTCTGCCTACGCAAGAATCTCTCCAACTCTCGTGCAATAGATTCACCAGTGGCTTCGGGCATATCGGAAGAATCTTTACTCTCTTCAAGAGCTTTGACGTACTCAGCGACTTCAGAATCCTCCTTGGCCATCTCAGTGACTTCATCTTCCCATTCACGCGATTCCTCAAGTAGATCCCCTTGAGGAAGAGCAATCTCGAGGAAATCTTCAATGGCATTGATAAGGGCAAGCGTTGCTTTAGGTGATGGCGATGTAGATGCGTAATGTGGAATCGCTGCCCACAGTGATATGGCATCAATGCCTCGTCGAACACATGCATCTTGAATTACACCGAGAATTCCGGTTGGACCTTCATATTTGCTGATTGCAACACCTAGTCGTTGCGCAATCTCAGGATGTGCACCGCTGCCACTTACTGTAATAGGGCGTGTGTGTGGTGCATCAGCCAACATAGATCCGATGGTAATCATCATCTCGACTTCAAGATCGTCGGCCAAATCCAAGAGATCCGCGGCAAATGTCTTCCATTTCATTGATGGCTCAACACCTCTAACAATTACCAAATCTCGATCTAGGTTGGGGATTCGCAATCCAAAGACCTGAGTACCTGGCCAGGTAAGACTTCTAATACTTGAATCATCTACATAGACCATAGGACGATTAACTTGAAAATCATAGAAATCTTCGGGATCAACATCGGCGATGAGTTCTGGCACCACATCAGATGCGAGATCGGTCCAGGCCCCAAGAAGATGAGATGCAGCACCTGTTGCGGCTTCTCCAGCATCATTCCAACCAGAGAAGGCGACAATCATCACTGGTGACCGAAGTTCTGGAATCTGATGAATCTCCACATCGCCACCTTACGGTAACCTCAGGGCTGTGACGAGTCGCGTTGAAAAGAGAGTTGTACCTGCAGGTGAACTCCGCCAGGCGCTCTCAACTCGTGTAGTAATCGCAGATGGCGCCATGGGAACCATGTTGCAGGCGGCTGATCCCACTCTTGATGATTTCCAAGGCTACGAAGGATGTAATGAAATCCTCAATGTCACTCGACCTGAGTTAGTTCGTTCCGTACATGAGTCCTATCTCAAAGTAGGAGTCGATGCCATCGAGACCAATACCTTCGGAGCCAACTGGGCGAATCTCGCCGAATATGGAATTGAAGACCGCATCTACGAGTTAGCTTTTGCTGGTGGAGAGATCGCGCGCGCCGCAGCTGATGCATATTCCACTGAAGATAAGCCTCGATTTGTCTTAGGCTCACTTGGTCCAGGTACAAAGCTGCCTAGCCTCGGACATACGACGTATTCACATCTCAAGAGTGCGTACTACACAGCCTCACGTGGATTAATTGACTCGGGTGCAGATGCGCTCTTGATCGAAACAACACAAGATCTCCTTCAGGCAAAGGCGGCAGTTAACGGAGCTCGTCAAGCAATCACCGAATCCGATCGGGACATTGTGCTCATCGCACAAGTAACAGTTGAGACAACGGGAACTATGCTCCTGGGTTCTGAGATAGGTGCAGCGCTCAATGCGATTGAGCATTTGGAGATTGATCTCATCGGGCTCAATTGCGCTACTGGTCCTGCTGAAATGTCAGAACATCTGCGTTATCTATCTAAGAATGCGACTTGTTCCATCTCAGTGATGCCAAATGCAGGTTTACCAATTCTCGGTAAAGATGGGGCTCAATATCCACTAGGCCCTGACGAGCTTGCTGAATCACTTGAAACCTTTGTTGCAGATTACGGAATCACACTCATTGGTGGATGTTGTGGAACTACCCCTGAACATTTGGCAGCCGTTGTATCGAAATTGGATAGAAGAAAGGTACAGAGTCGCGTATCAATATTAGAACCCGGCGCTTCCTCTCTGTATCAATATGTTCCTTTCAGGCAAGACAAGACTTACCTTGCAATTGGTGAACGAACTAATGCCAACGGATCCCGTGCTTTCAGAGATGCACTTGTTGCAGAAGATTGGCAAACCTGTGTCGAAATCGCCCGTGATCAAATCCGCGATGGCGCACATATGCTTGATTTATCTGTCGACTATGTTGGTCGCGATGGCACGCGCGATATGTATGAGATTGCTTCACGATTTGCAACGTCTTCAACGTTGCCGATAGTTCTCGACTCAACTGAGCCGGCAGTTTTGCAGGCAGGTCTCGAAGCTCTAGGTGGGCGATGCGTCATCAACTCCGTCAATTATGAAGATGGCGATGGACCCCAATCTCGTTTCTCTCGAATTATGCCTTTGGTCAAGGAACATGGTGCTGCTGTTGTAGCTCTCACCATTGATGAGGAAGGCCAAGCACGTACCGCAGAGTGGAAATTGCGAGTAGCACGTAGATTAATTGCAGATCTCACCGGTAAGTGGGATCTGAAGATCGGCGACATCCTTATTGATGCGCTGACTTTTCCTATTGCGACAGGTCAAGAAGAAACACGACGTGATGGGCTAGAGACCATTACAGCGATTAAGACTTTGAAATCTGAATACCCAGAAGTTCAGACAACTTTAGGTGTAAGCAATGTTTCATTTGGGCTTAACCCAGCAGCTCGAGTTGTCCTCAATTCAGTCTTCTTGCATGAGTGCGTTGAAGCCGGTCTTGATTCAGCGATTGTTCATCCGTCAAAGATCATGCCTATGGCGCGTATCGAAGAGCGGCAGAAACAAGTCGCACTCGATCTTATTTATGATCGACGTACATACGATGGTGATACCTGTACTTATGATCCATTGCAAGAGTTCCTACAACTTTTCGAAGGAGTTGAACTTGCAGCATCTAGAAATGTCCGAGCAGCTGAACTGGCTGCCTTGCCGCTTCGCGAACGACTTGAACGTCGCATCATCGATGGTGAGAAAGTTGGACTAGAGGATGATCTCACTTCAGCGCTAGCCGATGGAATTGCTCCTCTTGCCATTATCAATGATCATCTTCTTGAAGGAATGAAGGTTGTTGGCGAACTCTTTGGCAAAGGCGAGATGCAGTTGCCCTTCGTCCTCCAAAGTGCTGAGGTGATGAAGTCAGCTGTCGCTTACTTGGAACCGCATATGGAGAAGACAGGTGATGCAGGCCGCGGACGCATGCTGCTGGCAACTGTTAAGGGAGACGTCCACGATATCGGTAAGAATCTTGTCGATATCATCCTTTCCAATAATGGTTATCAAGTTGTTAATATCGGAATTAAGCAGACGATTAATCAAATCATCGACGCTGCACTTGAAAATGATGTCGATGCAGTCGGAATGTCAGGGCTTCTCGTTAAATCAACTGTCGTGATGAAAGAGAACCTCCAAGAGATTCAATCGCGCGGATTGTCGGATAAATGGCCTGTCGTCCTCGGAGGTGCGGCGCTTACGCGCGCCTACGTCGAGCAGGATCTTGCTGGAATGTACGACGGAGAAGTTCGCTATGCGCGTGATGCATTCGAAGGTCTTCGACTCATGGATGCCATCATGGCTGTTAAGCGAGGAGAGGAGGGTGCAACACTTCCCGCATTACGTGAAAGAAAGGTAAAGGCTATTGCTCGCAAGAGCGAAGAAGCCGTACTTGATACTCGCAGAAGTGATGTTTCAACAGAGATCGAAATTCCTCAAGCACCTTTCTTTGGTACTCGAATCGTTAAGGGCATACCGCTTGCAGATTACGTAGGAATGCTCGATGAACGAGCTCTTTTCATGGGTCAATGGGGTCTTAAAGGTGCGCGTGGTGAATTCGAAGTCATGGCTGAATCAGAAGGCCGTCCGCGTCTTCGTCGATTGCTCAACGAAGTGCAATCAAAAGGCTGGTTGGAAGCTGCTGTCGTTTATGGCTATTTCCCATGTGTATCTGAAGGAAACGATCTGATCATTCTTCATCATGAAGGTCCCCAAAAAGGCAAAGAACGGATGCGTTTTTCATTCCCTCGCCAATCACGCGATCGTCGACTCTGTCTTTCGGATTTCTTTGCTTCGAAGGATTCTGGAAAGACAGATGTGGTCGCATTCCACGTTGTCACTATGGGCAATACTGTTAGCAAAGCGGCAAATACACTCTTTGAATCAAATCAATATCGAGATTATTTGGAATTGCACGGGCTCTCCGTGCAGCTAACTGAAGCGCTGGCTGAGCATTGGCATGCCCGAGTCCGTGAAGAACTTTCAGTACGACTCGATGATTCGCCGGATCTTCAAGGGATTTTGGATCAGGGATACCGCGGATCTAGATATTCATTTGGATATCCAGCTTGCCCTGATATCGAACAACAAACTTTGCTCTGCGAATTACTCGAACCAGAGCGTATCGGTGTACAACTCTCTGAGGAATTCCAATTACATCCCGAACAATCAACATCGGCGATTATTGTGCATCACCCAGAAGCAAAATACTTCAACGCAAACTAAGCCTGAACTAATTATGAGCCGGACAAATTTTTTTGAAGTGGCACCAATCGCATAGACGAGACTTCTTTGTTGGGAAATCCATCTGTTCTAGTGCTGTCAGAATTTCCGCGCCGATATTCTTTAGGATCTTCTCTGTTGCCAAGAGCTGATTCTGTGTCGGTTGACTTTTGATTATCTTTGAATCTCCCAAGTAGATCAGTTGCAAGAGGCGGGGGAGTACACCATGGTTCTGCCAATACAGCAGTGCGTAGACACGTAGCTGAAAGAGAGCCTTCTCTTCCCATCCTGGCTTCGGAGCCTTACCGGTCTTGTAATCGACGATTCGAACCTCTCCAGTGGGAGCAATATCGAGACGGTCGACATATCCGTGGAGATACATGTCGTCTGAGATGTCACGCTCTAAGTGCAACTCTCGAAAAGTAGGTTCAAATGCTGAAGGATTTTCTAAAGTGAAATAGTTTTGTAGAAGTGATTCAGCGCGATCAAACCATTCCTTCTCATCACTCACCAACTTTTGGAGTTCTAAATTTTCAGAAATTTGTTGACTCCACTTAGTGGGGAGAATTGTTCTAGCCCGCTCAAAATTTCGGTCCTGTGCTGGGAAGTCATATAGATCTTCGAGAACAGAGTGGATCAATTTTCCCCGCTCGGCATCGAGACTTGGAGGCTCGGGAAGCTGGTCAATTGCACGATATTTATAGAGTTGGGGGCAATTGGTGAAATCATTCAAGCGGCTCGGAGAGAGGCGAAGTGGAATCACTGCACAGACGATACATCGACCATCACAACGAGATACTCTACTTTCACCTAAGATTCACCCGTGTCTACTTCCGGATATTTCAAAGCTGGTGATCGAGTCCAATTGACCGATCCCAAGGGCAAGCTCTACAGCTTCACCATTACTCCCGGAAAAGAGTGGCACACCCATAAAGGATGGATTACGCACGATGATCTCATCGGATTGCCAGAAGGATCAGTCGTCAGCACAACTGCCGGTTTGAAATTTACCGCATTCATACCATTACTCGCCGATTACGTTCTATCGATGCCGCGTGGTGCAACTATCGTCTATCCGAAAGATGCAGCGATGATTGTTGGAGTTGCCGATATATATCCTGGTGCACGAGTACTTGAGGCAGGAGTTGGCAGTGGCGCTCTGACACTTTCATTACTTCGTGCAGTTGGTTCAACTGGTTCAGTTCATTCCGTAGAACGTCGTCAAGACTTTGCCGATAATGCTTCGGCAAATGTCTCCGATTATTTTGGGGGAGCGCCCGATAACTGGTCGTTATCTGTTGGCTCCGTGCAAGACCAAATATTTAAAGAGACATTTGATCGGGTAATACTCGACATGTTGGCTCCTTGGGAATGTGTCGCAATGGCGGCAGAGGTACTACGTCCAGGGGGAGTGTTCCTCGCATATGTTGCAACCACTACTCAGTTATCAGCTACTGCTGAAGCGCTGAAATCTGATGGCCACTTCACAGAACCCGAGAGTTCAGAGACGATTGTGCGCGGATGGCATCATGAGGGATTAGCTGTAAGACCTCAACAGAGAATGATTGGTCATACTGGATTTCTTATTCACAGTAGACGAATGGCTCCTGGCGTCGATGTTCTGCCACGACGACGACGTCCTGCTAAAGGTGCATACGGTGTCTCGGAAGAGTGAGCGTTTAGTTAATCTGACCATTGCTTTATTGGCCACTAAACGTTGGTTAACTAAAGAGGAGATATTTGCCTCCATTGATGGATACGAAGGTGAAGCTGATAGTAAAGAGCGCATGTTTGAGCGCGACAAGGATGATCTTCGCAAGTTGGGAATAGATATCGAAGTTGGAACTTTTGATCCACTCTTTGATGATGAAGTTGGCTATCGGATCAGGCCAGAGAAGTACTCAACACATTTAGAAAGTGTCTCAGAGCAAGAACTTGCTCTGATTTCTCTTGCTTCACAGGCTTGGCGAGGTGCGGTTTTGGATTCTCCTGCACTTTCTGCCCTCAATAAGCTCAAATCTTTCGGGGTTGATTCAGATTTGGATTCCGTGCCTTCTATCGCAACACGCGTCACCATCTCTGATTCCAATTTTGAAACGATTATTGAGGCAATCATCTCAAAGAGGTCTCTTGAATTTGAGTACATATCTGAAGATGGAACATCCCTATCCCGAAAAGTTCATCCATACGGAGTAGGTACCAAGAATGGCTTTTGGTATCTCACAGGACTTGATCTCGGTAAAGATGAAATTCGCACTTTCCGATTAGATCGAATTGCTTCGTCGGTATCGATGAGTGGCAAATCGGAAATCTTCCAAATTCCTCAAGATTTTCAGATGCGCAGAATTCTCGCCTCCCCGGAGCCTCAGCTTGTTGCTGAACTAAGAGTCCGAAGAGATAAGGGTCTCTCATTGAGAGAGCAAGCAACCTCGATAGTTGATCATGAAGAGTGGAGTCTTCTGACTATTCCGTATATTCATGAGGTGGAACTTGCGGCCCAGATTTTGTGGCATCTCGACGATGTTGAGGTGATCTCACCTCAGTCTCTGCGTAACTACGTCATCACATCTCTTCAAGAGATTGTGCAATCACATGGCTAAGCGAACCACTCCTATCGAGCGCGCCGCTCGAATGCTAGATCTTGTGCCATTCATTTCAAGCCATCAAGGTATTCCAATACGAGAATTAGCAGAATCATTCAACATATCAGTCGAGGAGCTAGCCTCCGATCTAAATGCACTTTGGATGTGTGGGGACTCGAGATTTGATTTGATTGATCTCGAATTTGAATCGGGCTATGTTTCGATCAGAAATGCAGACACCCTCAATAGAGTTCGTTCTCTCAATCAACAAGAGCTCATATCTCTTGCAATCGGACTCGACATGATCGAGAAACAAATTGGGGATACCAGAGTCGATCTTGTCGCAGTAATTTCTAACCTCAAGAGGAAGTTGACTCCCCATTTTCTGCATATTGTTGATGCTTCACCGCGAAAGAGCGAGCTCATCTTTTCGACTCTCAATTCTGCACTCGCCTCGCGTCAAAGAGTTAGCATTGAATATTTCTCAGCCAGTGAGGACCGAATTTCGGAGCGAATCATTTCGCCATTGAACATTACTCAAGAGAATGGCTACGAATTCGTCATCGCATTTTGCCAGTTAGCGCAGAGCCAACGCACCTTTAGGATTGATCGAATTTCTAAAGCGGAGATAGTTGGGTCAGATACACCTTCGCTATCTGTGGAACAAACTAAAACAGGTCCATCAATGATTAGCGCTAAGGCGCATAGCAATGCGCGACGTATCCATGAAACGTTCGGTATTTCCCATAGTTCTTCTCAGGCAGAGATGCAGATTCCTATTTACAACCCGCAATGGATGATCCGTACAACACTTTCCCTGGCAGGTTCATTAGAGGTCACTTCGCCTCATCAAATTCGCGCGGCCGTACTTACTCGTGCCAATGAGGCCCTTGCCCTATACGGCTAAGGTTCATTTTTTAGGCTAGTATCTAGGCATGTTTTTACGCGAACCAAGCCATATCCTCTTGCTTCTGATAGTTATCGTTGTTCTCTTTGGAGCCAAGCGTCTTCCAGATTCTGCTCGATCATTAGGCAAATCAATGCGCATCTTTAAGAGCGAGATGCGCGAAATGAAGGATGAAACCAAGGATCCTGATTCAGGATCAACTGAAAAGTAACCTCTGTGGCGGCCACCCAAGGCGGTCGAATGCCGCTGCTGGATCATTTTCGTGAATTTCAGAGAAGAGTTGTAAAAAGCGCCTTCTCCATTGCTCTCGCATCGCTCGTAGGATGGTTCTTCTTCACTGAAATTATCGACACTCTTGCGCTTCCTGTATGCGATTTGAAGGAATCTCGAGAGTCAGGTGCGTCGAGTTGTGGCTCTCTCTATATCAACGGCGTATTAGGTCCACTCAATTTACAGATTAAGGTTGCGATCTTAAGCGGGGTAATTTTGAGCGCTCCAATATGGCTTTATCAACTCTGGGCATTCATAGCGCCTGCACTGCATCGGCGAGAGAAGAGATACTCAATCCTCTTCATAGCTGTAGCGACGCCATTTTTTGCAACTGGCGCCTACCTCGGATACACGATTCTCCCAATCGCGATTCGCGTACTTTTTGGCTTCACCCCCGACTCGCTTTCTAACTTAGTTCGATTCGATGACTATCTAGACTTCGTTCTAAGAGTCATCCTAATTTTTGGAATTGCCTTTGAATTGCCGGTATTTCTGGTGACCTTTAATGCGATTGGATTCTTAAGTGGGAAGGCAATTCTGAAGCCTTGGCGTATTTGGATATTTTCAATCTGTCTCTTTGTTGCAGGTTTTACGCCAAGCGCTGACCCGCTCTCCATGCTCGCTTTAGCGCTTCCGCTCATTGCACTCTATTTTTTAGCTGGAGTATGGGCGATCTTCAACGATCGAAGGAGAGATCGCAAAAGAGCGATAGATTCTTCGGAAAAGATTTCGTAATGTGGGCAGTTGCCATCAACCCAACTGCCGGTCATGGCTCTGGTTACAAGAGAGGAATAGAGGTCACTGACTTCCTTTCCCGTAACAAGATTAATTACCAAGTATTTTCCGCACCCTCTGCCTCTCTTCTCAAACGTGATTTGGAGTCTTTCCTCGATTCACAAGAGTGTGAAGGTGTCATATCTGTAGGCGGCGATGGTCTTGCACACTTAGTTCTACAAGTCTGCGTTCCACGTTCTTGCCCCTTCGCAATTGTTCCTGCAGGCACTGGTAATGACGTTGTGCGTTCACTCGGTTGGTCTCTTGATAACCTCACAGATCACCTACATCAAGTGATCTCGTCACCTCCGCAGGCGATAGATCTTGGGAATGTTGACTCAGAATGGTTTGCTGCAATTCTTTCAACAGGTTTTGATTCGGTCGTAAACGAACGGGCAAACTCACTTTCGTGGCCGAAAGGTCCACAGCGCTATAACGTAGCCATTGCTCTTGAATTGCCACGATTTCGCCCAATCAATTACGAGATAACCACCGATACTCAAAGATTCACCACTGAAGCGATGCTAATTGCGATAGGAAATGGAAAGTCTTACGGGGGAGGGATGCACGTATGCCCTCAGGCACAGCTAAATGATGGACTCTTTGATGTTGTCATTCTCGAACCTGTTTCCAAAATTGAATTTCTTAAGGTCTTTCCTACTGTCTATTCTGGTTCTCACATACATCATCCAAAAGTCAAGGTTCTGCGGACACAGAAGATCTCAATCAATGCTCCTGCCATTGCATATGCCGACGGCGAACGTATTGGTCCAGCTCCCATCTCTGCAGAATGTATTCCCGATGCGGGGCTAACTTGGAAGATCTAACAACACCAGCTGAACGTTACGCCGCTGCAACTCAAAGGAATAAGCACCCCCTCACCGCAAAATTTATTTCTCAATTCGACTTCGGCTTCGATGATTTTCAAATATCGGCCTGCCAGGCAGTCGAAGATGGAAAAGGAGTATTGGTGGCGGCTCCTACCGGTGCTGGAAAGACCGTCGTCGGTGAATTTGCTGCATTTAGCGCGCTAGAGCGAGGAAAGAAGTGTTTTTACACAACTCCCATAAAGGCGCTTTCAAATCAGAAATTTCAAGAATTTGTTGAGCGTTTTGGAGAGGAGAGAGTAGGACTTCTCACCGGTGACACAAATATTAACTCAGAAGCTGATGTACTTGTTATGACAACCGAAGTACTGAGAAATATGCTGTACGCGAATTCGTCAACTCTCGTTAATCTAGGGTCAGTTGTGATGGACGAAGTTCATTACCTTGCAGATAAATCTAGGGGCGCGGTCTGGGAGGAGGTGCTCATCCATCTTATGGAGAGTGTTCAAGTTATCTCACTCTCTGCAACTGTTTCCAACGCTGAAGAATTCGGTGATTGGTTGGGTGAAGTTAGAGGAACTACTGAAGTTATCGTCTCTGAAGTAAGACCCATTCCGCTCTATCAGCACGTACTGATCGGCAATCGACTTGTTGACCTTTTTCGAGAACCAGGCAAGGTGAACCCAGAAATTCTCGGTCTCGAGAGAGAAGCGCTGCGATTTGCTCGTACACCAAGACATCGACGTGATCGTTACGGGGATTCAGACAATCGGATGCAAAGACCTGAATTGATTGAGAAGCTTCAGAGAGAGAATCTTCTTCCTGCAATAACTTTCATTTTCTCAAGAGCAGGATGCGATGCAGCTGTTAAGCAATGTCTTTCTGCAGGACTCAAACTCACTAACGCCGAAGAACGTCTAGAGATTATGCGTACAGCCGCTTTATACACTCAAAACCTCGCAGAAGAAGATTTGGAAGTACTTGGATATCGAGATTGGTTGCTTGCACTAGAGCGAGGAATTGCGGCACACCATGCTGGACTCTTGCCTAGCTTCAAAGGAGCAGTAGAAGAGCTTTTTAAAAGAGGACTAGTGAAGGCAGTTTTTGCTACTGAAACTCTCGCGCTAGGAATCAATATGCCAGCTCGAACAGTAGTTTTAGAGAAACTTACTAAGTGGAATGGAGAGGCGCATGTCTCCATTACTCCTGGCGAATACACGCAATTGACCGGCCGTGCGGGGCGTCGAGGAATTGATATTGAAGGAAATGCAGTTGTTCAATGGTCGCCAACTGTTGACTCTGCAACAGCGGCAGGACTTGCATCAACTCGCACCTATCCATTGCGTTCTTCTTTTACTCCCACGTACAACATGTCAATCAATTTGATAGCTCGATTTGGTCGCGAAAGAGCGCATGGAAGCCTCGAATCTTCATTCGCGCAATTTCAGGCAGATCGTGCCGTTGTTGGTTTAGTTCGTCAGATCAAGAAGAACGATTTAGCGGCAGCTGAGTTGATGGAATCTGCACAATGTCATTTGGGCGATTTCACTGATTACTCAAGAATTCGCATCGATATCAAGGAGCTTGAACGTCTCTTGAGTCGCAGAGACGGTCGCAGGTCTATTGATCAGCGCCAAAGAGTAAAGTTGGAAAATGAATTAGATGGAATGCGCCGTGCACTTCGACAGCACTCGTGCCACTCATGTAATGACCGAGAAGCTCATGCACGATTAGCCGAAAAGGCAGATCGACTTCGACGTGAATCTGAAGGTTTAAGGAGTCGAGTTGAAAATCGCACCCACGTTATTTCAAAGACCTTCGACAGAATCTGCGATGTGCTGACTCATCTGGGCTATATAGAAGGTGAGAAGCCTCTTGAACAAGGAAAAATTCTCGCGAAAATCTTTGCTGAGTCTGATTTGCTCCTCACCGAGTCAATTCGTCGCGGAGTGTTTTCTAATCTAAACGCTGTTGAAATTCTCTCAGTTGCTTCAGCGATGATCTATCAGGGGAGGAGCTCTGAGTCCTACTCTCCAAAGATGCCAAGTGAAATCGTTGCCGATTCCCTGGTAGTAATCTCAAAAATTTGGATTGAACTCGAGGCTATTGAGAATGAATTTGATGTTAAAACTCAACGGGAACCCGACTTTGGATTCTGTTACGCATCATATCGATGGGCAAATGGGCACTCATTAAGCAGTATTCTCAAGGGGACGGATATGACCGTTGGTGATTTTGTGCGAAATATCAAACAACTCATCGATTTACTCACTCAGATTGGCGCTGCTGCAGAAGAGTTACGCCCTGCATGTCGAGAAGGAATCAAACGCTTGGATAGAGGTGTTATTTCCTATATGTTGGGAGAGTTATGACACTCATGCTTTTAGATAGCGCATCTCTCTGGTATCGCGCTTACTACGGAATGCCTGACACTCTTCTTTCGCCATCGGGGATGCCAGTCAATGCGATACGCGGATACTTAGATATGACTGCTCGATTGATTGGGATGTATTCACCAGATCGAATTGTTGCCTGCATCGAAGGGGATTGGCGCCCCACCTGGCGTGTAGAACTTTTCCCAGAATACAAAGCCAATCGCCTAGAGGAAGAAGGGGGAGAAGAAGAGGAGCCAGAGACGCTCACTCCTCAAATTCCCGTACTCCTTGATCTCCTGGACGCATTCGGAATTCCGATGCTAGGTGTTGATGATTATGAAGCTGACGATGTCATGGCTTCATTTGCAGTCAAAGAGAAGGGTCCGATCCGAATAGTCACTGGAGATAGAGACCTCTTTCAACTTGTCGACGATAAACGAGATGTGAAAATTGTCTATCTTGCACGAGGAATTTCTGCACATGATCTTGTAGATATTGATTGGGTGAGTCAGAAATATCAAATACCAGGGGACCGTTACGCGCTCTTTGCCATGTTCCGTGGTGATCCTTCAGATGGTTTGCCCGGAGTTCGTGGCATTGGCGAAAAGGGCGCCGCACTTATTGCCAATCACTTTGCAACTGTTGACGATGCTATAGCCGGGGCAGAATCAGAACATCCTGCTCTCACGAAATCACTCGCAAAGAAAATTATCGACGGTAAGGAATATCTGGCGATTGCACCCACTTTGGTTCATTGTGCAAAAGATGTCGCAATTCCCAAGATGTCTATCTCAATGCCTTCGCGTCCTGATGATCTCTCCGAAATTTATCAAATCAAAGAAGAGTATGGGTTAGGTGCAAGCGTGGATCGTTTGATTTCAGCGCTAGGATGGTGATGTGACCATGAAGCCTGTCATTTTGATTCCTACGTACAATGAATCGGTCGCAATTGTTGAGCTACTCGATAAATTGTCGACACTGCACCAAATTCGAGATTTTGATGTGGTTGTGCTTGATGACAATTCACCAGACAAGACTGCTGATATTGTCGACGCTAAGAATCTACCTTGGGTCTCAGTTCTACGTAGACCAGGCAAGGCAGGTTTAGGGGCGGCGTACCGAGCTGGATTTGCTCATGTACTGGCATTCAATAAATATTCACAGATAGTGACAATGGATGCCGATGGTTCTCACCGAGTTGAAGATCTGCCATCGATGCTCGATGCAACTGATTCCGACCTGGCGATAACTCTTGGAACTCGTTGGATGGCTGGCGGCTCCGTGGTTAATTGGCCGAAGAGTCGACAATTACTTTCTAAATCGGGTACTCGATATGCGCGTATTGCACTCGGTATACCTCTTAATGATTTGACCGGTGGATTTCGTATCTACACATCAAAGCTTCTCAATAAACTCAAACTCACAGAGATGACGGCTACCGGATATTGTTTTCAAATCGAAATGGCAATGGCCTCTGAATTAGCCGGTGCCGAGATGGTTGAAGTACCGATTACCTTCGTAGAACGCGTTAATGGAGTCTCCAAGATGAGCAGAGCTATCGTTATTGAGGCTTTATGGCAGACAACCTTGTGGGGCCTGGCTCGACGCTTACGGCCTAACGCCGATAAGTTACATTATGTAAAGTAAAAGGAATTTCAGGTAAAGTCGCTCACTGGTGGGCAGGAACAGATGAGGTTCCTATCCCCGTGGGCCCCATCAATTCGCCCTGTCACTGGCCAATATTTGCCTTGAAGGCCAATCAATTCGCCAGCGATGAGCCCTTGAGGCTGAGATGGGAATGCAGCTAACTCACGCGAATAACGACGGTTCCAGGTGCTGTCGATAACTGCCCCCACCGTATGAGGCGCATTGCGTAGAGCAGAATCTTCGACCGCCATCTTTCCATCGATGATCTCTTGAATCTCAGAGCGGATCTTTACCATCGCATCGATAAAGCGGTCCATCTCACGTAGGTCTTCTGATTCGGTAGGTTCAATCATCAGTGTTCCTGCAACAGGAAATGACATTGTCGGTGCGTGGAAGCCGAAATCCATCAACCTCTTAGCAACATCATCAACAGTAACGCCCGAAATCTTAGTGATCTCACGTAAGTCAAGAATGCATTCGTGTGCAACGAATCCATGCTCTCCTGTATAGAGAACCGGATACGAACTCTTTAGGCGATGAGCCATGTAATTTGCATTGAGAATTGCAACCTCTGTCGCATGGGTAAGTCCTGCTCCCCCCATGAGGCGGATATACGCCCAAGAAATAGGAAGAATGCTTGCAGAACCATAGGGTGCTGCAGAAATTGGACCAGGACCAGTTGCAGGTCCTGCAAGTGAGTCAAGTGGATGATTAGGTAAGAATGGCGCCAAATGTGCCTTTGAAATTACTGGCCCTACTCCAGGTCCCCCTCCGCCATGGGGAATGCAGAATGTCTTGTGGAGATTAAGATGAGAAACATCTGCTCCAAACTTTCCAGGTTGTGCAGTACCTACTAGTGCATTGAGATTTGCGCCGTCAACATAGACCTGTCCCCCGGCTTCGTGCACTAACGCACAAATCTCGCCAATCGCAGATTCGAATACGCCATGTGTTGATGGGTATGTCACCATAATTGCTGCTAATTCTTGTGCGTGCTCAGAGATCTTTGATTTCAAATCATCAACGCTTACATTTCCTGATTGATCGCACTCGACAACAACCACCTTCATGCCGGCCATAACAGCGCTCGCAGCATTAGTGCCATGTGCACTCGATGGGATCAAACAGATCTTTCTAGCAGAATCACCTCTCGAATCATGGTAATTGCGTATAGCTAGAAGTCCAGCGAATTCTCCTTGGCTACCTGCATTCGGTTGAAGTGACACTGCATCGTAACCAGTGATGTCTACGAGCCATTGCGAGAGCTGATCTACTAGAAGTCGTGAGCCAACGCTCTGTTCGGTAGGAATGAAGGGATGAAGAGATGCGAATTCTGGCCACGTTACTGCTTCCATCTCGGTTGTTGCATTGAGCTTCATGGTGCATGAACCCAACGGAATCATTGTGCGATCTAAAGCCAAATCACGATCTGCCAACATGCGGAGATAACGAAGCATGGCAGTCTCAGAGAAATAGGTATTAAATACTGGATGTTGCAGATACTTGCTCTTTCTGACATTTCCTTGTGGGATATCAATGGCTGGGCAATCTTGTAATCCAAGAATCTCTAAGACATCTGCAAAAGTCTTTTCAGTGGTTGTCTCATCAAAAGAAATTCGAATCTGAGTCTCTGAAACTCTTCCGAAATTGATCTTCTTCAACTTTGCCTTGTGATGAACCGCCTCTGCATCTGGAACATCTACAGTCACAGTGTCGAAAACAACTCCATTTCTCGACGTGGAAGCACCCTGCAATCTGCCTGCAAAGTTGTGAACTCGCTCTGCAATGGCACGTAAACCATCGGGGCCATGCCACATTGCGTAGAAAGCGCTCATGTTCGCAAGCAATACTTGAGCGGTGCAAATATTGCTCGTTGCCTTATCTCGACGAATATGTTGTTCGCGAGTTTGAAGAGCTAAACGAAATGCTGGGTTTCCATGTGAATCAACGCTCTGCCCTACAAGGCGACCTGGAAGCGAACGTTCTAAACCAGCACGCACTGACATAAAACCTGCATGTGGACCTCCGAAACCCATTGGGATTCCAAATCTCTGCGCGGAGCCCACAGCAATATCTGCTCCCCACTCCCCTGGTGGTGTCAGCAGCGTAAGGGCGAGAAGATCTGTTGCGGCAATGACGAGAGCGCCTTTACTGTGCACAAACTCTGTTGTCTTTGAATAATCGATTACTTCACCCGTTGTATCTGGATATTGGAGCAGGAGCCCGAAGAACTCACCGTCATATCCATCGCGCAGCAGATGGCCTGAATCAACTTCAACAACTGTAATGCCAAGTGGTTTCGCGCGAGTGAGTACAACTGCCTTCGTCTGCGGGTGTACGTGTTCTTCGATGAGGAATACTGCGCCATCAGATGCTTTAGAAGATCTCCGCGCCAGAGTCATTGCTTCAGCGGCTGCAGTACCTTCATCGAGCATCGAAGCGTTAGCTAAAGAAAGGGCAGTCATATCGCAAATCACTGTCTGGAATGCAAAGAGAGCTTCTAAGCGACCTTGAGAAATTTCCGGTTGATATGGGGTGTAAGCGGTATACCAGGCTGGGTTCTCGAGAACATTTCTCTTAATAACGGGTGGAGTAATTGTTCCGTAGTAACCCGAACCAATAAGTGATGTAAATATTTGATTCTGTGATGCGATTGCACGCAATTCATCTATAACTTCGACTTCACTCTTCGGAGAATCAAGAGTTTCCGAAAGTTTCTTCTCGATTGCAATGCTTGCTGGAACAACTTGAGAGATAAAAGAAGGCATATCGTTGAATCCAAGTTCGCGCAGCATCTCAGCTTCATGTGATGAAGTTGGCCCAATATGGCGATCCTCAAAGGATTGGTATCTACTCAACGAACTACTCCCCTAACGAAAGACGCTTACGCGCGTTAAGAGAGGAATATAGAAGTGCTAAGCGCCTTTAGCCTTGCGGCGAAGTGAGAGTTCATCGTTATTTTCGACACCTACAACCTCACCGTTAACTTCACCTTGAAGTGTCGCAAGTGAACCTTCGACTTCATGCCACACCTTGCCTACTGCAATTCCAAAGACACCCTGTCCCCCAGCAAGTAGGTCAACAATTTCATCTGGACTTGCGCACTCATAGATTGATGCACCATCGCTCATGAGAGTAATTCGCTCAAGTTCAGTCACACCACGACTACGTAGATGAGTTACTGCAGTACGAATATTTTGAAGTGAGACTCCTGCATCGAGAAGTCTCTTTACAATCTTAAGAACCAAGATGTCGCGGAAACCGTAGAGACGCGCACTCCCCGATCCAGATGCAGTGCGAATTGAAGGTTCGACTAAACCAGTGCGAGCCCAATAATCGAGTTGACGATAAGAAATTCCTGCAGCAGAACATGCAGTTGCGCCGCGGTAACCAATTTCAAAATCTTTATCAGTCACGAGAGGGGGCTCGCTTTCATCTAGTGGGGATAGCTAAGGCTACGCCGAGCGACCTGGGAAATGGAGTTCCGACACGACTCCAACCTCTACTAGAGGTTGAGACTTTCTAACCGGCAAAGTCTTCTGGGTTGATTCCCTCAAGGAACTCACGGAATGCCTCTACCTCTTGGTCTCCGCCCTCTGTGCTGGCAGCTGCCTGCTCGGGGATATCTATTCCTACCTCGTCGAGCAGCTCTCCATCTACCAAGATATTGCTCTTGCTACGAAGAGCGATTGCGATGGCATCAGAAGGGCGAGCCGATAGTGGTTCGAGTTGCTGGCCCTCGTTTCGCAAGATGAGGTTGGCGTAGAAGACACCATCTCGTAGCTCAGTGATATGCACCGCTGTAAGGGTTGTATCAACTCTTTCGAGAAGATCTTGAATCAGGTCATGGGTCAATGGTCTTGGAGATTCAAGCCCTTGTTGAGCGAAAGCGATAGATGTCGCTTCAACTGCTCCTACCCAGATGGGCAGATAACGCGAACCACCGACCTCTTTGAGGAGAACGATCGGTTGGTTTGAAGGCATCTCAATGCGCACTCCGACTACTTCAACTGGAACCAACATATGAGCAGGCTACAGGAAATCGATTATCGAAGTCGGTTGAGACCACCACGAACAAGAGCTGCATGGAGGCGAACCGAGAGCGATGCGATCTCCTTCTGAACCTCTTCTGCGCGAGCTTTAGCATCGCTGCTCTTCTGACGCGTAAATGGTGTGATGACCTGTTCGATCAATCCGATTTCACGATCAGCAGCCGACTTAAATGAACGTAGGTGACGTGGTTCGATTCCGAAGCCAGACATTTCAGCGACTGCTTTCGCTACTCCAAGAGCATCTCCATCGTAATGTCGACCACGGATTGCGATGAGCCCAAATGATTCAAGTTCAACCAATTGAGCATCATCAAGTCCAGACGCTTTAAGAAGCTCTTCACGAGAGAGGCGCATCTCTGATTGCTCCGCAAAAGCTGCGGGAGTGAATTCTCCATCAACCGTTGCTAAACCAAGTGCTGGACGTGGAGATGGGACTCCCCCTTGCGCTGCAGGCTGTAGTCCACGATCGAGAGCATCAAGATTTTCTTTAATGACTTTAAGTGGAAGATATTGATCGCGTTGCGCAAAAAGTACGTAGCGCAGACGATCGAGATCGGATGTGGTGAATTTGCGATAACCAGAAGGTGTTCGCTGAGGTTCGATGAGTCCTTCTGATTCGAGGAAACGAATCTTTGAAATTGTTATATCGGCAAAATCGCCACGTAGCTTTGTGAGAACTTCACCAATACTTAGATACGCACGTGCTGGAACGCTCAACTTACTTCTCCCCTGTCTTTGAACTGCTGATAAATAGCAGATGGAATTTTCCGATTTGTATTTCGTCTCCTGAGGTCAAAACCTTTTCGGTGACAGATTCGTTGTTGACGTAAGAACCGTTGAGACTTCCAGAATCCTTGAAAGTGAAGTTGGTTCCAATCTTTTCAATTGATGCATGCTTACGAGAAACAGTGACATCATCAAGAAAGATTGAGCTTTCAGGAGCGCGTCCGATAGTTACTCCTTCGGAGGTAACAAGGAAACGAGCCCCTTTCTGCGCACCGCGATAGATAAATACCATCGCGGAGTTGCCATCGCTCTGCAAGAGTTCGTCGATAATCTGACGCTCTTCAGGTGTCGCGTGGCTAAGGAGATCATCTATCTGTTCAGATGGGGAATTTCCGACAACAGATCGCAGGCCCAAGTGGAGAGTTGAAGTCAGCTCATGGTTTTCATCTGGCGATGCCATAGAGCCCTCTTTCTCTTCCTTGGACGTTGGACGTCAACTTAAGGGTGAGATTAGAGAGTTGGAAAAAATAAAGCAAGCCGGGAATTAGGCTGTAATTGCGCCATATTCTGAGGCGGAAAGTAGCCCGTTGGGAGCTGACTGAACTTCAATATCTGCCAACCAGCCGTCTCCATAAGGATCAGAGTTTACGAGTTCTGGTGAGTCATTGAGTTTCTCGTTAATCGCGATAATTTTTCCAGTGACTGGCGCAAAGATTTCTGAAACGCTCTTTGTTGATTCAACTTCACCGCAGACAACATCTGCTGTAACAGAATCTCCGACTTTAGGTAATTGCACATAGACAATGTCGCCGAGCGCGCCTTGCGCATAATCAGTAATACCCATTCGAAAGACCAGTGGAGAATCTGTAGGAGCAACCCATTCATGCTCTTTTGTATAGTGAAGATCCTGAGGAATCTGAGACATAACGAGTTAACGCCTTTCGATATTGGTTGGTCGAACTCTAATCGTCTTCACGGCAGTTAGGAAATAGCTAACCGCAGTTCCTAGATAGAGCGCTACTCCCCACACCGCGAACGCCCACCCACAAATAAAGGCAACTTCTCCCAACCATGAGTCATCGAGGGCAAGCAGTAGCAGTGGGAAGGCATAGAGAAGGTTGAAGGTTGCAGCTTTTCCAAGGTATGTAACTTTGAGCGGCTCATGGCCTTTAAGTTGCAACGCTAAGGCAACGCACGCCATGAAGAAATCTCGAAGGAGAAGAGTTGCGATGAGCCATAGAGGGATGGCTTGGCGAATATAGAGAACTATAAGAGTTGCAACAATATAGAGGCGGTCAATTGTTGGATCAGCAATCTCTCCAAATTTTGATTCCTGATGCAATGCTCGAGCAAGCTTTCCATCGAAGTAATCAGTAGCTCCCCCAAGAGCGAGAACGATGATTGCCCAACCATCAGCGTGCGGCACTAATGCGAGATACGTAAAGAGTGGAATGCCTAAGAAGCGCAAGAAAGTGAGCGCGTTAGGAATAGTCAGCATTTACTGCTCCTGATCTCGTTCCTTGACGCGAATTGCCACCTGGACCGGCGTCCCTGGGAATTTAAACTCTTCACGCAATCGCCTTTCAATAAATCTGCGATATGACGCTTCAATCCATCCGGACGAGAAGATAACGAACTTTGGCGGAGCAATCCCTGCCTGCGTCGCGTAATAAACCTTTGGCTGTTTTCCACCACGTACGGGTGGAGGTGTTGCACCGATAAGTGCGCCAAGGAAGGAGTTGAGCTTCGATGTTGGAACTCGTCGCTCCCACGAATCGATGGCGGTGCGAAGAGCCGGAGCAAGACGATCTCTATGCCAACCAGTTTTAGCAGCGACATTGACAATCTGCGCCCATTCAACTTGGTTGAGGTGTCTCTCAATCTCTTTGTCTAATTGCGTACGTCGGTCCTCATCGACGAGGTCCCACTTATTCATCACTATCACCATCGACTTACCAGCTTCTTCTACCATGGTGATGATTCGCAAATCTTGTTCTGATATAGGCACTGAAGCATCAAGAACTACAACTGCGCACTCGCACCGTTCTAAGGCAGTTTGAGTGCGAAGGGTTGCGTAGTAATCAGTACCGCTTGCTTGATTGGCTCGCTTCTTGAGCCCGGCAGTATCTACAAAGCGCCAGATATTTCCGCCAAACTCAATAAGTTCATCGATCGGATCACGTGTTGTTCCGGCAGCGTCATCGACGATCGAACGGCTTTCACCTGCAAGTGCATTAAAGAGGCTTGATTTACCAACATTGGGGCGGCCGATGAGCGCGATGCGACGATAACCATCATTAGCCTGAGCTGCGCCTACTTCTGGAAGTTCTCTCACGATCGTGTCGAGCAAGTCGCCGCTTCCACGTCCATGGAGTGCAGAAACGAAGTGAGGTTCTCCAAGTCCAATATTCCATAATGCATGCGCATCGGCCTCATCATGATCGCCATCGACTTTATTTGCGACGAGAATTGTTGGCTTCTTCGCTTTGCGAAGTTCTTGGACAAGAATGTCATCCTCATCAAGTGCACCTACTTGTGCATCCACCACGAAGCAGAGTACATCGGACTCCTTCATTGCCAGTTCTGCACTTGCACTTACTTGAACTGAGATGCCATCTGGCTTTGATTCCCAACCACCGGTGTCCATAATGATGAATCTGCGTCCACCCCACTCGCATTCATATTGAACGCGATCTCGAGTTACGCCAGGAGTATCTTCAACAATTGCTTCACGTCTTCCGATAAATCTATTGATCAAAGTTGATTTTCCAACGTTGGGACGACCAAGAATCGCAACAATAGGCAATCCAAGTAGTGAGCGCTGTGAAAGCAATTCCCAGATTCGATCAATCGTCTCCTCGAGATTGAGTTCGGTTGAATCTATATGGACGGCATCCACCGCCATCGATAGCGGTGACACTGCGCGGGTCGAGTCGATCTGATCCCTTGAAGAAAGCGATTGAGCAACGGCCTCTGTCCCACGCGAATTATCTGCGAGTTCGGCATCTCTGCGCTGAGCTCGGGCTTCAATATCTGCAGTCAGATACACCTTCAGAGCAGCATCTGGACAGACGACCGTTCCGATATCTCTTCCTTCAACAACAATTCCACGATCAGCTTTACCAATGATGTGACGTTGCAGAGTCAGTAACTCGCCGCGCACCTCTGGAAGCGCACTTATCACTGAAACCTTTTCAGTCACTTCATGAGATCTGATCTCCGACGAAATATCTCTATCACCGAGAAAAACCTTTGGATCACGGGGATCTGAATTGAAAGTTATGGGAGTATCGATGAGCGCTAAAAGAATTTCCTTAGGATCTTCACTCTTTATCGATAAAGCAAGAAAAGTTACTGCGCGATAGAGAGCCCCTGTGTCTAAGTAGCTCCATCCAGCGCGTTGGGCAATTGCTTTAGATGTGCTTGATTTTCCGCTGCCACTAGGGCCATCAAGTGCAACAACAATCATCTTTGAGCGCCCATCTTTTAGTTGTGTAATTCTATTGCGTGAATAACTTCTTTAATAACCAGTCGCATCAGCGTGGATCGTGTACGCGCCAACCCTTGACTCTTAAATGATCTTGAAGTTTCTGTGCATCAGAAGCAGAGAGGGCAAGAGTGATGAGACCAGTGAATTGCCCTGGACTATGTTCAATCGAAA
Organism: Actinomycetota bacterium; assembly: GCA_039795495.1. Taxonomy (GTDB): domain Bacteria; phylum Actinomycetota; class Actinomycetes; order Nanopelagicales; family Nanopelagicaceae; genus Planktophila. The sequence goes on along the minus strand of JBDKLT010000075.1, from coordinate 9,219 downwards.
GATCTTCAATATTTACGGATGCATCCGCACATTCATCAAAGAGGGCAGCCAATTGACCAGGCTTATCGTCAATAACAACTGGCAAGAAGCTGTACTCGCGTGAACGACCACCATGCTTACCGGGAATACGAGCTCTTCCGTTCTGTCCATCTTTGATGAGTTGGGCAATAAATGTTTGGTCATCGATATTAGAGATTAATGAATCAATATCATCGCGAAGGCTCTGAAGTAGAGGCTTAAGCGCACCCTGATTTGCAACGATGATTTCGCGCCACAGTTGTGGATCTGACCCTGCGATTCGGGTGGTATCTCGCAGGCCAGCTCCTGCCAGCTCTAGCCATCCAGATTCTGCTGACTGGAGTTGCTTGGCTAAGAGAGATGAAATCAGTTGAGGAAGGTGGGAGACCAGTGCTACAGCCTGGTCGTGATCTTTCGCGGGTAGATCGAGCTCAACCCCACCAAGGATAGAGATCATCTCTCGCCCGATATCGATCAGAGCGCTATCTACTCCAGCCGAGTCAATAATCCAGGGTCGCCCTTCAAAGAGATCAGCTCGTGCCGATTCTGGTCCCCCAACTTCTCGACCAGCCATCGGATGACTCGGCAGAAAGTCTGAGGGATCAAGAATTGTCTTCGATACCTCAACTTTAACTTTAGTCTTAACTGATGCTACATCTATAAATTTGGCTTGAGGGTTTAGCTTAAGTTCCCGCGAAATGACCTCTTCGATCGCACCGACAGGTGTCGCAATCACCACACAATCTACTGGAGAGCTTTCGTGGTTTCGGCTGCCTCCCATTAAATCATCTGCAAGATCTCTCGCTCGGGTAGATGCATCCTCCATAGAGACTCTTATGCCAGCTCGACGGAGTCCGAGTCCGATAGAAGTGCCTATGAGCCCGGCGCCAACGATTCGTACATGAGTGAGGGACATATCGGCCACTTACTGCGCGATATCGCGGCGAAGAGCCTTGGCGCCGTGGAGGTAGATATGGGAAATCTCAGCCTTCGTCAGTTCAGATTCCACATGGGCCATTACTCGAATTGTCCTGGAAAGAGCTCCGTCGACATCGATCTCTACTGAGCAGATAAGAGGCGTTGAATCAAAACCGACCGAACGAGCTGCCGCAGCCGGGAAAGTCGCCGTTAAATCAGGGGTAGATGTGAGCAGAACTGAGATCACACTATCTGGGGTCAGGTTATTGGCGGTGAGCATTTCTAAGAGCAGCTCTTGTGTTCCCTGCGTAATAGCCTCAGCGGTATTGGAAGCTACCTGGGTCGCACCCCGTATTGCTCGTACTGACATTTGCCAATTCTACTCTCTCTTCATCTCACTCGGCCGTATTTACATACCTTTCAAACTATAAATCGATAAAACCTTTAAACCTTTTTAACAAGTGCCCATTCCAACCATGTGGGATAGCATGTAAGGTACTCGAATCTCGATTGTCGACATAGCGATAGAAAGCCCCATCTCTCACGCGTGATTTTATCGATAAATATATTAAATAAATCTTACCGATAGAAAAATGGTTTTATTTATTTATCTATAAAATGATGCAATACCGACTTAGTGATTTATATCTAAAGCCTTTTGCAGGCTTGCCAACTCTCCTTCATTGAGATCACGCCAACGCCCCTCGAGAGTCTCCCCTAAAGAGATGGGTCCGAATTTAGTTCGTATCAACCGAAGTACATCAACACCGACCGCCTCCATCAAGCGACGGATGATGTGGTACCTACCTTCATGGATAGTAACCTCAATCCACTGGGGAGAGAGCTGCTTGAAGGAGAGCACCCGACCCATGCCATCTTCTAATTCAATTCCTTTAAGAAGAGTCTTATCCACCCCTGCCGGTAGGACTCCATCAAATTCAATGATGTAGGTCTTCTCGAGACCGAAGGATGGGTGGGTTGCGCGGAAGGTCAGATCGCCATCATTGGTAAGGAGGATGAGCCCTTCGGAATCCTTATCGAGACGCCCGACGTGGAAGAGTCGCTCTCTACGAAGATCGATGAAATCAGCGAGCGATGGACGGCCTTCTGGGTCAAACATCGTAGACAGAACACCTCTGGGTTTATGAAGTACTAAATAAGACTTAGACAAAGAACGAGTAATTGTCTCGCCGTCCACTTCTACATTAACATTTTCGGGGTCGAACTTCGCCCCTAGTTCACGAACCTGGAGACCATTGACCGTAACGCGACCTTCGATGATCAACTCATCGGCTCCACGTCGGGATGTAATTCCTGCATCTGCAATGATTTTATTAAGGCGCATTTCGGCCATCTGGCTATCCATTCTCGACAGTCAACTCCCCCACCTACAGTGGCGGGTCTGGTGCGAGAAGTGTACGGGGTTACTTAGTCGGTGAGCGAATCGAGAATCTCGTCAAGGCGATCGATATCTGGCAGATGAGGTGCAAGGGGTGGTAGATCTGTGAGGGCGCTAAGTCCTAGGCGCTCGAGGAAGTAGCTGGTCGTCTTATAGAGGATCGCACCGGTCTCGTTCTCAACGCCATACTCTTCAACGAGGCCTCGCGTAATGAGAGTCTTCATCACCGCTTCAACGTTCACTCCTCGAATAGCCGAGACTCGCGCCCTGGAAACGGGTTGGCGATAGGCGATCACTGCGAGCGTTTCTAGAGCTGCCTGAGTGAGTCGGTTCTGCTGTCCATCTAGGACGAACTTCTCCACCACCGCGCTGCAATCGGGATGGCTATAGAAGCGCCAGCCCCCATTGATCGATTTGAGGGTGAAACCTCGATCTTCGTAGGTAGGAATGAGTGAGTCGAGCGCATCGACAATCTGGTCCACTGTTACCTGGAGGACAGAGGCAAGGGTGAGTTCGGTAACCGGCTCGTCGACAACCATCAAGATCGCCTCTATCGAGCGAGCTAGCGATGCAGGATCGAAGAGATGGCTCAATTGGTTATCTTCACCGCTCTGTACCTCAACGGTGATATCGGTATCAACCTCTGGATTAGACATTTTCATCCTCATCTGTCTCATTTTCAACGCTATTTTCGACTACCGTGAGCTCAGCTTCTTCCTCAACGGCGATGACTGGGATATCGAACTCATCAGAGACCAGAATCTCGCCTTCATCAGAGCCGACCCAGCTGATCTGGAGCTCACCGAGGGCGATCACCTGTTCAAATCTGAGGGCGCCCTGCCTGTAGAGATCCAGCAGGGCGAGGAATCGGGCCACCACAACGAGGGTTGAATCAGCCCCTTGAATAAGGTTACGGAAGGAGACGGTTCTGCCCTTGCGTAACGCCTCAACTACTAACTTCGACTCCTCGGTGACGCTCACAAGGGCGCTATGAAGGTGTTCAACGGCGACAACGGGAGGCGCCTTAGGAGTAAGCACGCGCTCAGCGATAGCTGCGAAGCGCTCTGGTCCAACGCCGATGAGGACCTCTGGAAGTAAAGCGGCCAGCGCAGGGTCGAGAGCAACTACTCTCGGGAATGATTTCTCCGCCTGAGCGATCGCTTCCTGGAATGAAGCGGCAATCTCCTTAAAGGCTCGATACTGGAGAAGTCGGGCAAAGAGAATATCTCGAGCCTCTAGAAGAGCGAGATCCTCTTCATCCTCAATCTCTCCACTTGGAAGTAATCGAGCTGCCTTCAGGTCGAGCAAGGTCGCTGCTATGACGAGGAACTCTGTCGCTTGATCGAGGCGCCACCCTTCACCGCTCGCCTCAAGGGCTCGAATAAAGGCGATAAATTCGTCAGTCACTAGACTGAGGGAAATCTCGGTGATATCGAGCTTGTGACGTGAGATGAGCTGCAGCAGAAGGTCAAATGGCCCATCGAAATTATCGAGATGGACGCTAAAGCCACTCTCAGGCGCTATCTCTTGCGCTTGATCCGAGGTGATCTCTGGGCTCGCCACGACACTTTCCACGGGGGAACCTTACTTGCCTTACTTGCAGTTCGTTGCGCTTTACGCGTAGAGTCGCGACAACTGAAAAGAGGTTTCTCGCTTGAACGCTAAATCGACATTTGACGAAGATGTGGTGACCACTGCATCCCTGCTCGGCAGAACCCCTCACAATTTTCCAATCCCTGCGCCCATCACTGAACATGGCGGCGCCAAGGTCATATCCATCTTTAACCAAAAGGGTGGCGTCGGGAAGACAACATCGACAATTAATTTAGGTGCAGCACTCGCCGAACTCGGACGTCGAGTACTCCTCGTCGACTTCGATCCGCAGGGCGGCCTTTCTCTCGGTCTCGGAGTGAATGCTCATGCACTCCCCCTTGAAAATACTGTCTACTACGCACTGATGACGCCAGATGCCAATGTCGATGAAATCGTTTTGAAATCATCTGTTGCTGGTCTCGATTTTCTTCCCGCAAACCGCGATCTTGGAACTGCAGAAACAACACTTGGTGCAGAGATTGGTGGACAGCAATATCTCAAGCGCGCTCTTGCTCGTCTTCGCCCTGAGTACGATGTGATTTTGATTGATTGCCAACCAACCATGGGTCAACTCACTATCAATGCACTTGTTGCATCAGATGAAGTCATTGTGCCGTTGCAATGCGAGTACTTTGCACTTCACGGCTTTATCGAGCTTAAAGGCAATATCGATAAGGTGAAGAGCTTCCTTAATCCTGATTTGAAATTGATTGGAATTTTGGCAACTATGTTTGAGAAGAAGACTTTGCATAATCGCGAAGTTCTTTCGGCAATACTTGAAAAGTATCCGGATGACGTTTTTGAAACAATCATCGCAAAGACAATTAGATTCGCAGAAACGACAGTTGCAGGCGAGCCCATCACTGCATATGCATCTTCGTCAGGTGGCGCTCAGTCTTATCGCCGACTTGCACGAGAATTGATTGCCAGAGGAGGCGCACGATGACACGTAGAGCAAGCTTGCCAGGAGCAGATGAATTATTCCGCGCCAATACACCAGCGCTCAGTGCGGTTCGACAAGTGAATGAAGTTGCTCCATCTGTAGTCACACCTGCACCAACAGTGGCAGCACCAGCACCGAAGACGAAGAAGGGCGTTCGAACCATTTCGCGTCGACGTGTCACAGCAGCTGAAAAATCTCCTTCTGGACGTGAACTTCACGAAGAGAAGATCACTGTCTACCTTTCAACTGACGAACTCTTTGATCTCGATCAAGCACGACTTATGCTCCGTGGCGATTTGGGACTTGCAGTAGATCGTGGACGCATTGTTCGCGAATCAATTGCAGTCATCATCGCTGACCTAGAAGCCAAGGGCGATCAAAGCATTCTTGCCCGGCGATTAAGAGGCATCTAAAACTACTTCGCTCTGGGATGCGCCAAACTATAACTTTCGCGTACCTTATCGATAGTGATCAGCGTATAAATCTGCGTTGTCGTCACCGATGCATGTCCCAAAAGTTCTTGAACTACTCGAATATCTGCACCTCCATCTAATAGATGAGTTGCATAAGAATGCCTAAAAACATGGGGAGAAACTTTTCCCTCTAATTGCGTTGCCTTAGCGGCATCAAGAACAATCTGCCATGCGCTCTGCCGCGATAATCGCGATCCCCGTGCGTTAAGAAAGAGGGCGCTTTCAAATTTACGATTCTTTTCTGCAAGGGCAGGTCTGGTGCGAGTGAGATAGTCAGAGATAGCTGCAACTGCATATTTGCCAAGTGGAACAATCCGCTCTTTTGAACCTTTTCCTCGCAACTTCAGAACTGTAATTTCTTCACCATCTGAATGAGCCACCGAGAAATCTGCAATATTTGCACCGACAATCTCACTGACGCGACCGCCTGATGAATATAGAAGTTCGAGAATTGCATAATCACGTAATGAGATGGGGTCGCCTTCACGCTTGGTCGAATCGATTAAACGAGCAACTTCATCGATGGATAGAGCTTTAGGCAATTTTCGAGGTAACTTTGAAGATTCAATTTCAGAGGTTGGATTTTTGATATCAAATTCCATAGCGCAATACTTATAGAAACCTTTTAGTGCAGAAATAGCTCGATTGATGCTCGAGATTGCAAGCTGTGAGTTCTTCAAATGCACTTCGAACTCTGTAATGTCACCCGGTTCAAGTGACTTGAAACTTTTGGAAGTTTCAACTAAATACTCTTCAAATTTTGCAAGATCGCGAGCATAGGAGTTGATTGAGTGGAGAGAGAGCCCTCTCTCAATCCGCAAATGATCTAAATAAGAGGTACGGGCAGCCTCAAAATCCACAGCTACCGCCTAAGTTAACGAGAACCTTGACGCGAAATAGCTGCCGCAATCAGCCCTGCAAAGAGCGGATGCGGACGAGTTGGACGTGAGCGAAGTTCTGGGTGCGCTTGAGTGCCGACGTAGTATGGATGCACATCGCGAGGTAGTTCGACAAACTCCACCAGATCGCGATCTTTAAAGAGGCCAGAGAAGACAAGTCCTGCTGCAGCGATTTGGTCGCGATACTGGTTATTTACTTCATAGCGATGGCGGTGACGCTCAGATATCTCAGTGGATCCGTAAACTTCAGCGACAATTGAGCCAGGTGTCAAAGTAGCTTTATAGAGGCCAAGTCGCATCGAGCCTCCCATATCCCCCGAACCAGAGACAATATCTTTCTGGTCATCCATCGTTGCGATGACATGGGTTCCAGTGTCGGGAAGAAATTCTGCCGAATTGGCATCAGAAATACCTGCAAGATTTCGCGCAGCTTCTATCACCATACATTGCAGACCTAGACAGAGTCCCAAAGTTGGAATTTTCTTCTCTCGAGCAAACTTCAAAGCTCCAAGCTTTCCTTCGATTCCTCGAATTCCAAAACCTCCTGGAACGCAGATTGCATCGAGAGTGCTTAATGATTTTTCAGCACCGGCAGGTGTTTCACATTCATCACTTGGAATCCACACAATTTCGACTTTTGCATGATGAGCGAAGCCTCCTGCACGAAGAGCCTCGGAGACTGAGAGATATGCATCAGGTAAATCAATATATTTTCCAACCAACCCCACCTTGATTACATGCTTAGGATTGTGAACTTTGTTGAGCAACTCATCCCATTCGCCCCATTGAACATCATGGCCCTTAAGGGAAAGTCGCTGCACAATATATGAATCAAGGCCTTCAGCGAAGAGAACCTTTGGAATGTCATAGATTGATGGGGCATCGACCGCCGCTACCACCGCTTCGACATCAACATCGCACATCAAAGAAATCTTCTTCTTAATTCCTTGAGGAATCGGGCGATCACAACGTAGTACGACTGCATCTGGTGCGATACCGATACTGCGAAGTGCTGCAATCGAATGCTGCGTAGGTTTTGTCTTCAACTCTCCTGAAGGGCCGATATATGGAACTAGAGAGATATGGAGATAGAAGACATTGTCGCGACCAACTTCCTGGCGGAGTTGGCGAGCTGCTTCAAGAAAGGGCTGAGATTCAATATCGCCCACAGTTCCACCGATTTCGGTGATAACCACATCCACATCATCTGAATCATTTGCGAGCAGTCGCTCTTTGATCTCGTTGGTAATGTGAGGAATTACCTGAACAGTTTCGCCCAGATATTCACCGCGACGCTCGCGGGCGATTACACGAGAATAGACTTGGCCAGTAGTGACATTCGCCGATCCTTCAAGATTGCGATCGAGGAAGCGCTCGTAATGACCAATATCTAAATCTGTTTCGGCTCCATCATCGGTAACAAAGACTTCTCCATGCTGAAATGGATTCATAGTTCCTGGATCAACGTTGAGATACGGATCCAATTTCTGCATCGTGACCCTGATTCCTCGGGCAACCAGGAGGCGTCCGAGAGAAGATGCTGTGAGACCTTTGCCAAGACTTGAGGCGACTCCGCCAGTTACGAAAATATGTTTAGTCACATGCGCTTGGCTCATGGAAGACGAACCTATCACTCCTTGAAGGCTTAACCTCGCAGGGCGAGGAGTTCCGCCGCGTGTTCTCTCGCACTACTGGACTCTTCAAGGCCAGCCAACATTCGAGCAATTTCTTCTATCCGCTCAGTTTGTCCAATCTTCGAGACTCCTGATTGGACCACAGAGCCGTCACTGCTCTTCTTAACTACGAAATGTGTATCTGCCCATGCAGCTACTTGCGGCAGATGCGTCACCACAATTACTTGAGAATCTCGTGCAAGTGAATGAAGTCTGCGCCCAACTTCAATCGCAGCTTTTCCTCCGACACCTGCATCTACTTCATCAAAGATATAGGTGCCAACTGGATGCGACTTTGCAATCACTACTGCAAGTCCCAACATGATGCGCGACATTTCGCCACCGCTTGCACCTTTTCCAAGAGCAACCTTAGGTCCGTCTACATGGGCCTGAATCTGCATCTCGATCTCATCACATCCTAAGATAGTGAAATCACCTTCTTTAAGTGCTCCTTGATAATCTGGAGTGCGAACGGCGACTATGAATTGTGTATGTGGCATTGCAAGAGCTTGAATCTCTCTAGTTACCGCGGCAGAAAGTTTTGAAGCTGCATCAACTCGCATCTTTGTTAACTCTTGCGCGGAGTTCAAAAGAAGGTTCTTGATCTCTACTAACTCTTTCTCTAGTTCTGCAACTCTTTCATCACCACCTTTGAGATCAGCGATGGATTCCTTGCCAGACTTTGCTTTAGCGGCAAGTTTTACAAGTTCATCGTCAGCGCTCTCTGTCCCGCCCCATCGCTTGAGGAATTTTAAGAGCTCTGCCTTTCGGTTTTGAAGAAAATCCAATCTCTGAGGATCGGCCTCTAGACCAGATAGATACGATGACAAATCTGATGCAGCATCTTCGAGGATGAAGTGGCTCTCTGCAACTCGTTCTGCAATCTCTGCAAGGCGAGGATCTTTAGCCTTCGCTGCGTCGAGAGATCTACGAGCTTGGTGCAGCAGTGAAAGTGCGCCGGAATCTTCGCTATGGAGAGCTTGGTTTGCATACTCTGATGCGATACGGAGGTCTTCTACGCTCGAAAGGCGGCTGATCTCATCATTGATCTGAGTTGGCTCATTGCGAACCGCTTTGAGGTTTGACCAAGCGTTGAGAAATTCTTCGAGTTCAGCAATCTCTGAATCTCGCTTGGTGGCTGAAGTTTTCATAGCCTTTATTCGATCGTTGACTTCGTGATATTTGGTGAAATTACTCTGATATCTAGAGAGCGCTTGCGAAACCTCTGCTCCACCAAATCGATCGAGTAGCTCTCGTTGTCGTGCGGGTTTCACAATTTGGCTGTTCGCAGATTGTCCGTGAA
>JBDKLT010000074.1:0-12273 GCA_039795495.1 Actinomycetota bacterium | reverse complement strand
TGCCGGTTTTCAAGACCGGTGCACTCGGCCGCTATGCGAGTCCTCCGTGGGAGAGATTACCCGAAATCCGCTCGCGGTAAAAATCCGAGAGTATCTACGCTGGGAGTTCTAGTAATTGTTCGATGATGATTGCAACACCATCTTCTTCGCATGGACCTGCGATGCCCTTTGCATGTTGCGGTCCTTCTGGATGGCCATCTGCCATTGCAAATGATCGACCGCACCATTCAAGCATTGAGAAATCATTTGGGTTATCGCCGAATGAAACGCAATCAGCTGCATCGATTCCAAGTCGACCAGCCATCTTTGCAAGAGTCATTCCCTTTGAAACTCCATGTGCAGAGATTTCTAGAAGTGAATCAGATGGGTTTGAGTGAGTGACTGTTACTAAACCTTCAAGTTCCTTCTTTGCAATTGCAAGCATTTCATCGGAAGTAAATTCTTGTTCTGAGCAACGAGCCAATAATTTAAGAGTTGGTGAAGTCATTGCTTCTTCAATTCTTTCAACACCGATGTTATCGAGCCCAACATCCCAACGTGGAACATAAGCCTTTTCGCGATGGAAATAATTGTGAGATTCAATTGCAAATGAAATAGGTGGGATGGCACTGCGAAGTCGCTTTACCGTTTCAAGTTGTGCATCTACTTCAATAGGCCACTCTTCAAGCACAACGTCGTTATGTAAGTCATAGAGCATTCCGCCATTGCCGCAGATTGCGTTGCCAATTCCAAAGGCATCTCTAATTTCTGGCATCCATCGCGGTGGACGTCCGGTGACAAAGAAGATTTCAACACCCATTGAATGTGCTTTCCTAAAAGCATCAATGGTGCGTTGGGTAATCGTTCCGTAATGAGCGACGATTGTTCCGTCGAGATCAGTTGCAATTAACTTTGGTCGACGCTGATTTTCTGAAAGTGCGCTCACGCAAGCTCGAATTTCTTCATGCCAAGGAATGGCTGTAGCGCAGAAGGCACATTGACGGTTCCGTCAGCATTCTGGTGGTTTTCAAGAATCGCAACAATCATGCGTGGAATTGCAACCAAAGTGCCGTTGAGAGTTGCAATCGCTTTAGTACCTTCGGCGTCTTTGTAGCGAATATTGAGGCGACGGGCTTGGAACTCTGTGCAGTTAGAGGTACTGGTGACCTCGCGATACGCACCTTGAGTTGGTATCCAAGCTTCAATATCGAATTTACGTGTTGCAGATGAACCTAAATCTCCTGATGCAACATCGATAACACGGAAAGGGATCTCCATGGCGGTGAGGAAATCTTTCTCCCATTGAAGTAAGCGCTTATGTTCTTCTTTTGCATCTTCTGGTTTACAGAATGAGAACATCTCAACTTTATCGAATTGGTGAACACGAATGATGCCGCGAGTGTCTTTTCCATATGTACCTGCTTCGCGGCGGAAGCATGATGAATATCCTGCATAGCGAAGCGGCAATTTATCTGCAGGAAGAATTTCATCCATATGCATTGCAGCAAGTGGAACTTCCGATGTTCCAACGAGATAGACATCATCTTTTTCAATGCGATAGACATTTTCGGCAGCCTGTCCGAGGAATCCGGTTCCTTCCATCGCGGCAGGATTAACTAGAACTGGTGGAATGACTGGTGAGAATCCATTTTTAAGCGCGCTCTGAATTGCGTAATTAACGAGTGCAAATTCAAGGAGCGCACCGACGCCAGTTAAATAGTAAGAACGTGAACCTGCGACCTTTGCACCACGTTCGGTATCAATTGCGCCAAGCAACTTTCCGAGTTCTACATGGTCCTTTGGTTCGAAACCATCTTGAGCAAAATCGCGTGGAGTACCGATATGTTCAATGGTGACGAAATCTTCTTCGCCTCCAATTGGAGCTTCGGTATCAAGAAGATTCGAAAGTTGTAGAAGGAGTTGCTTTGCCTCTTCTTCAATTTCGGAGCGCTTTGAATCTGCAGCTTTTACCTTGTCTGCAAGTTCTTTCGCGTTAGCAAGTAAGGCGGCCTTTTCATCGCCTTTTGCTGCACCGACGCTCTTTGAGAGAACGTTCTGTTCTTGGCGAAGAGTTTCAAATTCAGTGACGGCTGCGCGCTTGATTTCATCGATAGCAAGTATTTGATCTACAAGCTCGACGTTCTCGCCGCGGCCCTTCTGCGAAGCACGGACAACATCAGGGTTCTCGCGTAGGAACTTGATATCGATCATGAGCGCACCTCTCGTGGGTAAGAACCTAAGAATCTAATGTCGTCGCAGATATTTCGAAGTTCTTCAATCGACTTTCCAACCGGAGCATCGTTGATATGACCTTCGACATCAATAATGAAATGGTAGTGACCAAGTTCGCGACCAGTTGGACGTGACTGAATGAATGTCAGGTTTACATCGTGTTGCGCAAAGACTTGAAGGATTTCAAGGAGCGCACCTGCGTGGTCGATATCGATAAAGACAGCGATAGATGTGCGGTCATGTCCGGTTGGTTCTGGAACCCAGCCCGGTTTCTGAGCACAGATGAAACGAGTGACAGCGCCTTGGTTATCGCCAATATTCTCTTCGCGAATTTCGAGGCCGAAATGTTCTGCTGCTGCACTTGATGCAATAGCTGCGTCGAGCTCGCCTTTGCCCACTGCCTCAGCAGCTGCTGAAGTTGAGTTGGTAGCAACGATTTCCGCATGAGGATATTTAGCAGCGATATACGCACGGCATTGTGATTCGGCATGCGGGTGGGTACCGATGCGATCAACTTTTGCTGCACCAGGTTTAGTCATAAATGCAAATGTGACTGGCAGAGTTACTTCGCCAGCAATTGTTAGAGGATCGCCGATTGCTAATTCGTCGAGAGTGCGAGCAACAACACCTTCAACTGAATTTTCAATTGGTACAAGTGCGTACTGCGCCTCGCCTTTGCGCACAGCATCAAGCGCTGCTGTGACATTGGCGTAAGGAATCTTTACATCTAAATCGCATGTAATTTTCTTAAGAGCGGCTTCGGTAAATGTGCCGACTGGCCCTAAATAGGCAAATGTCTGGCTTTCGGCGGCGCTCACTGGTTAAGGATACCTGAGCACCTCGCGTGCATGTGACGGTTTATTTGTGATGAGAGTATCTACGCCTAACTTCTCGCAGAGTTTCATATCGTCTGCTTCATCTACCGTCCAGACATTTAACGCTCTTCCCATATCTTTAATCTGCGCAGCTCGGATTGGCATCTGACGCAAGTAATTAATCCCAGGACCAATCGACGTTGCTGATGACAATTTCACTAAAAACCAGGGAGTTTTTTCTCGTATCAAATAAGTTGTTTGAATAGATGGATCAAGTCGCTTCATCTTTTCAACAGCGAACCAACTAAATGACATTACAACAACGTTGATTTTCTCCATCGCTTTACTTGCATGAATCTTTTCAACGACTATCTCTTCAATTCGATTACCTGAAATTACTGGGTGCTTTGTTTCAATCAAGACGCCTTTCTTATGTTTGATTGCAAATTCCAGATATTGATCGAGAGTGAGAACTTGCGGATAGGCTCGCAAGACTTCTTCGTACTTCATCTCCGAAATCATTCCGGGGTTGCCTGCACGTTCAAGCATCGTTGCGTTATGCCACAAAACAGGAACTTCGTCTTTGGTGAGGCGGACATCGCATTCAAAACCTGCCGCCCCCTGCGAAACGGCCGCTTCGTAGGCAGCAAGGGTGTGTTCTGGGAAGTCGGCGCTAGCGCCGCGGTGCGCATAAATCTGCATGAGACTGAGAGTAGCAAAGAGATTAGGCTTGCCCATATGAGCTACTTCGCAATTTCTGCGCGATCTGCTGTCGGTCTCGTCCGCAGCGGAAATGAAGATAGCGCCTTGGCTTCTTCGCGCATCGTTGCAGTTGCCGATGGAATGGGAGGCCATGCTGCAGGTGAAGTTGCATCAAAGATTGCAGTGACAACGCTCTCTGAATTGATTCCAGTCATTATCAATCCAGAAATCGATGCAGAATCTGCAGACGATATCTATCTCAACTCTTTTCAGGAGATTGATGGCGCAATTAAATTAGCTGTCGATGAAAACCCACAATTAACAGGGATGGGAACAACGCTCTCCTCACTCTTTTTGCGCGGTGAGAAAGTTGCACTCCTTCACGTTGGAGATTCTCGCGTCTATCGATTGCGCGGCAACTCGCTCGAACAATTGAGCGTTGACCATACGGTCATTCAGGAGCTACTGAGCCAAGGTGCAATATCTGAATCTGACATTTCAAATCACCCACAACGTTCAGTTCTTACACAAGTTTTGATGGGAGAAGGAAATCTCGAACTCCCCCTACCTGTATTTGATACAAAGTTGAAGGACCGCTACCTACTCTGCAGCGATGGTCTCAGTACAGTCTTGTCAGATAAAGAGATTAAATCTCTGCTAAAAGAGAAGGACCGTGATCACGCAGTTAACGCATTGATTGATGCAACTTATATAAATGGTGCGCCAGATAATGTGACAGTTGTTATTGCAGATCTCGTCGAAGATGTGCAACCAAGCGATATTCAAAAGTTTGGGGCCGCCTCATGATGAATTCACTTCTTGGTGGTCGCTATCAACTTGGACAGATGATCGGCACCGGCGGAATGGCCGATGTCTACATTGCTCAAGATCAACGTTTAAGTCGTGAAGTTGCAATCAAAATTTTGCGTAGTGACTTAGCAAAAGATCCTGCATTTGTTGCGCGTTTTCGCAAAGAGGCAAAAGCAGCAGCTGGACTTAACCATCCAGCAATTGTCTCCGTCTACGACTCGGGAGAAGAACCTGCTCCATACATAGTGATGGAACTTGTCTCGGGCCACACTCTGCGCGAATTGATTCATCAGGGCGAGAAGTTGCCACTTAATCGCGCGCTCGAAATTGCAGAAGGAATTCTCGCTGGCCTCGAATATTCGCATGAGCGTCATATTGTTCATCGCGATATCAAACCCGCAAATGTCATGATTGCAGATAACGGCGATGTCAAAGTTATGGATTTTGGAATTGCACGTGCAATGGATGATTTAGGTGCAACACTAACAAGTACATGGAACGTTGTTGGTACCGCCCAATATCTCTCACCAGAACAAGCAGTCGGCGAACCCGCAGATTCTCGCAGCGACATTTACTCAACTGGTTGCCTACTCTTTGAATTGCTCACCGGACAACCACCATTTACTGGCGAAACCCCTGTCTCTATCGCCTACCAACATGCTTCAAGTACAGCTCCTCTTGCCCGCACAATAAATTCTGAAGTGCCTGAAGGAATTGAAACTGTTCTTGCAGTTGCGCTATCTAAAAAACCTGAAGATCGATATCAAAGCGCACAAGCGATGCTTGAAGATATTGCAAAGGTGCGCGCAGGTCAGGAGGTTACGACAAAGGTTGCAACACCTCCATTTATGACGAAGAAACGCGCCTTTATCTTCGGAGGGTCTTTCTTTGCTGCCATTGCACTTGCTATCGCAGGTTTATTGATGAGCGGCGGTGGCACCAATACAGGACCAATGGTTCCTAACGTTGTCGGCCTCAGTGAAGAGATGGCCCGAGCACTTCTCGCTGATTATTCGGTAACAATCAAACATGCGCACGATGGCGTCATTCCTAAGGACCGCGTAGCAAGCCAGCTTCCCCTCGCAACTACCCATGCAAAGGTTGGTTCGTCAGTCGTTCTTACAATCTCTGATGGTCCTGGAGATGCAATCATCCCCGACGACTTAATTGGAATGTCACTTATTGATGCACGTTCTGCCCTTACATCAGTTGGTCTCTTGGTTTCACAGACAATTGCTTCTCCATCAGATCAACCACAAGGAACGGTTCTTGATGTCTTGCCAGCGGTAGGTTCAGTCACAGAAGCCGGAAGTTCAGTCATCCTTACAATTGCAAGTGGCGAAGTTACTGTTCCTAACTTAATTGGCATTGAAGCGATTCAAGCTAAGACTCTTCTTATTCAAGCAGGATTCCTCATTAAGGAATTTTACGATTACGACTCAACTCAACCAGCGGGAGTTGTCATTCGACAAGCACCTGATGCAAATACAACGCAAACTATTGGTAAATCAGTAACTATCACGATCAATAAGCAACCGTAATTAGTGAGTTACACCAACCACCGGAGATAAACCAACGGCTCGCTTTGGTGCATCTGCATCTCCACACGAAACTAACCAATTTGCAAGCATTTGATGTCCATGTTCAGTCAATACTGATTCTGGGTGGAACTGCACACCTTCAATGGGCAAAGTGGTGTGACGCATCGACATCACAACACCTGATTCAGTTTCGCCGGTAACTTCAAGAACTTCTGGGACTGTCTGACGTTCGACAGCAAGTGAGTGGTAACGCGTTGCAGTAAATGGGGAAGGAAGATTTACAAGAATGCCTGAACCGTTATGTATAACTTGTGACGTTTTTCCATGCAAAAGTTCTGGAGCGCGCGAAACGGTTGCACCAAATGCTTCGCCGATTGCTTGATGCCCTAAACAAACCCCAAAGAGTGGAATCTTCTTTTCTGCGCAGAAGTTAATCATTGCAATACTCACGCCAGCTTTATCGGGAGTTCCGGGGCCTGGTGAGATCAATACGCCGTCATATTTTTCAGCCTCGCTCGCTTCAACTGCATCATTGCGAACGACTGTGCACTCTGCACCCAACTGCTGGAGATATTGCACCAGGTTGAATACGAAGGAGTCATAGTTATCGATGACGAGGATTCGAGCCATGCGGTAATTGTGCTGTAACCTAGGCTCCATGCCAAAGTCGAAATTGCGTAAGAAGGTCGTCGAGCGCCACGCTCACGAAGAGCAGCACCACATCGAGGAAGAATCACCAATTCTCGAGAGTCCATCGTGGCTTGCTCCTGTCATGGTTGCTAACTTCCTTATCGGCTTGCTCTGGATCGTCATCTTCTACGTAAGCCAGACTCTCTATCCAATTCCAGGTATCGGTGCTTGGAACATGATCATCGGCTTTAGCTTTATTGCAGTTGGATTCTCACTCGCTACTAAGTGGCGTTAAGAACTTTCACAGTTAGCTGACCCTCATGGGCAAGAATGTAAAACGTCAGTTCCCAAAAGTTTCTGAACTTGCACCGCTTCTGCAGTTTTCACTTCCGACATTGCGTCGCAAGAAGCGCCGACTCGAGAAGGCTTACACAATCTGGGATCTTCGCGATATTGCGAAGAAGCGCACACCTAAAGGTCCATTTGATTACACCGATGGTTCTGCAGAGAGCGAAGTAAGTCTCGAGCGCGCACGTCAGGCTTATCGAGATCTTGAATTTATCCCAAGCATTTTGAAAGATGTTTCTACTGCAGATTTAACTCGTACTGCACTCGGTGAAACTTTCTCGATGCCGCTAGGTATTTCACCTACTGGTTTTACCCGCATGATGCAGACCGAAGGTGAAATAGCTGGCGCACGTGCAGCGGAAAAATTTGGAATTCCATTTACTCTCTCAACTTTAGGAACGACAACAATTGAAGATGTTGTTGCAGCTGCACCTAACGGTCGCAACTGGTTCCAGTTATATATGTGGAAAGACCGCGAAGGCAGCATGGCTCTTGTTGAGCGAGCCAAGCAAGCTGGCGTAAAGAATCTTGTTCTTACAGTTGATGTACCAGCTGCGGGACAACGTATTCGCGATTACCGCAACGGACTTACAGTTCCACCGCGTTTGACTGCAGGAACTGTTCTTAATGCAATTCCAAAACCAGCATGGTGGGTTAATTTCCTGACTACACCTTCAATCGAATTTGCATCGATGAAGAACTGGGAAGGCACTGTCGGTGAACTCCTTGATTACATGTTCGACCCAACGATGACTTGGGAAGATCTCAAATGGATTCGCAAACAATGGGACGGCACCCTGACTGTTAAGGGAATTCAAAATGTTGAAGATGGCAAGAAAGCTGTAAAGTTAGGCGCTGATGCGATTCTTCTCTCAAACCATGGTGGGCGTCAGTTGGACCGTGCGCCAATCATGTTGCACCTTCTTGCTGATATTAAGAAGGAATTTAAGAAGGATTACGAGATCCATATCGATACCGGAATCATGCATGGCGCAGATGTTCTTGCAGCTATCGCACTTGGTGCGCAATTCACATATGTAGGTCGTGCTTATCTATATGGACTTATGGCTGGCGGACAAGATGGCGTAGAGCGCGCGCTTGAAATTATGCGTACTCAGATGGTTCGTAATATGAAATTGCTCGGTGTTAACTCTCTCGATGAATTAACACCTAAGCATGTGCGCTTCCTAAATCGCCAATAACGATTACCCTTGCGGTTATGAAGATCGCTTTAGCCACTATTTCGTATCTCATTACAGCTGTAGCTGTCTCACTTTTCGCAGTGAGGGTTCGAGAACTCATTGCAATTTATCGCAAGCAACAACCTGATCCAACTCGTAGCACTAACAAATCTCTCCGCGCTAAGAACATGCTCAAAGAAGTACTTGGACACACCAAGATGCTCAACTTCACAGGTACAGGAATCGCGCACTGGTTTGTCATGGTTGGATTTGGTGCGCTCTTCGGAACGCTCGTCACCGCATATGGCCAAGTTATCAACCCAGATTTTGCTCTACCTTTAATTGGTCACTTCGTTGGATACGAACTCTTCGCAGAAGTAATTGCAGCGCTCACCGGAATCGGAATCGTCACTCTCATCGGAATTCGCCAAGTGACTCGATTCCGTATGCTCAACCGTTTTAGCGGATCGAATATGGGCAGGGCGTATTACGTTGAGGCAACCATTCTTGCTGTTGTCTTCTGCGTATTTGCACTTCGAGGACTTGAAGGTGCTCTTGCGGGAGAAAGTTCTTGGAATTGGCATTACGCGATTTCATGGCCAGCAGTTCTTGCCTTCAATTCGATGTCGACTTCATCGATCGAGAGCGCAATCATTTTAGTTGCAACGCTCAAGATTGTTATATCAATGGCGTGGTTCATTGTGATTGCATCAAAGTTAACGATGGGCGTTGCATGGCACCGCTTCTTAGCTTTCTTCAATATCTTCTATAAGCGCAATATTGATAAGCCATCACTAGGTGCGCTTCCCGAAATGCTTTCAAAGGGCAAACCAGTTAATTTCGAAGATCCTGCAGAAGATGATGTCTTCGGTCTTGGTACTCGCGGCGATATTTCGTGGAAGGGTCTGCTGGATATGACAAGCTGTACCGAATGCGGTCGCTGCCAATCACAATGTCCTGCATGGCATACCGATAAGCCGCTCTCTCCTAAATTATTGATCATGGCGATGCGCGATCACGCCATGGCAAAAGTTGTTGAAACAGAGAACTTAGTTGGCGAAGGTGCACCAATCGCACTCGACGTGTTGTGGTCATGCACATCGTGTGGAGCATGCGTCAATGAATGTCCAGTCGATATCGAACATGTAGATCACATCGTCAATATGCGCCGCTTTCAAGTTCTTGTTGAGTCAGAATTTCCGACTGAACTCGGTGGAACTTTCCGCAATCTTGAGAAAGCTGGAAACCCATGGGGTGCAAATAAACAAGATCGCGAAAGTTGGATCGCTGAATGCGATTTCCCTGTTCGCATTGTCAGCGGTGAACTTCCTGAAGAAGTTGAGTACTTATTCTGGGTTGGTTGCGCCGGTGCCTATGAAGATCGCGCAAAGAAGACAACGAAAGCAGTTGCAGAGCTTCTCCATATGGCAGGAGTTAACTTTGCAGTCCTGGGTAAGCGTGAAACATGCACCGGAGATCCTGCTCGACGTTCAGGTAATGAATTCCTTTATCAAATTCTCTCGCAGGAAAATATTGCAACCTTCGAAGAAACCTTTGGTAATCGTCCAAAGGGCAAGAAGAAGGTTGTTGTTACCTGCCCTCACTGCTTTACAACTATCGGTCGCGATTACGCGCAGTGTGGTTATGAACTTGAGATGTTGCATCACACTCAACTCCTTAATACTTTGATCAAAGAAGGTCGACTTAAGCCAAGCCCACATAAGGCTGATAAGAAGCTGACTTATCACGACCCTTGCTATCTCGGTCGCCATAATCAAATCTATGCACCTCCTCGCGAACTGCTTCAAGCAAGTGGTTGCGATATTGAAGAGATGCCGCGCAATCAAGAACGTTCATTCTGCTGCGGTGGCGGCGGGGGACGTATGTGGATGGAAGAGAAGATCGGTACTCGTATCAACCTCAACCGAGTCGATGAAGCTATTGATACTGGCGCTCAAGAAGTTGCAGTTGCTTGCCCGTTCTGTCGCATCATGGTTGGAGACGGAATGGTTGCTCGCCAATCAGATATAGAAGTACTTGATGTTGCGCAAGTATTACTTAGAAACGTGAAGAGCTAAGTAAAGCTTTTGTAATTACTACGCCGCCGATGAGGCCGCCGAGGTGGGCGTGCCAATCAACTCCGCCGATTGTGAATCCAATTGCGAAGTTGATAGCAACGATTGTGTAGATGCTCTTTGCTTGGATTCCAATACGGTTACCGGCAACGATAAGAGCACCGAATAGACCAAAGACTGCACCTGATGCTCCAATAGAGTATCCGTTCCAGCCCATGAAATAGGCGGATGCAAGCGAACCCGTTAAGAGCGAGAAGAAGAAGATAATAAAGAACTTAGCTTTTCCAAAGACATATTCAATCGGTGTTCCAAGTTGATGAAGCGCCATCATATTGAAGGCAAGGTGGATCGGTAGAAAGCTTGAATTGTCATGAATAAGTGCGACTGTGAAGAGTCTGTAGTACTCGTGTGTTTGTGCGAAGTAACTCCACTTATAGAGCGCAAACGTTCCGATGATTCCGGAATCAAGGAGCTCCCAAAGATAGAAGCCACAGATAACCGTAATTAAAGTTGTTACGGCAGTCTGTGGCTTCTTCATAAAGAGAAGTTAAGCGACTGTGACGCTATTGATAACAACAGGTGTAACAGGCTTATCTTGTGCACCTGTTGGAGTTGTTGCAATCTTATCTACGACGCCTTGTGATGCTGCATCTTTAACTTCGCCGAAGATTGTGTGCTTGCGGTTAAGCCATGTTGTTGGAGCAACGGTGATGAAGAATTGTGAACCGTTTGTACCTGGGCCTGAGTTAGCCATTGCAAGGATGTATGGGCGATCGAATTGGAGTTCGCCATGGAATTCATCAGCGAACTGATATCCCGGACCACCAAATCCCTGACCAAGTGGGTCTCCCCCTTGAATCATGAAGCCGCTAATGACGCGGTGGAAGATTGTTCCGTCATACAGATTTTCAGTCGACTTCTTTCCGGTACGTGGATCAGTCCACTCCTTTGCACCTGTTGCGAGTTCAACAAAGTTTGCAACAGTCTTTGGTGCGTGATTTGGAAAGAGCTCGATAACGATATCGCCGAGTGATGTATGAAGGGTTGCTGTAGTCATGCGCGCGAGTTTACATCAAGAATATTGACAGGTCACATCGCCCTTCGAAACCTGACTTACTTCTTCAGGCATGATGTTGGTCGCCATATTCCAACTGTTGATATTGCCTGTACCTAAAAATCCGATATTTATCCAACGGGCAATCTCTATGCCATCGCTTGTAGATACCGAGCCAATACAACGAATTTTCATATCCTTCTTCGAATTCGGAAATTCATAGCGCAAACGAGCGTAATACCCTGTCTCTGGGTCATGAAACGTGTCAGCTTTTACATGTGTGACATCGAGTTTCTTCCACGGATATTCACTCTTGGTGAATACACACTCCTTAGAAGGTGCAAATATAAATCCTTCTCCTACAAGATTCCCGTCACTCTTTTTATAAGTAACATCTCTATAAGAAACAACACCTTCTGATGAATATTGATAATTGATTACAAGTGAGTTCGCTTTAAAAGTTCCCTTAAATATGCCCCAGCTCTGATCCTTCTGCGCAAAGAGATACTCCAAAGTGCCTGAAACTGGCTTGCCATCTAGCAGTGGCGCATCAAATTGGAGCCTCGCTTGATCATTTCCAATTGTGGCGATAAAGCATTGTGAAGATGCAACCTCTTGCTTGGCTCCACCACATGCAGATAGGAGCAGAGATAAAAATGCGAGTGTAAGAACTTTTACGCTTCGTGAGTTCACATCAAAAGAGTAGTGAGGTAAAAATAAAAAATCCCGCCACATAAGTGACGGGAGCTTGTGGAGACCAGTCTTGATTGGCTCACAATTAAAATTGTGGAGACCAGGGGAATCGAACCCCTAACCCCCGCCTTGCAAAGGCGGTGCTCTACCAATTGAGCTAGGTCCCCGTATTAGAACGGGTGGGCCTAGGTGGACTTGAACCACCGACCTCTT
>JBDKLT010000073.1:0-12354 GCA_039795495.1 Actinomycetota bacterium | reverse complement strand
GTAAAAAATCTCCGCAAAATATGAAATTTGAAGAAAAAATTCTCAATAATTGATGGAGAGTTACGAATTTTCCCGATTTTTGCGAATTTCTCGCTCTCGAACGGCAAATTCGTTGGTTTGGACGTCGTATTTCCACATTTTGGGGAGAAAAATCGCCAAAATTGCGACCACTAGGACACATAAAAGGCCCCCAGAAGTTACTGAAAAGGAAAGTGAAGCAGCTGCAGCCATCGACGCGGCTCGTAATTGACCAGCCAATGGGCCAACCGAATAGGAAAGTAATTCGATACCTGCCAGTCGTCCGCGGAAATTATCGGGGATTGTCTGGTTCCAGATATTTCCTCGAAAGAGGGCGCTGACCATATCCGATGCCCCAGCAATGGTCAGACAGAGAAGGACGATCCATAGCGAATGAGTCAGACCGGATGCTGCAATCGCAAGACCCCATCCCATCGCCGCCAAGATCACGGCGCGACCATGAAAACGATAGGTGCGAGTCCACCCCGATGTCAGAGTGACAAAGACAGATCCGACAGTGATGGCTGCATAGAAAAATCCAAGTGCCCAGGGAGCATGTAATTGGTCGGCCCAGAATGGATATAACGCTGTTGGCATCGCAAGTGTCATCGCTGCAAGATCGATGATGTATGTACCCAATAAATCTTGGCGTTTGAACGCATATTTCACACCATCAAATAACGCTGACAGAGATGGCTTTTCGGCCTCTTTTGAAGGAGGGATAGAACGCACTCGTGCTAGAAAAAATAGCGAGAGAAGATACGTTGCAATATCGACGACAAATCCAGCGCTCACTGACATCGTCGAGAAAATAATTCCACCGAGAGTTGGACCGACGATGACGCCGACCTGCCAACGCAAACTCAAGAGGGCGCTTGCGGCGGGAAGATCTTCATGGCTCACCAGTCGTGGCAACATCGCATCCATCGATGGACGTTGCAACCCATCAACGACAGCAAAGAAGGCGGCGACGAGATAGATGATGAAAGTCTTCGGACTTCCCATCAGCGAATTGCCGAGCAGGACAAGGACTAAAACGAGGGCGCCTGCTTCGGTTGCCCAGACCATCTTCTTGCGATCAACTGAATCTGCGAGAACACCGCCATAGAGGCCAAAGATGATGAGCGGAACGACTTCCACGACCCCGAGCGCGCCTACTGCAAGGTATGAGCCAGTCAGCTCTTTGAGTTGGAATGGCAGCGCGACATAGGTAATCATCGAGCCAAAGTAGGAAATCAGCCCCGCTGTCCAGAGATTGCGGAAATCCGAGTACTTCTTGAGCGGAGTTATGTCGATTGCAAACTTAGCCACAGAGACAGATTAACTGCCTAGGATCAATTAATCAGGTTTCTCTATCAATTCTTGGCCCAACTCCTAAAACATGAAAAGAAAGTACACAGTTTTATCCGCTGTCCAAGAATCGATTCGCTAGTCCCGAAAAGGATTTTCGGACGGCTAATGAAAAGTTTGTGACTCGGTGGGGAACTTTCCGGATCGAACTTCCTCCGCGAATTCTTGGGTGGCATTGAAGAGCTCTCTTCGGAGGTTGCGATATGCCTTTGCAAGCTTTGGAGGGCTCGCTGTCATTCCAGCCATATCGGTCCAGACCAAGACTTGTGCATCGCAATTGGTTCCGGCGCCGATTCCGATCGTTGGAATTGAAAGAGATGCGGTGATCTTTGCGGCGAGTTCGGCCGGAACTAATTCAAGGACGAGAGCAAATGCACCTGCCTGTTCAAGAGCGAGCGCCGCTTCCAGAATCGCATCTCCATCGGTGCGACCTTGCACTCGATAACCACCGAGTTGATGAAGTGATTGTGGCGTAAGGCCTAAGTGGCCCATCACTGGAATTCCTGCCGACCTTAATTTTTCAACAGTGGCAAGGTGGGCACCTTCTAGTTTTACCGCCATTGCGCCAGCCTCTTTAAAGAATCGAGTCGATGTCGCGAGTGCCTGCTCAGGGGAGGATTCATAAGAACCAAAGGGAAGATCTGCGACCACAAGTGCGCGCTTTGATCCGCGGACAACAGCACGAGTGAGTGGGATGAGTTCATCGATGGTGACTGGGATGGTGTTCTCTTCGCCGAGGAAATTATTGCCAGCGCTATCGCCAACCAAGAGAACAGGGATGCCTGCCTCATCAAAGATTGATGCGGTCATCTGTTCGTAGCTGGTGAGCATCGCCCATTTTTCACCGCGCTCTTTTGCGGCGCGCAGATCGAGGATGGTGACGCGACGGTGCGATGCACCGCCATAAAGGGTGGTCGATGTAGACATTTATTTCTCCTGCCTCGAAGCCTCGTGCGAGGTCCCCGGGTCGAGTTCAAGGATACTCCCGTTACTCTTGAACTATGAAGTTGCGAGTGGCGTTAGCTCAGGTCAATCCCACAGTGGGTGATTTGGTGGGCAATGCTGACCTCATTGCTCGATCTGTCGAGCAGGCAGTTGGCGCTGGCGCGCATATCGCTGTATTTCCAGAGATGGTTCTGACAGGTTATCCCGTTGAAGATTTAGCTCTTCGCCCTTCATTTCAACTGGCAAGTAAGAGCGCTCTGACAACCCTTGCTCAACAACTCAACAAAGAGATCGTCTCTATCGTTGGCTATCTCGACCAGATCAACGGCAAGCCACAAAATATGGTTGCAGTCATTGCTGGGGGCGAGGTTAAGGCGCGATATGCAAAGTGCCACCTTCCTAATTACGGAGTCTTCGATGAATACCGAAATTTTGTTCCGGGCGACTCCACTCTCGTTGTGCGAATCCACGGAGTCGATGTTGGAATAGCGATCTGCGAAGACCTCTGGATTGATGGCGGAATCACTGCGCAATTAGCGGCGCGCAACCCAGGGCTTGTCATTGTCCCTAATGGATCGCCATTTGAACGTAATAAAGATGATGTTCGACTTTCGTTAGTCACCAAGCGCGCTCGCGAAGCAAAGGCGCCGCTGATCTACGTCAATATGACAGGTGGTCAGGATGACCTTGTCTTCGACGGAGACAGCATTGTGGTCAATGGAGATGGTTCGGTAATTGCACGTGCACCTCAATTTGAAGATGGGGTCATGGTTGTCGATATCGATGTAGCCCAGGGTGGCTCAAAACCTGATGTCATCATCTCTGAAAATTCAGTAGAGATTGCAAAACCGCTAATTCCAGGAATTGCACATCGCCTTGGTGATGAAGAAGAAATCTGGAATGCAATCGTTGTAGGACTTCGTGACTATGTTGTGAAGAATGGATTCTCATCCGTCCTCGTGGGCCTTTCAGGTGGCATCGATTCAGCTTTGGTTGCTGCCCTTGCCGTAGATGCACTTGGCCCCGACCGAGTCCACGGCGTTGGAATGCCAAGTAAATACTCTTCCGATCACTCCATCGAAGATGCCCAACAAATAGCGAAAAATACTGGTCTAGGTTTTCGGCTCGTTGAAATTCAGAAGATGGTCGATGCATTTAGAAGTGAAGTCGAACTCACCGGACTTGCAGAAGAAAACTTGCAAGCGCGTGTCCGTGGAACAACGTTGATGGGAATCTCTAATCAAGATGGGCACTTAGTGCTCGCCACTGGAAATAAATCAGAGTTAGCGTGCGGATACTCCACTCTCTATGGCGATGCAGTCGGTGGATATGCCCCCATTAAAGATATTTATAAGACCGATGTTTGGGCGCTCTCTCGTTGGCGCAACCAAGTCGCTCAAGCTGCTGGCGAAGTTCCACCGATTCCAGAACGTTCCATCACAAAAGAGCCTTCAGCAGAGTTGCGTCCAGATCAGAAAGATTCAGATTCACTTCCAGAGTATGAAATCCTCGATAAAGTTTTGATGGCATATGTCGATGAAGATCTCGGCCGCGATGCACTGATTGCCGCCGGTTTCGATAAAGAGTTAGTAATGCGCGTCATTGCTATGGTCGATAAGGCCGAATATAAACGCCGCCAATATCCACCCGGAACCAAGGTCTCTAAGCGCGCTTTTGGTAAGGATCGACGCCTCCCAATGACTTCGAGCTGGCGAGAAGTCTAGTTTTGTAACACAGTCGTAACTTCGCTTTGGCACTATCTGGACATGTCCTCAAGCGATCACATGAGCAAGCAAGAATCATTTGTCCTTCGCACTATTGAAGAACGAGATATTCGTTTCATCCGACTCTGGTTTACAGACATTCTGGGTACTTTAAAATCAGTCGCGATTGCACCAGCAGAACTTGAAGGCGCCTTTGAAGAAGGAATCGGTTTCGACGGTTCAGCGATTCAAGGGTTTGCTCGTGAATTCGAATCAGATATGTTGGCAAAGCCAGACCCTGCAACTTTTACAATCTTGCCATGGCGCGCAGAAGCACAAGGCGCTGCTCGCATGTTCTGCGACATCACTCTTCCTAACGGCGAAGCATCGCCAGCAGATCCGCGCAATGTTTTGCGTCGCACTCTAGATAAAGCCGCAAAGATGGGGTACACCTGTTACACCCATCCTGAAATTGAATTCTTCCTCTTCAAATCTCAACCTGAAAAAGGAGTTGCACCAGTACCTGTCGATCAGGGCGGCTACTTCGATCACACCCCTGCCGTTGTTGGCCATGATTTCCGCCGCCAAGCGATTACTCTGCTTGAAGCTATGGGTGTATCGGTTGAATTTAGCCACCATGAAGGTGCGCCAGGCCAACAAGAGATCGACCTTCGCGATGCAGATGCATTAAGCACCGCAGATAACATCATGACTTTCCGCCATGTCATTAAAGAGGTGGCGCTCAACCAAGGTTTCTATGCATCATTTATGCCAAAGCCATTTACCGATCATCCAGGTTCTGGAATGCATACCCATGTCTCACTCTTCGATGGCGAAAAGAATGCTTTCTACGACGAAGACGCAGAACTCAATCTCTCTGCAGTGGGCCGCCAATTTGTTGCAGGCATTTTGAAGCATGCAGCTGAAATCACCGCGGTCACTAATCAGTGGGTCAACTCCTATAAGCGTCTTCAAGGCGGGGGAGAAGCGCCAGCAGTCATTAATTGGGGCCACAACGACCGTGGTGCCTTAGTTCGTATTCCTATGTACAAACCAAATAAAGAGAACTCAACTCGCATTGAATTCCGTTCACCAGATTCTGCATGCAATCCGTATCTTGCCTATGCAGTGATGTTGGCAGCAGGTCTCAAGGGAATCGAGAAGAAGTACACCCTCGAACCATCGACTGAAACTCAACTTCTACCGTCAAACCTCGAAGAGGCGATTAACGTGATGGAGAAGAGCGAACTCGTTCGTGAAACTCTGGGCGAGCACGTCTTCGATTACTTCTTGCGCAATAAGCGCTCTGAGTGGCAGGACTACCGTCGTCAGGTGAGCGCCTACGAACTCGATCGCTACCTTCCAGTCCTCTAAAAGCGCGATTACAACAGGAAGAATGGTAGGAAGAGTCTTACCATTTTTCTATGAGTAAATCAGTTACAGCTAAGTCCTTACGCCGCTACAACCTCATCGCAGGTTTTCTACATCTCGCGCAGATGGCTGTCGTTCTCGCGCTCTCCAACGATTTCACTCTTCCGATTGTTGCCCGCTATATGGCAGGTCCTCCAGGATCAACATTTACTGAACCAATTCTTCTTCTCGATGCACCAATCGGGCTTACAGTTGCAATCTTCTTAGGTCTCTCTGCCTTCTTCCATTTCTACGTCTCTGCACCAGCTGTATTTAATCGATATGCCGCAGGAATCGAGAAGCAACACAATTACTTCCGATGGGTTGAGTACTCAATGAGCTCTTCCGTCATGATCGTGTTGATTGCACTTATTACTGGCGTCTCTGACGTTGCTGCGCTCGTAGCAATTTTCGGCGTCAATGCTTCAATGATTCTCTTCGGCTGGCTCCAAGAGAAATATGAAACTCCTGGAAGCGGTGGCTGGCTTCCATTTATCTTCGGATGTATTGCAGGAATCGTTCCTTGGCTTGCCCTCATCTTCTACATCTTCAGCGTTGGGGGACCTGCAGGAACTTCTGCTCCTGCATTTGTCTACGGAATCGTGATCTCTATCTTCCTCTTCTTCAACTCATTCGCACTTGTGCAATGGTTGCAATATAAGAAAGTAGGTAAGTGGAGCGATTACATCCTTGGAGAGAAGACATACATCACGCTGTCATTGGTTGCTAAGTCAGCACTTGCGTGGCAGATCTTCTCTTCCACACTTGTCCCGCAGTAGAGAGTTAGGTACCCTTAAGGCCTTATGAAGCTCCGCGGACTCCTCCTTATCCGCCGTAGCGAGGCCTAATAGACCGGTCTCCTCGCTGCGGAGTTTGGTGTTGCCGGTTAACACTCTCGGCCAACCAAAGTATGAAGGAGAATTGAAATGAACTTCCCACAACAAAAACCCTCGAAGATGCCTGTGCATCGATATGCGCCATTTATTCCTGTCGAACTTGAAGATCGCACATGGCCAAGTAAGAAGATGACCAAGGCACCTCAGTGGTGTTCTGTCGACCTACGCGATGGCAACCAAGCTCTGATTGATCCGATGGATACGCCTCGCAAATTGGCGATGTTTAAGTTGCTCGTATCAATGGGCTACAAAGAGATTGAAGTGGGATTTCCTTCAGCGTCTCAGACTGATTTTGATTTTGTCCGCAAAATTATCGATGAAGATTTAATTCCGGACGATGTGATCATCCAAGTTCTTACTCAGGCACGCGAACCACTAATCCGCCGTACCTACGAAGCGATAAAGGGTTCAAAGCAGGCGATTGTTCACCTCTACAACTCGACCTCAACGCTTCAACGTCGTGTTGTCTTTGGTCTAGATAAAGAGGGCATCAAGAAGATTGCAACCGATGGTGCGCAGCTCTGTTTAGATTTGATCGACACTGTTCCTGGAACCAAAGTTTCTTTTGAGTATTCACCTGAGTCATACACAGGTACCGAACTCGAATTTGCAGTCGAAGTCTGTAATGCAGTCAACGATGTCTGGAAGCCAACTCCTCAGTGGAAGACGATTATGAATCTTCCAGCAACAGTTGAAATGGCAACTCCAAATGTTTATGCAGATTCGATCGAATGGATGTGTCGCAATCTCAATAACCGCGACAGCGTCATCGTTTCTCTCCACCCACATAACGATCGTGGTACTGGCGTTGCAGCGGCAGAACTTGGCTATTTAGCTGGAGCAGATCGCATCGAAGGAACCCTCTTCGGTAATGGCGAACGCACAGGAAATGTATGCCTTGTCACTCTAGGAATGAATATGGTCTCTCATGGAATCGATCCGCATATCGATTTCAGCGATATAGATGAAATCCGCCGCACCGTTGAATACGGCAACCAGCTACGGGTTCCAGAACGTCATCCATATGGTGGTGACCTTGTCTTTACTGCATTCTCAGGTTCACACCAAGATGCAATTAAGAAGGGATTCGATCACCTCGAACGCGATGCAAAGGCTGCAGGTAAATCAGTGGAAGACCACACATGGGCTGTGCCGTACCTTCCTATCGATCCAAAAGATATTGGTCGCTCTTACGAAGCTGTTATTCGTGTTAACTCGCAATCCGGTAAGGGTGGCGTTGCATATTTGATGAAGACTGAACATCATCTCGACCTTCCTCGTCGCCATCAGATTGAATTCTCAAAGATTGTCCAAGCAAAGACTGATAACGAAGGTGGCGAAGTTACTGCCGAACAGTTGTGGCAGATCTTTGAAGATGAATATTTGCCAACAGATTCAGCGCCGTGGGGAAGATTCCGACTTAAGGGAATGTCTCAAACCTCTGTTATGGGAGAAGATGTTCAACTCACTGTGAATATGACTGATCGCGGCGAAACAATCGAGCTTTCAGGAACAGGTAACGGACCAATCGCAGCGTTCTGCAATATCTTGCAGAACTACGGCGTCGACGTTCGTGTACTCGATTTTCATGAACATGCACTCTCTTCAGGTGGCGACGCATCTGCGGCTGCTTACCTCGAGTGTGCAATTTCAGGCGATGTGTTCTGGGGCGTAGGGATCGACCCAAATACAACGACAGCTTCATTGAAAGCGGTCGTGTCTGCAATAAATCGCGCAATTCGCTAACTATCGTACGCAGTATGTCTGCGCCTCACACCAAGCTCTATCGCGATGAGGCAATCATTCTGCGCACGCAGAAACTTGGCGAGGCAGATCGCATCATCACTCTGCTGACCAAAGATCATGGTCGCGTTCGAGGAGTAGCTAAAGGTGTACGACGCACTATGTCTAAATTTGGAGCGCGCCTAGAACCCGGCAGCCATGTAGATATCCAGATGCATGCAGGCAAAACTTTTGACACCATCACGCAAGTTGAAGCGATTATGAATTACGGTGAAGCTCTCACCGACGACTATCAACGCTGGACAATCGCGCACGCAATTCTCGAAACCGCAGAACGATTTACTCAGCAAGAAGAAGAACCTGCAACGCAAGAGTTCCAATTGGTTGTCGGCGGCATGAAGGCACTTTCTGAAAACCGATATGACAGCTCACTCATCCTCGACGCATTTCTATTACGTTCCTTATCTATTGGTGGATACGAACCTTCAATGACGGCTTGTTCTCGATGTGAAAAGCCAGGGCCACATCGCTACTTCTCGTTAGTCGGTGGTGGATCAGTCTGCATGGATTGCCGTCCATCAGCATCAGCAACTGCATCGGTCGAAGCGCTCTCTTTAATGCAAGCTCTCTTAATAGGAGATTGGGATACCGCCGAGAAGAGCGAGCATCGACATCGTCGAGAGGCTAGTGGTTTAGTGACTGCTTATCTACAATGGCACCTCGAACGTGGACTGCGAAGTCTGCCGATGGTGGAGAGGGCTTAATTTTTTATCTATGTCTAAGAAGATAGAGGTTCCTCAACATATTGCCATCGTGATGGATGGCAATGGACGTTGGGCGAAGGAACGCGGATTACCTCGCACCGCTGGCCATCAAGCTGGTGAAAAAGTTCTCTTTGATCTTGTTGAGGCATGTATTGAATTTGGTGTTAAAGAAGTAAGTGCATATGCATTCTCCACCGAAAACTGGAAGCGCAGCCCTGAAGAAGTAAAGTTTTTAATGGGATATAGCCGCGAAATGCTTCGTACACGTCGTGATCGACTCAATGAAATGGGAGTCAAAATTCAGTGGCTGGGCCGCCCTCAACGATTGTGGAAATCTGTCATTGCCGAACTTGAAGAAGCTGAAGAGCTCACTAAGAAGAACAAGAAATTGACTCTCAATATGTGCGTCAACTACGGTGGACGTGCAGAAATAGTTGATGCTGCAACCGAACTCGCGCGAGATGTAAAGCGAGGCAAGATAAAAGCTGAAGCAATCTCCGAAAAAACACTTGAAAAATATATGTACTCACCCAAGATGCGTGATGTCGATATGTTCTTACGTTCATCTGGCGAACAGCGCACAAGCAACTTCTTGCCGTGGCAATCGTCCTATGCAGAGTTTGTCTTTATGGATGTGCTCTGGCCAGATATGACGCCGAAGTTGCTGTGGAAAGCTATCGAGATTTACTCCGAGCGCGATAGACGCTTCGGTAGTGCTTAAAGGCTGGCTACGACGCCCCACATAATCAGCACACCGCAGATAGTAGTGAAGAATGTCCAACGAGATGAATGGCGTGAATGAGCTTCAGGCAAGATATGTGACGTTGCAAGGTAGATAACAAAACCTGAAAAGAGCGCCAGATAGAGCGCTACAAAAGAGTCGTTGACTGCTAAATAAGTTCCGATAGTTGCGCCACCGATACGTGCAATCGCATCTACGCCAAGTAAACGAGCGCTCTTTGCGGTCCAGTTGCCACTCTTGACGATCAACGAAACTGTATTGAGACCATCGCTAAATGCATGTACCAAGACCGCTAGAAAGACTGCATAACCGAGCGCATTGCTCACTTTAAATGCAACACCTAAACCAATGCCATCGAGAAAGACGTGGCCACCCATAGCGAGTGCACCTAAAGTGCCAGCGATGTTGTGGTGTTCATGATCGTGACCGTAATCTGATTCGGCAGGTTCGTGGCTTCCAAAGAATCCTTCAATGATATGCAGCGCTAGAAAACCGAAGAGAATCGCAACCGATACTGCAGGGACGCCAACAAAGTGAGAAGTATTCATCTCAAATACTTCGGGGAGAAGATCAAACCCAACAAGTCCCAGGAGTAATCCAGCAGAGAGTCCAAGAACTAAGTGAAAGCGATCCGAAGATTTGAGAGCGAGGAAGCCACCAAAAGTGGTCGCAAGCACTGTGATTGCTGCGAAGAGAATCGCTAAGTTCATGAGATAAGGATAACGGCATTACCCTTATCTCATGATTGCTATCGCTCGCTTTGAAGTGCAATTGGCTGAGGCTTCAGCATTCGAGAAAGATATTAAGGCTGCATATGAAGCCCTTGCAGTATGCGCAGGATTTATCGATGGCGAATATGGCCAGAACCTTGATGATTCACAGATGTGGGCCTTGGTTACTCGCTGGGAAAATATCGGTTCCTATCGTCGAGCCCTCAGCGCTATGAGAAGTAAATTAGAAGCAATTCCATTATTGGCTCGCGCAATTGATGAACCAGGGGCTTACGAGATAAACTAACGCCATTACGTTGGCAACGACCGTTGCCTTCGCCGACAGCCAGCCGGACGGAGAATAAAGTGGCGGTAGACCGTTTAGAGAATATTGTTTCGCTTTCAAAGCGTCGTGGATTTGTTTTCCCATCATCTGAAATCTACGGAGGCCTTCGCGCATCTTGGGATTACGGCCCACTCGGAGTCGAACTTAAGAACAATGTAAAGCGCCAATGGTGGAAATCCATGGTGATGGGTCGCGAAGATATCGTCGGTATTGACTCTTCAGTCATCTTGGCCCGCGAAGTTTGGGAAGCATCAGGACACGTTGCAACCTTCAGCGATCCACTCACCGAATGCACCGCATGCCATAAGCGTTATCGCGCTGACCATCTTGAAGAAGCATATGAAGCAAAGCACGGCAAAAAACTTGCGTCCCTTGCCGATATGAACTGCCCTGCTTGCGGAAATAAGGGTCAATTCACAACACCAAAGCAATTCTCAGGTCTGCTCAAGACCTTCCTTGGACCAGTCGAAGATGAATCAGGTCTTGCTTATCTTCGCCCTGAAACTGCACAAGGAATCTTTATCAACTTTGATCAAGTAATGACTACATCTCGTAAGAAGCCACCATTTGGTATTGGCCAAATCGGAAAATCTTTCCGTAACGAAATCACACCAGGAAACTTCATCTTCCGAACTCGTGAATTCGAACAGATGGAGATGGAATTCTTTGTTGTGCCTGGCACCGATGAAGAGTGGCATCAGTACTGGATCGACACTCGTCTTGCTTGGTATAAAGATCTTGGTATCAATCCAGATCGCCTTCGTATCTACGATCATCCGAAAGAGAAGTTGTCTCACTATTCCAAGCGCACTGCTGATATCGAATATAAATTTGAATTTAACGGTACTGAATGGGGCGAGCTCGAAGGTATTGCAAACCGCACAGATTTCGACCTCAAGGCCCACTCTGCTGCATCAGGTAAGGATCTCTCATACTTTGATCAAGAGAAGAATGAACGTTGGACTCCATACGTTATCGAACCTGCAGCCGGTGTAGACCGTTGCACCCTGACATTCATGATGGATGCCTACACAGAAGATGAAGCGCCTAATGCAAAGGGCGAGATGGAAAAGCGCGCGGTTATGAAATTCGACCATCGCCTAGCTCCTGTAAAGGCAGCAGTATTGCCACTTTCACGTAATGCTGATCTTTCTCCAAAGGCACGTGATCTTGCTGCACAATTGCGCAAGAACTGGAATATCGATTTCGATGATTCAGGAGCCATCGGTCGTCGCTATCGTCGTCAAGATGAAATTGGAACTCCATTTTGCATCACTATCGACTTCGAATCGCTTGAAGATCAAGCAGTCACAATTCGCGATCGCGACACAATGGCGCAAGAACGTATTGCAATTGATCAAGTAGAAGCATGGCTAGCTCCACGTCTACTCGGCTGCTAGATCCGCTACAACTCCCTCTCAAAGATGGAGTTCATTTAGTAGATCCACCGGTTGTGCTTGCGCCGATGGCAGGAATCACCAACGCACCATTTCGCATGCTCTGTCGCGAACAAGGTGCTGGGCTATTTGTCTCAGAGATGGTTACCGCTCGCGCCTTGTTAGAGAGAATTCCCGAAACTCTGCGCATGATTGAACCTGGCGAAGGCGAATGGCCGCGTTCGGTTCAGCTGTACAGCGTTGATCCGCACCACATGGGTGAAGCAGTCAAGATGATTGGTCGAGAAAATTTAGCTGACCATATCGATATGAACTTTGGCTGCCCAGTTC
>JBDKLT010000072.1:0-16344 GCA_039795495.1 Actinomycetota bacterium | reverse complement strand
CTTCGAGTTCTGGATCGAGAATGACCATTAATTCATAGTGACGCATGCGTTAACCCGACCTCCTTTGGACTAAGACGGCCACGGCATTTCCGTGACAGGAGGGTTAATACTCCTTATTGATGCCCCGGTGGGTCGCCAATAAGGAGGTTAAGGGTAACTCTCGCTCGAAGATAAGAGAAATTCGCTCGGAAATACGCGGGAACTGCGGTGGCGGGCGGCCAAGCGCACGAGCAGCAGAATCGAGGCGCCTATGCGGAATAGCGTGATCGCAGAGTAGGCAACGACCGGAAGACCAAACTTTGCACCTGTTACTTGTGCAAGATGTTGCCAGATTGCAAGGTGATACATAACTTCTGCACCTTGCCAGAACCAGAAAATTGTTAAGTCACGTTTATCAATCAGCGCAATGACTGCAAGTGGAGTTAACCACAAAACATATTGCGGTGAATACACCTTACTCACTGCCATCGCAATCACCATTACAAAGATTGCAGTGTGTGCAAGTGTCGGGGGAGTTCGCAGTTGAAGTAAAAATATTGCAAGTGATGTTAATCCGATAAGCAGAAGCAAGACTGAGAGATAGTTCTGATGCGTCAGATCTAAACCAAGATTTGAGAGCGCGTACCAGAGTGAGCCCCAGTCAGAACCGCGATTGAGATTGAGATCGTAGAAACGCCACCAACCCACTGGAGTTGTCAGTGCGATCGGAAGATTGATTACCAGAAAAGTTGCACCGGTGATTGCTGCATACTTAAAAAATTTACTCATCTCTTCTCTACGGAAAAATATAAGAGAAATTGGAATAAGAAGAAATACGGGTAGGAATTTTGTTGAGACCGCAACGCCTAGTGCAATAGCGCTCGCTAATTCAGCTTTTCGATCAAACCAATATATTGCAAGCATCATCGTTGCAATTGCCCAGAGATCCCAATTGATATACATCGATGCAATTGCTGCCGGTGCAAGTGGAAGCAAATAACCAAATTCTGGTTTGATCTTAAAGGTTATAAAAGCGATAAAGATAAAGAGAAGCGCTAACAAGAGCGCACTTCCATAGAAATAATTATTGACTCCATGTGGAATCACCTTTGCCGTAAACCACATGATTGCGCCTTGAACTACGGGATATTCAACTGAGTCAACACCACTGCTATAGGCCCAAATGCCTTCAGATAGCCCTCTTTCGCCGTAGAGCGCTGCAATATCTGAATAACATGCATGAATATATTGATCTGGGGCCTGCCAACCGTTATGTGGGCAGTGGCTAAATTTTGCAAAGCTAACGAGCGATGCAAGGAGTGCAAGCAATACAAGTACGCGGGTAGTTACGCGCATCTAGATTACTTCTTCTTCATTGATTGGCGACCACCGCTAGTCATCACGACAGGATCTAGGCCACCGATATTTGCAGGCGCTGGGAAACTCATCACTGGTTCGTCTTTAAGTGCGCCCTTCATAAATGCAGTCCAAATTTTTGCTGGGAAAGTTCCACCAGTAACTGATGTGAGTCCACCGATTCCATTGAGTGATTCAGATGCGCTATCGCGGAAGAGCGCAACCGATGCAGCGAGCTGCGGTGTGTACGCACTAAACCATGCAGATGCATTTAATTGTGACGTTCCAGTCTTACCTGCTGCTGGGCGACCGAGTGAGAGTGCAGCAGCGCCGGTTCCACCGTTCACAACGCTTTTGAGCGCATAGGTGAGATCTGCCATGACCTCTTTACTAAATACTTCTTGAGTCTGTGCCTTACCTTCATAGAGCACACCTTTATTTGGTCCAGTTACTTGAGCAACCATGTAAGGCTTTGAGTAGACACCTTGCGCTGCAAATGTTGCATATGAATTAGCAACATCGATGACATGTGGACTTGCTACACCGAGCACAACAGATGGTGTTGCAATCATCGCGACGCTTTCAGGAATTCCTGCACGTCGGGCTGCATCAACAACTTTATCCATTCCAGCTTTCATGCCAAGAGGAACGAAGACTGTATTTACAGAATGTTGAGTTGCAGTCATGAGATCAATCTGACCCCAACCTTCATCACCATAATTTGAAACAACGTATGGTTTTCCAAGATCATCAAAAGTCTGCGGTGAATCACCATTCCACATAGATGTGAGTGGAATACCTGCTTCAAGCCCTGCAACTAGTGCAAATGGCTTAAATGTCGAACCCGCTAGCGCGATTGATTGAGTGGCATCGTTAAGTTGGCGCACTACATAATCTTTTCCGCCGTACATAGCAATGACTTCACCTGTACCGGGGCGAATTGCAACAAGAGCCGTATGCAAGTTTGAGGGTGCAGGTGAAGGCGTAAATTTATTTACGGCGTCAACTGCAGATTGTTGTGCACGTTGATCAAGAGTTGTCTTGATGACATATCCACCAACTAATAGTTGGTCTTGGGTAAATCCAAGTTTGCTCAACTCTTTCTGTACTGCATCGATGACATAACCCTTAGGTCCACTCAACTGACCCGAGGTTGTTCGAGGTGCGATCATCGGCATCTTTGCTGCGCTTGCCTCTGCTGCTGTAATCCACTTCTTATCGAGCATGCCACTGATGACATATTCGAATCGATTTTCTAGGCGAGCTTTATTGCGCGCTTTCTGTTCTTTATCACCGTAGAACGGATCGTAGAGTCCTGGTGAACGCAAAATACTTGCGATGATCGCGCTCTGAGAAACGGTGAGTTGATTCGCATTACGGTTGAAGTACTGCTGAGCAGCAGTTTGAACCCCATATGCCCCACGACCAAAGTAAATAGTGTTGAGGTAATTCTCTAAAATTTGATCTTTTGTTAAAGCATTCTCAAGTTTGAGCGAGATTACAAGTTCTTTTATCTTTCGTTGAATCGTGCGGCTTGGAGTCAAAAATGCAGTCTTTGCATATTGCTGCGTAATTGTTGATCCACCTTCACCGTTAAGGGAGCCTGACTTCAAGTTATTTAGAAGTGCGCGAGCAATTCCTGTCGCGCTAAATGCACGGTTGGAATAAAAATTGCGATCTTCTGCTGCCATTACTGCGTAGCGAAGTCGAAGAGGAATTTTTGCTAAAGGTAATACCTGACGATTCTGCGAACCGATACGACCGATTTCAGTTCCATTGGAATATTGAATAATTGTCGATTGGCTATTGACGTAGGCATTTGGGTCAGGGATTGAGACGGTAAACCAGGCAAAGGCGAAGAGGGTCGCACCAGCGACAAAGCCAAATCCAGCAAGAAAAATTCCGGCACGGATCAATCTCGTCTTAAGCATGAAGCAAGATTACTGCCGAATGAGAGTTACTTCAGCGAAGCAAAGTCTTCATCTTCGAGTGTTCGCTGTCTGCGTGGAGCTTTACGCTCACGACCATCGCCAAGTAAATAGGTAGAACAGAGATGGTTCCACGAACATTCGCGACAGACTTCGACCACATACACCGAAAATTCTCCGAATTCGGATTCCATTTCGGAAAGTTCTTTTCCAGTCTTAATTCGACCAGAGTATTGTCCTAATTGATCTCCAAATGTGTAACGCAATTCAACGAGTGAATCCTTCTTACAGACAGGACATCTGCGATCTGTCTTTTCTCCATGATATTTGGCGGCTCGCATCAAATATGGATCTGCATCGCACGCATCGACAACGCCACGAAAGAGCGCAAGCAAGGTGGCACGCTTATCGAGTGAATAATCGATGAATCCCCGCTTCGTTTTCATAGTTAGAGAAGAATAAACCTCTTTCATTAACTACGCTTCTCGCATGCACTTTGCAACCTCAGTCCTCGATGCAAAGCTCTTTCGCCTGCTTCGAGTTCGATGGACAGGTCAACTCACAGATGGAATCTTTCAGAGCGCTCTCGCTTCTTTTGTTCTCTTCTCGCCAGAAAGACAGGCGAGCGCCGTTAACGCTGCAGTTGCCTTTGCAGTCGTCCTGCTTCCATACTCAATTGTGGGTCCATTTGTAGGAACAATTCTTGATCGTTTCTCAAGACAGCGCGCAATCTTCCTGGCCAACATCACTCGCGCACTCACTCTTCTAGTCATTGCATATCTAATCTTCAACGACTTCACAGGAGTTGAGATAACAGTCTTTGTTCTCATTGCATTCGGCGTCAATAGATTGATTCTCGCCGGGTTGTCGGCAGGAATTCCACTGATGACTCGATCAGATTCACTCATTGCTGCAAATGCAATCGCAGTAACCGGGGGGTCCGTCTGGGTTGTTCTTGGGGGCGGTATTGGCCTTGGACTGCGCAAGCTCATTGATGCAAGCGCCTCTGCAGATCATGCGGATGCATTCATCATTCTCTGCGCATCGCTCGGTTTCTTTGCTGCAGCGCTATTTGCGGCCCTTCTTAAACGCAATGAGATTGGTCCACTGCCTCACGAAATTGTTCGCGGAAGTTTTGCTCAAGGGTTACGTGAAATGCGTGAAGGGTTTCGCTTCCTCGAAGTTCATGGTGATGCTGCTCGCGGAATCGCAGCGACTGCGCTGCACCGAGGAGGCCTTACCGCCTTTACTCTCACTGCGCTCTTACTAGAACGAAATACATTTAATAATCCCGCAGATAGTGAAGCAGGTTTAGCTGGCTTAAGTTTCACGCTCTCTATCGCAGCAATTGGATTTGTTATCGGAGCAGTTCTTGCTCCACTTGGCGTTGCGCGAATCGGAAGACATCGATGGATGCGACTATCGATTGCAGCTGCAAGTGTGAGCGCACTTATTCTCGTTATTGATCGCACTCCAACGCTCTTAGCAATCACAGCATTCTTTACTGCCCTCTGCGGTCAGAGTCTTAAGGTGACAAACGATGCGCTCGTGCAATCAAAAATCGATGATGTCTATCGAGGTCGTGTATTCGCCGTCTACGATGTTTTAGTTAATGGTGCAATTGTTACTGGCGCGCTGATTGCTGCATGGCTTTTACCAATCAGCGGTGATTCGTGGTTACTCCCACTTCTTATCTCAGCGGTGTGGGCATTCGTCGCACTGATTATTATGCATCCACGCAAATTCTTTCTTAGGGATGTCGTCTAGCTTTCCACCACTGCATTAACTCTTCAGTTGCACGTTCTTCACCAAGTGGACCGTGTTCCATTCGCAGTTCCATTAAGAAATCAAGAGCTTTACCAACATCTGCTGATGGTTTAATTCCAAGAAGCGACATCACTTGTGCGCCATCAAGATCTGGGCGAATCTTTGAAAGCTCTTCCTCTTCAGCCAACTTTGCAATACGACTTTCGAGGCTGTCATATGTACGAGCGAGGCGATCTGCCTTCTTTGCATTGCGGGTAGTGCAATCTGCACGTGTTAAGACATGTAAATGTGTGAGTAAATCGCCTGCATCGCGCACATATCGGCGGACAGCAGAGTCGGTCCATTCGCCATCTCCATAGCCATGGAAACGAAGGTGCAGCGCTACAAGAGTCTCTACTGCTTCCGTTGTTTCATTATCGAAACGAAGAGCCTTCATGCGGCTCTTTGAAAGCCGTGCACCAACAACTTCGTGGTGATGGAATGAGACTCCACCTCCTTCAAGAAGATTGCGAGTCTTTGGTTTTCCAATATCGTGAAGGAGTGCGGCTAAACGGATAACTAAATTTGGTCCGCCCAAGCGCTCTTCTTGAGCAATAGCTTGCTCAAGAACAGTGATTGAATGTTCGTAGACATCTTTATGGTGGTGATGCTCATCTACCTCAAGACGTAACTTAGGAATTTCTGGCAAGACAATATCGGCAAGTCCTGTGTCGACGAGAACCGTGATTCCCACTCGAGGTGAAGGAGACATCAGTAATTTAATAAATTCATCGCGCACACGTTCTGCAGAAATAATTGAAATACGGCTTGCCATTGAAGTCATCGCTGCAATCACATCGGGGTGGATTGAGAAATTTAGCTGGCTTGCAAATCGCGCAGTTCGCATCATGCGCAATGGGTCATCGCTAAATGATTGTTGAGCACTTGCTGGTGTACGAAGTATGCGCTCTGTGAGATCGCCGATTCCATTAAATGGATCGATAAATTCTGGTTTATCTCCAGTTAACTCGAGCGCCATTGAATTAACTGTGAAATCACGTCGAGAAAGATCTCCTTCGATGGTGTCACCGAATTCAACATCAGGATTACGTGAATCTTCTTCATACTTTTCTGTGCGATATGTAGTTACTTCAACAGTTGTATCGCCACGTTTACCTGCAACAGTTCCGAAGAGAATTCCTGTATCCCACGTGTTATCGGCCCAACTCTTTAAAATTTTCTTTGTCTGCAATGGGTGCGCATTTG
The DNA here is from genome assembly GCA_039795495.1 of Actinomycetota bacterium. Lineage (GTDB taxonomy): Bacteria > Actinomycetota > Actinomycetes > Nanopelagicales > Nanopelagicaceae > Planktophila. The sequence goes on along the minus strand of JBDKLT010000072.1, from coordinate 10,069 downwards.
TTGTGAAATCTAAATCATTTCCAAGGCGTCCAAGAATTGCATCGCGCACCGGTCCACCCACGAGCGCGAGGCGAAATCCTTCTTTTTTAAAAGCTTGCGCCAGCGATGCAGCGAGGGGAGCCTTCTCTATGAGGGAACGAATCGCCAGTTCTCCAGCTGCTCCCAAATTCACCTTCTCAGCGCTCACAATAGATAAGCGTAGTCGCGTACGATTACTTCATGACCCCGGCACCTAGTGCGGGCAGCGAAGGTATTAAGAAGAAACGCAGGCGCAGGCGCCCAGCGCATCGCTCTCCGCATACAAATGATGTAGCGACCGCATCTTCGGGTGCGCAACCACAGAAGTCACAACCCAAAAAGCCTAAGCAGCCATATGCAAAACGCGTCGACGAAGTCAGCGCAGGTGGCCTCGTTGTCGATTCGAGTGGAAAGTTAGGTCTTCTTATTGGTCGCCGCGATCAGAAAGATGCAACCGGCACTCGAATTCTCTGGTCACTTCCTAAGGGCCATATCGAAGAAGGTGAAACTCCAGAACAAGCCGCTCTTCGCGAAGTACAAGAAGAGACCGGCATTCAATCTGTTATTGAAAAGTCTCTCGGAGTGATCGATTTCTGGTTTATGGCTGGCGGCAAGCGAATTCATAAAACGGTTCATCACTATCTATTCCGTGAAAGTGGTGGGTTGCTTGCGGCGCAAGAGACTGAAGTCGATGAAGTTGCTTGGTTTCCTCTTGCCGAGATTGTTGAACGCCTCGCTTATCCCGATGAGAAGAAATTGATTGCTCGCACAAATGCAACTGAAGAATTAAGTGCGCTATGAAGAAACTAATAGTCGCACTCTTTGCTCTCTCATTTCTACATATTCCAACAGCACAGGCCGATACTCCTGTTATCCGTATCGTTGATGCTCCCCATACAAATTACGATGGCGAATTTAGAAATAACGAGCTAGCCGCATCGCTCTTACCAAATGGCAAACTCGGAAAATTAGTTTTTGGAATTACCTCTACGCAGAGCACATTTGTCATCGATGCTTCACTTGTTGCAGAGATTGAAGATATGGCAGATGGATACACATATGCCAAGAAAAAAGACCCTGCAGGCGAACAAACAGCACGCAATTGGCTCTCTAGATTGAAGAATGTAGTGCGATCAAATAACGTTGTGGCGCTTCCTTATGGAAATCCAGATGAAAAACTTCTTAAGAAGATTGCCCCGGGCGAGCTTCGCTTCTACTCATCTTTTGCCCAAGATAAATTACAAAAGACCTTGGGGCGCGCAGTCTCAGCTCAGAATGGTTGGAGTAAAGGCACTTCACGCCTCAACGATGCCTTTATCGAGAACTACACAAAAAATCGCCGCACTCTTACTGGTCTTTCTACAGTTATCGATTCGGCAGATATCACCGAGATGCGTGCACGTCTTGCAATCGTGATGAATCCTCTTCTTGGTCGCGATGATCGCACCTACTTTAGTTACAACCAAGAAATTGCAGTCGATGCTCTGGCTAATCGCCTCAAAGTAGTTTCTGGTCGATATCAAATCACTTCTGAATCGGCAAAGCTTCCCATCACTCTAGTTAATAACTTTGATACAGCATCTGTCGTAAATATTTCGTTGATTCCAATGAATTCACGTATTCGTGTACAGAATCTCAATAACATCACTATTGCTGCAAAATCACGTCAGCAGATTCTTGTTCCAGTAGAAGTCATTGCACCTGGTACTACTCTGGTATTTGCACAATTTATGAATAACAAGGGTCAGCTCGTAGGTAAGGTCTCTAAGTTGAACCTGACTGCAACCATTATCGATTCGCGTGTTGCATGGTTTACAACCGCTGCAGCAGTTCTACTCTTCTTGGGTGCAGTTACCCAATCTGTCCGCAGAATCCGAAGGGCTCGTAAATGAAGAATAAAGAGCTCTTCCGTGCCTCAGGCATCATGGCAATAGGGACAATTCTCTCTCGCATCACCGGATTTATTCGCGCGCTTCTTGCTGTTGCAGTATTGGGAACAGCGCTCCTTGCAGATACATATAACGTTGCAAATACGATGCCAAATATTCTCTACAACTTACTTGTAGGTGGAGCACTCACTGCAATATTTGTTCCTCAACTTGTTCGATCTTTCTCTGATGAAGATGGCGGACACGGTTTCGCATCTCGCTTAGTCACAACTATCTCTGGAATTCTCTTTGCACTTGTCATCGTGGGAGTGATCTTTGCTCCAGCGTTAGTGCGTCTCTATGCACCTGAATTCTCGACACCTGGCTTTGAAGTCGAGCGTGAGATTGCAATCGCATTTACACGTTACTGCCTGCCACAAATCTTCTTCCTCGGCCTCTTTACTATGTTGGGCCAAGTTGCCAATGCGCGCGGTTCTTTTGCTCCACTAATGTGGGCGCCGATCGCCAATAACCTCGTTGTTATCGTTGTCTTTGCAGTATTCCTTGCAACGCAACGTGCGCTCACGATCGATGGGATTACTGATTTCCAAGTTCAATTACTTGGGTGGGGAACAACGCTCGGCGTCGTTGTTCAAGCTTTGATCTTAATTCCTGTCGTCAAGAGATCAGGTATTCAACTTCGCCCAATGTTTGGTGTCCAAGGTTTGGGAAAATCTTTTGGCCTTGCAGGGTGGACTTTGGTCTATGTACTTGTCTCTCAACTTGGTTACTTAGTGACCGTCAACGTTGCGACAAGCGCAGCAGTTCGTAGCGCGCAGGCAGGAATTTCAACTGGAGTTGGATTTACTCCCTATACAAGCGCTTACTACATCATGCTCTTGCCATATTCGATTGTCACAATCTCCATTGTGACTGCGCTGCTTCCACACCTTTCAAAACTTGCGATTGCAAAAAACGTTGAGGAAGTTCGTAAACAATTGATCCGTGCAATTCGTATGGTCGGAGTTGTCACTGTTCCAAGCACTGTTGCACTCTTGCTCTTCGGTCCACTTATGACAGAAGTTCTCTATATGGGAATCTCTCTCGAAGATTCGAGATATATCGGCTTTGTTCTCTCTGCCTTAAGCCTTGGACTTGTTGCATTCTCTATCAATTTGATTTTGATTCGCGGATTTAATGCATTTGAAGATACAAAGACTCAAGTAACTTCAATTGTCATTATCAATCTGATATCAGTTGGACTCTCTTATCTCTTCCTTGCAACTCTCGATAGCAATTGGGTCACGGTTGGACTAGGTATTGCATTCTCTATTAGCTACATCGTCGGACTCTTTGTCACGATTTCACTGTTGAAAAAACATATCGGTAGATTGCAAATCTCTGAATTTGCTTCACAACACGGTCGTTTACTTCTCGCATCTCTCCTTGGAATGCTGCCTTTCTTCGCCCTTGTTCAATTGGCAGGGTGGGCGTATGACGAGACCACACTCACGATGCGTGCACTTCGCTTGATCTTGGTCCTTGCTGGCAGCGGTGGTGGATACCTACTTTGCGCAAAGCTCTTCAACGTGAGTGAAATCGCAGGTCTTCGAGCCTTCGCCACATCTCTTCTGCAACGTCGTCGCAAGAATTAGTTTGGGCGCTGGCGGTACTCTCCGACTATGAGCACTGATATTCGCGAACTCGTCATTGTCGGATCCGGACCTGCCGGTTACACCGCTGCAATCTATGCAGCACGTGCGCAGTTAAATCCTGTGATCTATGAAGGTTCTGTTACCGCGGGTGGCGCGCTCATGAACACCACTGAGGTTGAAAACTTTCCTGGATTTATCGACGGCATCATGGGTCCAGACCTTATGGACAATATGCGTAAACAAGCGAAACGTTTTGGTGCAGAGTTAATTACGGATGATGTTGTTGAAATGGATTTATCAGGCGATATCAAAGTTATTAAAGATGGTTCTGGAAATACTGTAAAGGCAAAAGCTGTCATCCTTGCAATGGGATCTGCATACCGTGAAATCGGATTAGAAAATGAGAAACGTCTTTCGGGACGTGGTGTTTCTTGGTGTGCAACATGCGATGGATTCTTCTTCCGTGACCAAACAATTGCTGTCGTTGGTGGTGGGGATTCTGCAGTTGAAGAAGCAACATTCTTAACAAAGTTTGCAAGCAAAGTAGTTCTTATCCATCGTCGCGATGAACTTCGCGCTTCGAAAATTATGCAAGAGCGCGCATTCTCAAATCCAAAACTTGAAATGTTGTGGGATACAGAAGTTATCGATGTCCTTGGTGCAGATAAAGTTGAAGCTCTCCAGCTTCGCAACACAAAGACCGGCGAAGTTTCACAACGTGAATTCACTGGACTCTTTGTTGCAATCGGGCATATTCCGCGCTCCGAACTTGTTACATCTTCAGTAGCGCTCGATAACGAGGGCTACGTGAAGGTCGAGGGACGTTCAACCCGAACTAATCTCTCAGGAGTATTTGCATGTGGCGATTTGGTAGATCACACCTACCGCCAAGCAATTACTGCAGCAGGATCTGGGTGCCAGGCAGCGTTAGACGCTGAAAAATTCTTATCCCACTAGTAACCTTCACGCCGTAGATATATAGATATAGATAAATAGGAGTAATGATGAGCGCACCAAGCAAGGTCACCGCAGCTGATTTCGATCAGGTTGTACTAAAGAGCAGCACCCCGGTTCTCGTAGATTTTTGGGCTGAATGGTGTGGACCATGCCGCGCAATCGCGCCAATCCTCGACGATATCGCTGCTGAACATGGCGATAAGCTCAAGATCGTAAAGCTCAATACCGATGAAGAATCTTCAATCGCAATTAAGTATGGAGTTACATCTATTCCAATGCTTAACGTCTACGTCAACGGCGAAGTTGTTAAGACAATTATTGGTGCAAAGCCAAAGCCAGCTCTTCTTAAAGAGCTCGAAGGCTTCATTTAATATCTTCATCGCAGGATATTTATTATGAAAGAGATGTCTCCCGATGAGATTCGCTCTTTCCAGCAAGAACGTGGTCTCCATGTAACTGGCGAACTCAACGAAGCAACTATTCGTGCTCTCGATGAATCTCGCTGGAAACTTGGAGACCGTTCTCTCTACCTACAAAATTCACCACTGATGCGCGGTGACGACGTCGCAGCACTTCAATCTCGTTTAACTGAGATGGGATTTAACTGCGGTCGTGTCGATGGAATCTTTGGAGAGATGACAGAGAACGCAGTAAAAGATTTTCAGAAATCTGTCGGCGTAAAAGTGGATGGGAAATGCGGACCAGCAACCATCATCGCTCTACTTCGCCTCACAAAGATTGTTTCGGGTGGTGCACCTGCAGCTCTGCGCGAAAGTGCAATTCAGAAAAATCGCGGTCCGGCTTTAGCAAATAAGGTTATTGTTATTGATCCTGCCTCTGCAGAACATGAAAAAGATATTGTCTTTGATATCGCGCAACGACTTGAAGGTCGTTTACTTGCGCTAGGTGCAAGCGTCTTTCTTACACGTGGCGCACATAACAATCCATCCGAGTCTGAACGAATTACATTTACTAATCAAAATGGCGCAGATCTTCTCATTTCGCTCCATGTTGATACGCATGCAAATCCATCTGCTCGTGGCGTAGCGACGTTCTTTTACGGCAATGATCAACACGGTGTGCACTCAATCGTGGGTGAACGTTTTGCATCGCTTGTTCAACGCGAACTCTGCGCTCGCACTGATTTCCTCAACTGTCGCACTCATGCAAAGACTTGGGATTCGCTTCGACTTACCAAGGCGCCTGCAGTCCGAGTAGATCTTGGTTATGCAAGCAATGACGGTGATGCTGCGCGTCTTGCCCGCCCAGATTTTAGAGATACCGTTGCAGAAAGTTTTGTCATTGCAATTCAGCGCCTCTATCTCGCAGCAGAAGATGATGCAAAGACTGGAACTCTTCGAATCTCCGACCTACGAAGTGCGGGTATTCGCCGCTAATCAGCACACAACCATCGCACGGTGTGTGGGAGACTTCTCCTTATGTCCGATATTTCAGTTCGCTTTCAAACCGGTGATCCGCAACATCTCGAAACGAGATTCGCTGCGCGAGCCGCCGGAATGTTGCCATCTGAAATTCGTGCCCTCTTCGCTGTTGCATCGCGTCCTGAAATCGTTTCACTTGCGGGTGGAATGCCAAACCTCTCTGCTCTACCAATGGAGATGATGGCTGGCGTTGTTAATGAGTTAATTCTTACCAATGGTTCTGAGGCTCTTCAATATGGAAGCGGACAAGGACATCCAAAACTTCGCGAACAAATCTGCGATGTTATGGCGCTTGAAGGAATTCGTGCAAACCCTGATGATGTTGTTGTCACAACAGGCTCACAACAAGCACTTGATTTAATTTCTCGTATCTTTATCGATCCAGGTGATGTTGTTCTTGTTGAAGCGCCTTCATATGTCGGTGCCCTCGGAACTTTCCGTCAATACGAAGCATCTGTTGTGCATGTCGAGATGGATCACGACGGAATGATTCCTGATTCATTGCGTGCAGCAATTAAGAGCGTTCGCGCAGCAGGTCGCAAAATTAAATTCCTCTATTTGATTCCTAATTATCAGAACCCGACAGGCGTCTGTTTACCTGCTGATCGCCGCACAGAGATTTTAAATATCTGCCGCGAAGCTGAAATTTTCGTCGTTGAAGATAACCCGTACGGTCTCCTTGGCTTCGATAAGCCATCGCCTAATGCGATGCGCGCTGAAGATTCTGAAAATGTCATCTATTTGGGTTCATTCTCAAAGACAATCGCATCGGGACTTCGTGTGGGCTGGGCTCTCGTGCCTCAATCACTCAAAGATAAGTTGGTCATCGCCTCAGAATCTTCAATTCTCTGCCCATCAAACTTCACTCAGCTCACGATTTCTAGCTACTTAGCTGACCAGCCATGGCGCGATCAGATCGCTAACTTCTGCGAGCTCTACAAGGTGCGTCGCGATGCGATGCTTGAATCACTTGAACAACATTTCCCATCAGAGGCCACATGGACAAAGCCAGGCGGCGGTTTCTATGTCTGGGTTAATCTGCCACCAGAGATCGACACTAAAGCTTTGATGCCAAAGGCGATTGTTGCAAAGGTTGCTTACGTTCCAGGTAATGCGTTCTATGCAGATGGTCTTGGTTCTTGGTCGATGCGTCTTTCATATTGCCACCCAACTCCAGAAAGAATCCGTGAAGGCGTTAAGGCTCTCGGTGGAGTTGTGAAGCAAGAGATGAAGCGTCGCGGAACCGCGATTAATTAATTGCTTTTATCCTTCAATTAAATCAACAATGCGTTGCAGATCTTCGCTACCTGCAAATTCGATAACAATCTTGCCTTTGCCTTTTCCGGTTTCAACACTGACTCGAGTATCTAGGTAATCACTCAACAACTCTGCAGCTGCAAGGCCCGCACCTGATACACCTTTTACAGTTGGCTTCTTGCTTGTCTTAGTACTTGGTTTGAGGGTTGCAATGATCTCTTCAACAGCTCGCACGCTTAAACCTTCAGCGATAACTCGTGATGCAAGTTTTTCGATCTCTGCTGAATCTGTAAGTCCAAGGAGTGCACGTGCATGTCCTGCTGAAATAACTCCCGCTGCAACTTTTCGCTGCACTGACTCTGGAAGGTTTAATAGACGGATTATGTTTGAGATTAGCGGGCGTGAACGTCCAAGTTTAAGAGCGAGTTCATCATGTGTACAACCAAAATCTGTAAGAAGTTGTGCATATGCAGCGCCTTCTTCGAGTGGGTTGAGATTGCTGCGGTGAATATTCTCAATGAGCGCTTCGCGCAGTAGTTCGTTATCTGGAGTTTGGCGAATAATGACAGGAATTGAGGTGAGCCCTGCTGCTTTTGCCGCACGGAAACGACGCTCTCCCATGATTAATTCGTATTTATTTTCAGCAACTTTACGAACTACAGGTGGTTGAAGAATTCCTATTGATTTAACTGAAGCAATGAGCTCGTTGAGTGCAGTCTCATCAAAAACAGTACGTGGTTGACGTGGGTTTGGAAAAATTTGGTTAATAGGAATTTCATTCTGTTGTGCAACTTCTGTCCCTGCAACAGTCAGTGACGTTGGGATAAGTGAATCTAAATTCGTTCCGAGTCCGCCGCGCTTGGCTGCCATTATGCGATCCCATCTTTGTAATGAATGCTGACAACATTTGAATCAAAGATTGGTTCATCTTTAGCTTTACCGCGCTCTGATATTTCGCGCGCAACCTGCATATATGCAATTGCACCTGGTGATAGCGGGTCATATGTCATCACTGTCTGGTTATAAGACGGTGCTTCAGATACGCGCACTGCGCGTGGAATTGGAATATCAATGAGTTCGTTTGGGAAGTGCGAGCGTACATTTGCTGCAACATCATTTGATAAGCGCGTACGTGAATCAAACATCGTTAAAACAATTGTTGAAAGGTTGAGATGTGGATTAAGTCGCTTCTTTACAACAGAATATGTTTCAAGAAGTTGCGATAGACCTTCGAGTGCGTAGTACTCAGTTTGAATCGGAATCAATAACTCTTTCGATGCAGCAAATGCGTTGATAGTAAGTAATCCAAGAGATGGTGGACAATCAATAAAAATGTAATCGTAATTTGCGCTAACACTTTCGATTGCTTCTTTTAGTTGCAATTCACGTGCGACCATTGAAACTAAATTAATTTCTGCATTTGCAAGCGATGTATTTGATGAAACACAATCAAGAGCAGGAAAGCCTGCAACTTTCTGAATCACCTCTGACATCTGCGCACTGCCCATAAGAACTTCATAGACACCGGCGCTATCACGATGTTCGACTCCAAGAGCAGTCGATGCATTGCCCTGTGGATCAAGATCGATCACGAGGGTACGAAGACCCCCCATCGCCATCGCTGCTGCGATATTGACTGTGGTGGTGGTCTTTCCAACCCCGCCCTTCTGATTGGCGACGGTAAAGATACGGGTTGAGGCCGGCTTTGCCATCGCCTCTTTGAGGCGGCGGACGCCTACAACTTTGGTTTCACGTGAATCCTGCCCCGACATGGGGGCAATCTAAGCACCTTTGCGGAGCTCGACGATACGTCCGAGCCCAACTCCTTCGAGTTCAATCTCATGGAGGCGAGCGTTCTTCACGCCCTCCATCTCAGCCGCGGCGCCCTCGCCCTTCATTGCAAGCAGGGCTCCCCCGGTCTTGACCATATGCCAACTCATCTTCTTCAACTTTTCGAGCGGGGCCACCGCACGAGCGGTGACAAAGTCGGCTGTCTTCTTAATATCTTGGGCGCGGCCACGGATAACCTCGATCTCGCTCCCTGCTGTCGCCTCTTTGAGGAATTCAACTCGTCGTTCGAGCGGTTCAATGAGGGTAATTTTTAGATCTGGACGGGCTAAGGCGATCACGATTCCAGGCAGCCCCGCCCCCGAACCGATATCGAAGAGCGATGCCCCTTGCGGCAGAAGTTGGGTGATCGGGAGGCAGTTGAAGATATGGCGCTCCCAGATGCGCTCGCCCTCACGGGGGCCGATAAGCCCACGCTCAATTCCAGCCGTGGCCAAGAAGTCGGCATATGCCCGAATCTCATCTTGGCGCTCAGGAAAGTAGCGGCCGACTAGCCCCTCTACCGAATGTTCCATGTGAAACAGTGGCTACGCGGGATAGATAACGACGTAGCGGTGTGGATCTTCGCCGTCAGATTCTGAGGTCAAGCCCAGTGTCTGAATGGTGTCGTGGATGATCTTGCGCTCAAAGGCATTCATTGGGTCGAGCTTGATTGAATTGCCGGTGGTCTTAGCCTCTTCTGCCATCTTTTCAGCAAGTGCGGTGAGCTCCTTGCGGCGGCCAGCGCGGAATCCATCGATATCGAGCATCAAGCGGCTGCGGTCTCCGGTCGAGGTCTGCACCGCAAGGCGGGTTAGCTCTTGGATCGCATCGAGGACATCGCCCTCGCTACCGACGAGGTGCTTGAGTTTGCCACCCACGATCGCAAGCGATGCGCGGCCATTTTCGACGTCGATATCGATATCCCCATCGAGATCTGCGATATCGAGCAACCCCTCAAGGTAATCGGCAGCGATATCGCCTTCCTCTTCAAGCTTAGCCACGCTCTTTGGAGCCTTGGCCGCCTTTGTCTCGGTCTCTTCTA
>JBDKLT010000071.1:0-6711 GCA_039795495.1 Actinomycetota bacterium | reverse complement strand
CTGCACCGCAGAATTACTTAGCTGTCATCAAAGTTGTTGGTATCGGTGGCGGTGGAGTCAATGCAATCAATCGCATGATTGATGTCGGTCTTAAAGGTGTTGAGTTCATTGCAATCAATACTGATGCACAACATTTATTAATGAGCGATGCAGATGTAAAACTAGATATTGGTCGCGCATCTACAAAAGGTTTAGGTGCAGGTGCTGCGCCAGAAAAAGGTCGTCAAGCAGCAATCGATCACACTGAAGAGATTGAAGAAATTCTTCGTGGCGCAGATATGGTTTTTGTCACTGCAGGCGAAGGCGGTGGCACCGGAACAGGTGGCGCACCAATCGTTGCAAAGATTGCGCGCGATCTTGGAGCGCTCACTATTGGTGTAGTAACTAAGCCATTCTCATTTGAAGGCAAAATTCGTTCACGTCAAGCAGAAGAAGGTATCGAACTACTTCGCGAGCAGGTAGACACTTTGATCGTAATACCTAACGATCGCCTCCTTGCAATATCAGATCGTTCTATCACCGCAGTCGATGCCTTTAAGAGTGCAGATCAAGTTCTTCTTTCTGGAGTTCAAGGTATTACAGAGATCATTACACAGCCTGGTCTTATCAATCTCGACTTCGCTGATGTAAAGACTGTCATGACCGATGCTGGTTCTGCACTCATGGGTATCGGTTCTGCACGTGGCGATAATCGCGCAGTTCGTGCTGCTGAACTCGCAATTTCAAGCCCACTTCTAGAAGCATCAATCGATGGCGCAATGGGAGTACTCCTTTCAGTAGCTGGCGGCTCAGATCTTGGTCTCTTTGAAATTAATGAGGCATGCGAACTCGTACAGAACGCTGCACATCCCGATGCTCGCATCATCTTCGGAACAACTATCGATGATGCCCTTGGTGATGAAGTTCGAATTACTGTTATTGCTGCTGGCTTTGCTGGTGGAGAACCTAAGAAAGTTGAGATGCCAGTCATCAATGCAACAACACTTGCGGGTGTAGCTGATCCAATTCCTGCAAATGATCCAATCTCGGTAGCTCTTGATCTTGATGCTGCGCCACGAAAGCGCATCACCTTTGAAGAGCTAGTCTCTGAAGACGAGATTGATGTTCCAGATTTCATGAAGTAAATATTCACTTCAATGAAGTACCGCTTTACCAATCGCACCGGTGGCGAAAGCTCCGGTGCCTTTGCATCTCTCAACTTCGGTACCCATGTTGACGATGATCTTGATGCTGTGATGCGCAATAGGGCGCAGCTCGCGTCAGAGGTCGGACCAACTCAATTTATGCAGCAAGTTCACGGAAATAAAGTTGTGGTGATCGAAGCTGTCACAGATGTAGATCCAACAGCCGATGCCCTCGTGACAGGAATTCCTGGTATTGCACTTGCTGTGCAAGTTGCAGATTGCATTCCTTTACTCCTGCATTCTCGCCAATCTGTGGCTGCTGTTCATGTAGGGCGTAAGGGTTTAGTAAATAACGTTGCACTCTCGGCTCTTGAAGTCATGCGCGATATGGGCGCAGAGTCCATCACAGCAATTATTGGTCCTTCTATCTGTGGGCGATGTTATGAAGTCTCCCCAGAGATCGCTGATGACGTTGCATCGTTACATCCCCTGACACGTGCAACCACAGCTCAAGGAACGCCTTCTCTCGACCTACCTGCCGGACTCAGAGAGGTTCTGCGTGAGCACGTTTCCTCGATTATCGACGAGTCGCGTTGCACGGTAGAAAATTCAGATCTCTTCTCTTATCGACGTGATGGAATTACTGGTCGACAAGCAGGAGTAATCTGGCTATGAACCGACTCGATGAGTTGAGATCAAATCTCCAAGAGGTGCAGTCACGGATATTAAATCCGAATGTCACTCTCATCGTTGTGACAAAGACGTATCCCGCTAGCGATGTACAAATTCTTCGTGATTTAGGCGTTGAGAATTTTGGAGAGAACCGCAACGAGGAAGGAATCCTCAAATCTGCAGAAGTTCCCGCCAGATGGCACTATCAGGGAGAAATTCAGAGTAGAAAGTTGCGTGATATTGCAGGTTGGGCCGACGTCATTCACTCTCTCGATAGCCAAAGACATATAGAGAAACTAAGCGCAGTTGCTCAGGAGACTATTGAAGTATTTCTTCAGCTCTCACTCGATGGAGATCCTGCACGTGGTGGTGCGGTGGAATCAGAGCTCCCATCTCTTGCAGATTCAGTGCAATCTCTCCCACATCTGAAACTTGCTGGATTGATGTGTGTGCCTCCTTTGAATAGTGACCCCCACATTGCTTTTTCTGAGATTTCCCATATCCACCGCCGATTCATTGAGAAATATCCTTCGGCTCCATCTCTCTCTGCAGGAATGTCAGGAGATTTTGAGGTGGCAATTGAATATGGAGCGACACATATTCGTGTTGGAAGCTCAATCCTCGGCTCACGCACCGGCCGCTAGTAATCTAGATGCATGTCAGCACTCAATAAAATGATGGGCTTCCTTGGCCTCGTAGATACAGAAGAAGAGACCGCGATTGCAGAAGTTCCTTCACGTGCGGCGGTATCGCGTCCAACTCGCGAACGCACAGGAGTTACCGTTCTCGGTACTCATCACAGCGCATCTTCTGCAATCACTCCAACAAGTACACCGTCGCCTTCATTCATCGATGAGAGCGCTTCGTCGTACAACATCATCACTCTTCAACCTCGCTCATACTCAGAGGCTCGTAAAGTTGGCGAGTACTACCGCGAAGGTAATCCTGTGATTATCAATCTCGACGATATGGAAGAGTCAGAGCGCAAGCGTCTTGTAGATTTTGCGAGCGGACTTGTATTTGGTCTCCATGGTCGCATCGAGCGGATCAGTCTCAAAGTATTTCTACTCTCACCTGCAAATGTCTCTGTCAGTAATGAAGATAAGACAGCGGCTCAGGCGAGCTTCTTCAATCAAAGCTGAGAAGTTAAATGCTCTCCTCAATCCTGATTCAACTTTTAGGGTTATTTAAATTTGCTCTCTTTGCTCGAATCATTATCGACTACATCAGAATGTTTGCGCGCAATTGGCGCCCAAACTCATTCTTGATGGCCATCTTTGAAATCATCTACTCAATCACTGATCGCCCAATGCACTTTGTACAAAGATTTGTTCCGCCACTACGTCTTGGTGGCGTAGCAATCGACCTATCTTTTATCGTGCTCTTGATCGCAATCAATGTGGCTCAAGTTGCCATTCAAGTCGTTCTCTAGTTAATCAAGCTTTTACTAGAGAAACACCCATCTCTAGCTCGTTATCTTCTCGAGCAATCGATGTATCCAACTCGAATGATGTTGCAAGAACCTCATCGCAGATATGCGCTGCATGGGCAGTCACAACGGCAGCAATGTCGGATGGTGCGCTCCATCGAATCGCGATGCGATCTGAAATATCAAACCCATCGCTCTTGCGGCGTTCCTGAATAAGGCGAATTACCTCACGTACTTGGCCTGCAGCAATCAACTCTGGAGTCAGGGCGAGATCAAGCGCCACACTCTCACCATCATGGCTTGCAACCATCCATCCACTTTTAGGGACTTCAGTGATAACTAAGTCATCGAGCGTGAGAGCAAATTCGCCAAGCTTTGCAGCGCCCTTGGAGCGAAGTTGGTTTACGAGAGTTGAAGCATCAGCTGCTGCGACTAACTTGGCAACATCCTGGACTGCCTTTCCATATTTTGCGCCTAGCGATTTGAAGTTAGCTTTGATGCTGATATCTACTAAATCTCCATCAGCATCTGCAATATCTTCAAGCGCCATGACATTGAGTTCATCAGAGATTTGATCTTTCATCTCTTGGGTAAGTGATGACCAACCATGAGCAGATATCAGGGCACGTTGAAGTGGTTGACGAATTTTGATTGAAGATTCTGCGCGCGCAGAACGTCCAAGTTCAACTACTCGTCGTGTCATGGCAACCTGCTGATTGAGAGTACGGTTGATGAGTTTTTCATCGGCAACTGGAAAATCAGTGAGGTGTACAGATTGAGCCGCCTTTGGATCTGCAACGCGCACGAGTACTTGCCAGGCATGTTCTGCGATGAAGGGAACCATAGGTGCCAAAAGTTGAGTAAGAGTTGTCAGCGCCTCATGAAGAGTTGCTAGAGCAGCTACATCTCCATCCCAGAATCGGCGACGTGATCTGCGCACGTACCAATTTGAGAGATCATCGATAAAGCGAGCGAGAACCTTTCCTGCAGTCTGTGAATCAAATTCACTATAGGCCGCATCGACTTCAACGATGAGCGTATTGAGTTCGCTCAAAATCCACTGATCCATCATGGAGCGATCTTTAAGATGTGGACTTTGTGACAATTCAAAATCTGAAGCTTGGGCGTAGAGGGCATGGAATGAAATGGTGTTCCAGTACGTAAGAAGGGTCTTGCGGATGACATCAGAGATTGCATCGTGACCAACGCGCCGTGCAGACCATGGAGAACCTGCCGCCAACATGTACCAGCGAACCGCATCTGCGCCATGTTGATCCATCAGCGAGATTGGCTCGAGTACATTTCCAAGATGCTTACTCATCTTGCGACCATCCTTATCGAGGATATGTCCTAGACAGAGAACGCTCTTGTAAGAACTTTCATCAAAGACAAGAGTTCCGATTGTCATCAAGGTGTAGAACCATCCTCGAGTCTGATCGATAGCTTCGCAGATAAAGTCTGCAGGATATGCAGCCTTAAACTTTTCTACAGATCCTTCTTTATGAGGATAACCCCACTGTGCAAATGGCATTGCTCCTGAGTCATACCAGCAATCGATAACTTCAGGAACGCGAACCATGGTGGATGCACACTCAGAACATGCGAAGGTAATGTCATCTACAAATGGACGATGAGGATCGAGTGAACTTAACTCTTGACCCGCAAGTGAGCCAAGTTCTTTAAGCGAATCTACACAGACTTCATGCTTATTTTCACATCGCCAGATTGGAAGGGGAGTACCCCAGTAACGATTACGTGAGAGCGCCCAATCGATATTGTTATTGAGCCAATCTCCATAGCGCCCAGTCTTGATTGTTTCGGGATGCCAATCAGTCTTCTGGTTCTCGCGGATCAACTCATCCTTAATTGACGTTGTACGGATGTACCACGATGGTTGTGCGTAGTAGATGAGAGCTGTGTGGCATCGCCAGCAATGTGGGTATTCGTGCTCGTATGGTTGATGCTTATAGAGCGCACCTGAAGATTTAAGCTCTTTCACGAGTGGCTTATCGGCATCTTTAAAGAATGCGCCACCTACAAGAGGTGTATCAGGAAGAAATGTTCCATCAGGGGCGATGGGATTCACGACAGGTAGACCATAAGAGCGACAGACTTGTAAGTCATCTGCACCAAATGCAGGTGATTGATGAACGATGCCCGTTCCATCTTCGGTGGTTACATATGTTGCAAGAACTACGAAATGTGAGTCTGGGATTTCGAGATAGTCGAATGGGCGTTGATAACGTTGACGCTCTAGCTCTTTACCCTTGAAGGTCTTGAGAATTTCATGTTCGCCTGCAACCTTAGAGAGCAGAGGCTCAGCAACAACAAGAACTTCACTTACTTCTTCAATGGTTGCGCGCACTGCAACATAATCAACATCTGGATGCACTGCGATTGCAGTATTTGAAACGAGAGTCCAAGGGGTTGTTGTCCAGACTAGAAATGCTGCGCCAAGCTGAGCAAGTTCGCCATCAAGAGCAGGAAAACGCACATAGACAGATGGATCGACAACGGTTTCATAACCCTGTGAAAGTTCGTGATCAGAAAGACCAGTTCCGCAACGAGGGCAATACGGTGCCACTCGATGATCTTGAACGAGGAGACCTTTCTTCCAAATCTCTTTGAGTGACCACCAGACACTCTCCACATATTCAGGTGCCATAGTCCAGTACGCCTGATCGAAATCAACCCAGAATCCCATGCGCTCCGTCATGGTGGTAAATGCATCTACATGGCGAGTAACAGATTCACGACACTTATCGTTAAAGGGTGCGATTCCATACTTTTCAATGTCGCCCTTACCTGAAAAACCAAGTTCCTTCTCGACAGCAATTTCTACTGGAAGACCGTGGCAATCCCATCCTGCTTTACGTGTTACATATTTACCCTTCATCGTTTGATAACGAGGGAATACATCTTTAAATACTCGAGCTTCGATATGGTGAGTTCCTGGCATTCCATTGGCTGTTGGTGGGCCTTCATAGAAAGTCCATGGAGTTTGGCCAGCACGTGATTCGGTGCTCTTCTGGAAAATTTCATTGTCGCGCCAGAAATCAAGGATCGAACGTTCCATCGCCGGAAGGTCGATCGATGCTGGTATCGCGCGAAATGGTGTCGACATAAAAAATCCTCCAAGAAGTTTTCACTCTCTTGGAGGGACGAAGCCTTAGGTAGGTCTTCGCGGTACCACCCGCCTTGTATTGAAAGGCAGCGCCCCCAATACCTCTTTATTACTTACATTCGGCTGGTTCTACCTCGCCCTTATGGGGCAAATCTTCCAGCGTGCTCCGAAGGTGATCGCCTCATCACTGCACTATTCCTGCAAGGTTCTTACGCTCACAGTCTAAACCATGCGTGGCAAAGTTGGTTACGAGCGGAAAAACGCATAGGGTGCGCGGCGTGTCAGCAAAAAAGGTAGTGAAGAAGGCAGCTAAAAAAGCTCCAGCAAAGAAGGCTCCTGCAAAGAAGTCCGTTGCAAAGAAG
>JBDKLT010000070.1:0-5637 GCA_039795495.1 Actinomycetota bacterium | reverse complement strand
GTCGGTGGCAGGAAAGTCTGCTCATCAATGTATTCGGCATAGTCAACGGTCAAAAGCGGTTCAGATGCCAAGATTTCTCTGAGCTCGTTCTCGCTGTGAGAATCACGGAGTGCTCGAGAGATAACTTGAGAGGCAACTCTGCCCTCATGGTTCAGGCGAACATTGCGAGAAGACATAGCAAGCCCATCTACTTCACGAATAATCGGAGCGGCAATGATTTCAACTTCTTCGGCAATCTCCTTAATGAGGGCAAGTTGTTGAAAATCCTTTTCGCCAAAGATTGCAACTTTAGGTTTAACTAAATCAAATAATCTACGGACAACAGTGACAACGCCATCAAAATGACCAGGGCGAGATGCGCCTTCATATAATTTGGAGATTGGCCCTGCAGTCAGGCGCACAAATCCTTCGGGATAGATCTCCTCGTAGGTTGGAAACCATAAATGGGTAACACCAAATTTTTTGGCTAATTCGATATCACGTTCTGGTGTGCGCGGATATTTCTCAAGATCTTCCTTATTCTCAAATTGCAGTGGATTTACATAAATACTCGCCACCACATCATCTGCGTGATTCTTAGCAATTGAAAAGAGTGAACCATGTCCGGCGTGAAGTGCGCCCATGGTGGGAACAAAAGCGCAGGCAGAAGGCAGCTCTTGTGCATTTGTTACTACCTTCATGGCTCCAGTCCTTTCAGGTACCGGGCAGACAGTGGTCTAAGTCTAAGGTGTTATGGCAGTTGCGCCAAAAGGTCGGAGATCTTCCCGTGTGTAAGCAGTAATGCATCGGGTTCAATCTCAGCCCATGGTTCTAAAACAAATCGGCGCTCATGTGCGCGCGGATGTGGAAGTTGTAATTCATCGGCGTAGCTCAAGATTCCGCCATATTGAATAAGATCAAGATCAATGGTGCGAGGACCCCAATGAATCAATCGTTCACGGCCCAAAGCTTTTTCAATTCCATGCAATAGCGCCAAGAGCTCTGCGGCAGGAAGTTCGCACTCTGCGATGCAGACTGCATTGAGGTAATCAGGTTGTTCCGGACCACCCACTGGCGCGGTGCGGTAGTAGCTAGATACTGCCTTTACTTCAATAGCTTCACGCAAGAGCGCAATCGCTAAATCCATCTGCTCTTTCGGATCTCCGATATTGGCACCGAGTGCAATAACAGCCTTCATCGGATGATGGTGACTGCAATATCGGTAACGCTCTCCTGCACTGGAGCAGAGGGCTTATGAACAGTAACTGCAATCTTTTTCACCGCTGGGAAATTCTCTTTGATGGTGTCGCCGATAAACCCGGCAAGGCGCTCGATTAAATCGAATTGCAACTTCTCGACCGCTTCCTTAGCGATAGCAGTAAGAAGGCTGTAATCGACTGAGTCAGATAAGAGATCACTATTACTTGCCGCAGTCAGGTCAATATCAATCTCGAGATCAACAAAGAAATCCTGGCCGTCACGCTTTTCGAAGTCAAAGACACCGTGGTAGCCGTAGCCCTTGATGCCTTTGATTGAAATCTTGTCGCTCATCACTTCACCAACTCTACGTGAGGCGCGACGCTATGAACGCGGATCCCCCAAATATCTTTACCGACCAGAGACTTCGATATTGCCAAAGTACCTTCTTCGCGGTCATCAGGAGTTGCTCCCCCGATAAATCGCTTTCGAGAATGGCCGATCAGGACTGGGTAACCAAGCGCTGTGAACTCATCAATTCGATTGAGAATCTCCCAGTTGTGCTCGGCATCCTTGGCAAATCCCAAACCTGGATCGAGCACAATGTTTTCGCGTTTGATTCCCGCAGCAAGTGCCTTATCCAGTTGAATCGTGACCTCATTGATTACATCGGCGACAACATCTTCGTACTGCGCCTTTGCGTTCATATCAATTGAATGTCCGCGCCAATGCATAAGCGTGTACTTGCAGCCAAGTGCTGCCACGGTAGAGAACATCGCTTCATCTGCGGCTCCGCCACTGACATCGTTAACAATTGTTGCCCCTGCTTCCACCGCTAATTTCGCAGTGCTAGCTCGCATGGTGTCGACGCTGATTTCTACGCCTTTGCCCGCAAGTGCCTTAATAACAGGTATTACACGAGCTTGTTCTTCCGCTTCGCTGACTCGTTCTGCTCCAGGTCGAGTAGATTCGCCGCCAACATCAATAATGTCGACACCTTCGGCAATCATCTCTAGCCCGCGATTTACCGCATGCTCAAAGGTGAAATGCTTGCCGCCATCTGCAAAAGAATCCGGTGTGACATTAAGGATTCCCATGACCAACATAAGCGCTATCGATTCGTAATAAGTGAGATTGCTTCAGCACGCGTCGCTGGATCGCGCAATACGCCACGGACTGCTGATGTTGTCGTACGTGCCTGTGACTTTCGTACGCCGCGCATCGACATGCAGAGATGTTCGCAATCGATAACAACGATGACGCCCATTGGATTGAGAATCTCCATCATCGCATCAGCAATTTGAGTTGTGAGGCGTTCCTGCACTTGTGGGCGGCGGGCATAGAGATCAACTAGGCGCGCAACTTTTGAGAGGCCAGTGATCTTTCCACTCGGAATGTAGCCAACATGTGCCACACCATGGAATGGAGTTAAGTGATGCTCGCAATGAGAAAAGACTTCAATATCTCGAATGATGACAAGCTCTTCGTGTCCGATATCGAAGGTGGTTGTAAGAACATCTTCTGGACGCTTCCATAGTCCTTCAAAGTTCTCTTTGAAAGCTCGAGCAACTCGCGCAGGTGTCTCTTGTAATCCTTCGCGATCTGGATTCTCACCAAGTGCAAGCAGGAGCTCGCGAACAGCTTTCTCTGCGCGCTCCTGATCGTATGGTGCGCTAGCGCGACCATCTTCCGGGCCCATAGAGATGGAGCTGATATCACTCACTGTCAGTTGCCTTCTTCACGCGACGTGCGCGCTTTGGCTTAGCTGTTTCCTCTTCTTCCACAACAGGTGCAACCTTTTCAATAAGAGCAACTGGTGGGATGTCAGATGGGATGCGTGTGAGTGAACCGGTCCACTTTGGACGCTCTGGCCACATCACAACGTTCTTAAAGATCTCTGCAATCTCTTCCTTATTGATTGTCTCCTTCTCAAGGAGAACAACAACCATGGCATCAAGAGATTCACGATTAGCAACCAAGATGTCGAAGGCTTCTTGATGTGCATTCTCAATCATCTTACGAATCTCAGCATCGATGGTCGCTGCTACGGACTCGGAATAATCGCGGGCATGTGCCATTTCACGGCCAAGGAATGGCTGCGTTGAATCGCCACCGAGCTTGATGGCACCGATTGCTTCTGTCATTCCGTATTGCGTCACCATCGCGCGAGCAAGTGCAGTTGCCTTCTCAATATCGTTCGAAGCACCAGTTGATGGATCGTGGAAGATTAATTCTTCAGCGGCGCGACCACCTAGTGAATACGCCAACTGATCAAGCAACTGATTTCGAGTTGTTGAATACTTATCTTCATCCGGCAGCACCATGGTGTAACCGAGTGCGCGCCCACGGGGCATGATTGTTACCTTGTGAACTGGATCAGTATGTGGAAGTGCGCGCGCAACAAGTGCGTGACCCGCCTCGTGATAAGCAGTAACGCGACGTTCTTCCTCTGACATCAAGCGAGTCTTGCGCTGTGGTCCACCCATAACGCGATCGATTGCTTCATCGAGATGAGGATTGGTAATTGCCTTCTTACCCTCACGAGCTGCAAGGAGCGCTGCTTCGTTAAGTACATTTGCTAAATCTGCACCGGTAAATCCAGGTGTACGACGTGCATATGCAACGAGATCAACATCTTCAGAAATTGGCTTGTTCTTTGCGTGAACCTTGAGAATGTCACCGCGACCCTTTAGGTCTGGACGATCTACTGGAATCTGACGATCGAAACGACCTGGACGAAGTAGTGCAGGATCGAGAACGTCAGGACGGTTTGTCGCTGCGATCAAAATGACCTGGCCGTTAGCTTCAAAGCCATCCATCTCAACGAGAAGTTGGTTAAGTGTCTGTTCGCGCTCATCATGACCGCCACCCATACCGGTTCCACGTTGACGACCGACTGCATCAATTTCATCAACAAAGATGATTGCTGGTGAGTTTGCCTTTGCTTGAGCAAAGAGATCACGGACACGTGCGGCACCAACACCAACAAACATTTCTACAAAGTCAGAACCAGAGATTGAGTAGAACGGAACCTTTGCCTCGCCAGCAACTGCGCGAGCAAGGAGAGTCTTACCTGTTCCTGGAGGGCCAAAGAGCAGAACGCCCTTTGGAATCTTTGCGCCAAGTAGCTGGTACTTCGTTGGATCAGAGAGAAAGTCTTTGATCTCTTCGAGCTCGCCGATTGCTTCATCTGCGCCCGCAACATCTGCAAAAGTATTCTGCGGAACATCTGGGTTCTGAAGCTTGGCGCGTGATTTTCCAAAGCTAAATACGCGGTTTCCGCCTTGTGCGCTGCCCATCATGAGGAAGAGCAAAAATCCAATGACAAGAATTGGTCCAAACGAGAAGAGCAATGACATAAAGACAGATTGAGTAGGAACATCAACGTTCCAACCCTTGGCTGGAGGATTTGCAGTCAGTGCATCAACAATTGTTGGCTCTTGGCGAATCACATAAGAGGCTTCAACCTTTGTAGCACCCTTAATTGTTTTGCCTGGCTTAAGAATCAATTGAATGCGCTGATCTTTATCAATCAAGAGCGCTGATTCGACATCAGACTGAGCGATTGCATCAAGCGCCTGTGATGTCTTTACGATTGTGTAGCGGTTTGCAGCGCTAGAAATCTGACCGAAGATAGATACAGCAAAGATGGCAACGATGATCCAGAAGAGTGGACCACGGAAGATTTTCTGGGAACGAGTCTTTGGTTCGTTCTTTCCGGCTGGCTTCTGGCTCTTCATAGGAGCCAACTTCTTCAATGGATTACTTATCTTCTTTTTTTCGTCGCTCATATTTTCCTCAGTGAGTGGCTTATTCGTACATGTGCTTTGCAAGCACACCAATAAATGAAAGGTTTCGGTACTTCTCATCAAAGTCGAGGCCGTAGCCAACTACGAAATCTTTTGGAATATCGAAGCCGACGTACTTCACATCAACCTCAACCTTTGCAGCCTCTGGCTTGCGAAGGATTGTCAGAATTTTTACATCTGCAGCGCCACGTGATTCAAGGTTTGCCTTGAGCCAAGAAAGTGTGAGTCCGGTATCGACGATATCTTCAACGATCAAAACATTGCGACCAGTGACATCGGTATCGAGATCTTTAAGAATGCGAACAACGCCAGATGACTTTGTTCCAGAACCGTAAGAAGAGACTGCCATCCAATCCATCTGCATATGTGTCTGCATTGCTCGTGTCAGATCTGCCATCGCCATGATTGCGCCCTTAAGAACGCCAACCAGCAAGAGATCCTTACCCTTGTAATCAGCATCAACTTGAGCGGCTAACTCGGCAACACGTGCCTTGAGTTGTTCTTCCGTCGCAATGACGCGCTCTACATCGGTTCCAACAGCTGCAAGATCCACCGGGTCGCTCCTAAGGGTCGAGGTCGGTAGGAAGTTGCCCTACCGCGAGAGGGACAGTCTGCCCGAAATACGCTCAACCTTCACACCGCCGGGGAGGCT
>JBDKLT010000069.1:0-8224 GCA_039795495.1 Actinomycetota bacterium | reverse complement strand
CCAGATTTGTCTAAGCGGCCAGATTCAAGGACCATCAACGAAATCTTCGCAAGCGTTCCACCACAGGCCTATCACGTGGCCGGACTACTAGTTGGAAAAGTTGAAAATGAAGATTGGCAAGGTAAGGCCCGAAGCTATACCTGGCAAGATGCAATCGCCTATGCGCAGGATATTCTCCAGCTCTGCAATCTCACTTGGACAGTAAAGAGATCTGATTTTGCTCCGTGGCACCCAGGTCGTTGTGCCGAACTTGTTGTTGATGGCAAGGCTGTTGCTCACGCAGGAGAACTTCACCCTCGCATCGTTGCAAAGTATGGACTTCCTGAAAGATCAGTTGCCTTTGCAGTAGGCCTAAGTGCTCTTCCTGAATCTGAACTCGTTAAGCCACAATCGGTAGGAACAATGCCTGCTGCCCTTCAAGATGTTGCTCTCATCGTTGATTCCACGGTCAGCGCCGTTGAAGTTGAAAGTGCCCTTCGTCTCGGTGCAGGTCCATTGCTTGAGTCAATAACCCTCTTCGATCGCTACGACAAGTTAGGAGATGGCAAGATTTCACTCGCTTTCTCACTCGTCTTCAGAGCTCCAGAGCGGACACTGACAACAGCAGAAGTCAACGAAATGCGTGAATCTGCTGTGGCAGCTGCGGCTAAAGCAACGGGCGCGATTTTACGTACTGCATAAATATGCATCAACCTGCATAATTATGCTATAATCCACCTATGAATATCGGAGTCATCGGGGCCAGTGGATATGCTGGAGGAGAACTACTGCGTCTTCTTGCGTTGCATCCAACATTTAATGTCACAGCCATTACCGCCCATTCGAATGCAGATGAGCTCATTACATCTGTACACCCTCAACTCCGTAGCTATGAGGGAAAGATTTTCGATTCTTTTAAGCCCGATCTTTTCCAAGGATGCGATCTCATATTTCTTGCATTACCTCACGGAGAATCAGCAAAGATTATTTCTCAACTTCCGGAAACTGTGAAGATTGTCGATTTAGGTGCTGATTACAGATTAGAAGATTCAAAGGCATGGGAAAAATACTACGGTGGTAATTACGCAGGTGCATGGGCCTACGGGTTGGCAGATATTGAACCTTTCAAATCACTCATCTCGAAATCAACTAGAGTTGCAAATCCAGGTTGCTATGCAACATCTATTGCTTTAGGTGCGGCGCCTGCGGCATCAATGGCTGATCTATCCGATGTAGTGGTTGTAGCGGCTTCAGGAACTACAGGCGCCGGAAGAAGTGCGAAGATCAATCTTATTGCTAGCGAAGTCGCGGGTTCGCTCACCTCATATAAATTTGGGGGAGTGCATCAACACACTCCAGAAATCGAGCAAGCGCTGAGCAAAGTGACTGGGTCTCCAGCAAAGATTTCCTTTACGCCAATTCTCGCTCCTATGCCACGAGGAATACTTTCAACAATCACGGCCAAGTTAACCAAGAATGTTTCTTCAGTAGAGGCACATGCACACTATTCAGAGTTCTATGCTGATTCGAAATTTGTCACAGTTTTGCCTTTTGGCGTAATGCCAAAGACTGCAGCACTTACCGGATCAAATCATGTGCAGATGCAGGTGGCAGTTGATGAGCATACTTCGCGCCTTGTCATCTCCGTTGCGATCGATAATTTGGGCAAGGGTGCAGCTGCTCAAGCAATTCAAAATGCAAATCTGATTTGTGGACTTGATGAGACGACTGGACTTGAAGTAGATGGGCTTGGAGTATGAGCACGCTTCCAAAAGGCTTTACTGGTGCAGCCGTTGCTGCTGGTCTTAAATCCTCTGGCGCTCTTGATCTAACCCTCATAGTTAATAATGGGCCGCGCTTTGATGCTGCAGCTGTCTACACAACCAATAAAGTTGTTGCGGCCCCTGTCATCTGGTCTCGTGAAGTGACTAAAGGTAAGTTAGTGAGAGCGGCAATCCTTAATTCCGGTGGCGCAAATGCTTGTACAGGTCCCCAAGGTTTTGCTGATACTCACACTACTGCCGAAAAAGTTGGTGAACTTCTTGAAATTTCTTCCGGAGAAGTTGTTGTTTGTTCAACGGGCCTCATCGGAGAATTACTACCAATGCCCAAAATTCTTTCGGGTATTGAGACCACATCAAAAAATTTACACGTAGATTCACTTGAAGAAGTGGCCCGCGGAATCATGACCACAGATAGCGTGCCAAAAATTGCTCTGCATTCAAATCAAGGAGTCGCCTTTGCAGGTATTGCGAAGGGAGCGGGAATGCTTGCTCCCGCTCTTGCAACAATGCTTTCGGTTGTTATGACAGATGCTATCTTGCCTGTAAATGCTCAAGAGATATTTACTCGGGTGACAGATCGAACTTTCAATAGAATTGACTCAGACGGATGCACATCCACAAATGACACCGTACTTTTGATGGGTAGCGGTGCATCCCAAAATTCACTTTCAGAGCAAGAATTTGAATCAGCTCTCATGGAGATTTGTGGCTCGCTCGCATCTCAGTTAATTGCCGATGCTGAAGGATCAACTAAAACTGTCGCAATTGCTATTTCTGGTGCAGCAACAGAGGAAGACGCTGTTAATGTCGCAAGAGCCTGTGCACGTAACAATCTTCTCAAATGTGCAATTTTCGGGGGAGATCCCAACTGGGGACGAGTACTTGCGGCAGTGGGTACTGCAGAAGCAACTCTGGACCCACTCAATATTGACGTGATTCTCAATGGAGTTCATGTAGCTAGAAAATCTGCGCCATTTGAAGATAAGAACAAGGTCTCATTTGCCGACCGCTTAGTTAATCTTGAAGTACATCTCAACGTCGGCACAGCTACCGCAACTGTGATGAGCAATGATCTTTCCCATGATTACGTACATGAAAATTCGGCATACTCCACATGATTGTCATCAAATTCGGCGGTCATGCAATGATTGATGAGCATGGTGCGTTTGCTCAAGCAATCTTCGATGCGATTGCATCGGGGGTTACCCCACTAGTCGTTCATGGTGGTGGGCCTCAGATTGGTGAAGCTCTCACACGAGCTGGCATCACTTCATCCTTTGTCGGTGGATTTAGAGTGACGACACCTGAAACTTTTGAGGTAGTCGAAAGAGTTCTGGCTCAAGAAGTTGGCCCTGCTGTAGCACAATCACTCGTAACTCATGGAGTTGATGCGGTCTCCGTATCGGGACGTACCGCTGGAACGTTGATTGCAGAACCCCTTACACAATTGGTTGACGGCACTCCTGCAAATCTTGGTCTCGTTGGCGTTGTCAGTGTCGTGAATCCATCAGTGCTCCTTGAACTCGTTGAAGCTGGAAAAGTCCCAGTAGTTTCGCCCATTGCAACAGATGCGGCACATACCCATGGATATAACGTCAATGCGGATTTGGCAGCAGCTGCAATCGCTGGAGCCGTTGATGCAGAGATGCTGATCATCATGACCGATGTCGAAGGTATTTATCGAAATTGGCCGGATAAGGAATCTCTTATCTCTGCCATTTGTGCAGAAGAGCTGGCTTCAATTAAGGGATCCTTCGCTGAGGGTATGGCACCCAAAGTTCAAGCTTGTCTTGACGCGATTGATGCAGGGGCAAAAGCAGTACGAATAATCGATGGAACTAATCCATCAGCACTCAAGAAGGCTCTCCTAGGCGAGGGCGGAACGTTGGTGGTTGCATGAAGCGTTGGCAGAGATCCATTCAAAATAATTATGGGACCCCCACTATCGAACTTGTCTCTGGTAAGGGTTCTATCGTCAAAGATGCCGATGGTAAGAGCTACCTCGACTTTCTTGCTGGCATTGCAACAAATATTCTCGGGCACTCTCATCCTGCAATTGTGAAGGCTGTCTCAAAGCAGATCAGCACACTCAGTCATGTCAGTAATTTTTACGCTCACCCAAATGTTCTTGAACTCGCAGAGAGACTGCAGAAGATGACAGGTGATAAGCAAGCGAAAGTTTTCTTCTGTAATTCTGGAGCAGAAGCAAATGAGTCAGCGCTCAAGCTGTCACGTAAAACTGGCAAGGTAAGAATCATTGCAACAGACGAGGCATTCCATGGCCGCACCATGGGAGCGCTATCGCTGACCGGACAACCTTCGAAGAGAGATCCTTTTAAGCCGCTCATAAAGGGAGTCAAACATCTTCCATACGGAGATTCTGGGGCGATGAAGAAGGCAATCAATAAGAAGACTGCGATGGTGATTGTTGAACCCATTCTTGGCGAAGCCGGAGTCATTGTTCCGCCTTCAGATTATTTGAAAAATCTTCGAACATACTGCGATCTGAATGGAGCGCTACTCGTCTTTGATTGCGTGCAAACAGGTGTGGGTCGCACAGGTGATTGGTTTGGATATGAATACTCTGGAATCAAACCTGATGTCATCACACTTGCGAAAGGACTTGGCGGAGGTCTTCCGCTTGGCGCAATGATTGCTTTAGGTTCGGCTTCAAATCTCTTTGTTCCAGGAGATCACGGTTCAACTTTCGGTGGAAATCCTGTCTCGACGGCAGCGGCACTAGCTGCGATATCGACAATTGAGAAAGGGAAATTACTCTCGCACGTTTCTGAGATCGGTGAGTTTTTACGTGCAGAGCTAGCGCTCATCCAAGGAGTTTCTGAAGTGCGAGGAGCTGGATTACTGATTGGATTAACTCTCGATCAGCCGATAGCGAAAAAGCTCGTTGCGCAATGTCAGCAGAATGGTGCGCTCATCAATGCACCAAGCGCCTCAATCATTCGATTGGCTCCTGCCTTAAATATTTCGATGAAAGAAGCGCAAAAGTTCGTAGCTATTTTCGCTACATCTCTCAGGGAGGTCGTACATGGCTAGCGTGGCTGCACGAAGAGCGAAGGCAATCGCTCTTATCAAATCTGGAGTGATTCACTCCCAATTAGATTTGGTGAAAGAGTTGAAGAAAGCCGGACACGTCGTTACCCAAGCGACGGCTAGTAGAGATTTGGAAGAAATCGGAGCTGTTCGAGGACGCGCTGCAAACGGTGAATCCATCTACAAAATTTCAGAGAATGACGATGAAACGATGTCGCGCAGTATGCCGAAACCTTCTGAGCTAATCCTCTCTGTTGAATCAAGCGCCAATTTGGCGGTAGTTCGTACTCCACCAGGGGGAGCGCAACTTCTAGCTAGCTCGCTCGATCATTCAGGCATCACTGACATTATTGGCACTATTGCTGGAGACGACACGGTTCTCGTAGTGTCACGAAAAGCGAGCGGGGGAGCGCAACTCGCGAAAGAATTGCGCACCTACGGTTCATCAAAGAAGAGCGGAAGAGGTAAGAAATAATGGCGCTATGGGGTGGAAGATTCTCTGAAACGCCGGCTGATGCCGTCTTTGCGCTCTCTCGTAGCGTTCACTTCGATTGGCGCCTTGCGCCTTATGACTTACGTTCCTCGCTTGCTCATTTAGCGGTACTTCAATCAAGCGGTCTACTAGAAGATGCAGTCTCCGAGAAAATTCGCGCAGCTCTCAAAGAGCTCATCTCTGATGTGGCATCAGGTGCTTTCACTGCGATCGATTCAGATGAAGATGTACATAGCGCGCTCGAACGTGGTCTCATAGAGAAGCTAGGCGAGATCGGTGGATCGCTCCGTGCGGGTCGTTCTCGAAATGATCAGGTTGCGACAGATCTTCGACTCTATGCAATCGATCATATGCTCGAGGTTTCACAACAACTTATCGCTCTTCAGCGAGCACTTATTGCGAAGGCGACTGAGTATGGCGATGCTCCTGCTCCAGGATTTACTCATCTCCAGCATGCCCAACCAGTTCTCTTCGGCCATGAATTGGCAAAACATATCCATGCCTTCTCTCGCGATCTCGACCGCATTGGAGATTGGCTCAATCGTGCACAAGTAAGCCCACTTGGATCTGGCGCACTTGCTGGTTCATCACTACCTTTGTCGCCAGAAGTAACTGCTCGCGAACTTGGCTTTATCTCTAGTGCTGCAAATTCAATCGATGGCGTTTCAGATCGAGATTTTGTCGCTGAGGCTCTCTTCATTCTCTCCATGGTCGGAATTCATCTCTCTCGCATTGGCGAAGAGTGGTGCATCTGGGCAACAACAGAATTTGGATGGGCAAAAGTTGCTGATGCATATTCAACTGGTTCATCCATCATGCCTCAGAAGAAGAATCCTGATATGGCAGAACTTGCTCGTGGAAAAGCTGGACGTCTCATAGGAAATCTCACTGGCGTTCTCACGATGCTAAAGGGACTTCCATTTGCATATAACCGCGATCTCCAAGAGGACAAGGAACCTCTCTTTGATTCGATCGATACGGTGTTACTCGTTTTACCCGCAGTTACCGGAATGGTCGCAACAACAGATTTCGATAGAGAAAAGATGGCACTTGCCGCTCCATTAGGTTTCTCATTAGCAACTGAAATCGCCGATTACTTAGTGCGCGCTAAAGTTCCTTTTGCACAGGCACATGAAGCTGCAGGTAAATGTGTTGCACTCTGCGAAACATCTGGGCGCCAATTACATCAATTGACTGATGAAGAATTTGAATCTATTCACCCTGCTTTAGATTCCAAAGTTCGTGATGTGCTCACTGTTCATGGAGCACTTGAATCTCGAATCACCGTAGGTGGCACTTCTCCATCATCATTTAACTCTCAGATTAAGCAAGCGACTGCTCGCATCGAAGAGCTCTCTCAAGAATTGACCGGCAGGGCGAAAGCTTTTTCAGAGATGATGGGTGCGTGAAAATCGAAATGACAGACTTGATTGATGACCTCAAATGGCGTGGCCTGATCTCGCAGACAACAGATGAAAAAGAGCTCCGTGAAGCTCTCAAAAAGCCCATCACTCTCTACTTAGGCACCGATCCCACAGCCCCAAGCATCCACGTTGGCAACCTCGTAGTTCTCCTTGTTCTACGCCGTTTTCAACTGGCAGGACACCACACACTTCCACTCGTGGGCGGTGCGACTGGCCTCGTTGGTGATCCAAGTGGAAAGAATGAAGAACGTTCTCTTAATACGACAGATGTTGTTGAACAATGGGTAAATCGTATTAAGGGCCAGCTATCTCAATTTATGGATTTTGATACAGCCAATAATCCAGCTCGCATGGTGAACAATCTCGATTGGACAGCTCCAATGTCTGCAATCGAATTTTTGCGAGATATTGGAAAGCATTTCAGCGTAAATCAGATGCTCAATAAGGATGCAGTTTCATCGCGTCTAGAGAAAGATGGAATCTCTTACACTGAATTTTCATACCAAGTTCTTCAAGCGATGGATTACCTCGAGCTGTATCGCCGATATAACTGCACACTTCAAATTGGTGGTTCGGATCAGTGGGGAAATATCACCGCAGGTTTAGATCTCATTCGTCGCGCCGAAGGTGGTTCAGCGCATGCGCTCACTGTCCCACTTCTGACAAAAGCCGATGGTTCTAAATTTGGAAAGACAGCTGGGGGAGCAGTGTGGATTGATCCAGAGATGACATCTCCCTACGCATTCTTCCAATACTGGCTTAACTCCGACGATAAAGATGTCATCAAGTTCCTCAAAGTCTTCTCATTTAAAACACGCGAAGAGATTGAAGCTCTTGAAAAATCTCATAACGAAAATCCCGGCGCACGTGAAGCACATCGCGAACTTGCCCGAGAATTAACATCCTTAGTTCATAGTCCTGAAATTGCACAACGAGTCGAAGCTGCAGCACGTGCACTGTTCGGACAAGGCGATATCACCGAACTTGATGAAGCAACGCTCTCTGCAGCCCTTGCGGAACTTCCACGCACTCAAGTTAAAAGAGGTGAAGAGATTCCAACGTGGGTCGATCTCCTAGCTGCTACTGGCGTAGTGGACTCAAAATCTGCAGCCCGCCGCATTGTTAAAGAAGGTGGTGCATATCTCAATAATGAAAAGATTTCTGGAGAAGATTTCCGCCTCGAAAAATCGCACTTTTTATGCGGAAAATATGCAGTTTTGAGAAAAGGCAAGAGAGACTTAGCTGCAGTTGAATTAATCTAGGTAATTTTTTACTCCTAAAAGCCCACTTTTTACGCATAAAAGTGGGCTTTTTCGCTATTTTTAACTAATTGGCCCCGTACGGGGTGGTGGCTAGGACCCCGATTTGACCCGTTTGGGAGCCACCCCTATAGTTACGCTCCTTGCTGTGGAACGGACACGAAAGTGGTCGTACAGCATTACTTCCCGATCTAGGCCATAACCGCCGTTTTGACGTGCGCGTAGCCATGGACT
>JBDKLT010000068.1:0-4446 GCA_039795495.1 Actinomycetota bacterium | reverse complement strand
CTATTGATTCAGTCAATCGCGAGCCTCTACCTTCCTAGTCTCAACGCCGATTTAATTAATAATGGTGTATCAAAAGGGGATATCGCTTACATCTGGAAGACTGGACTTTTGATGCTTGCGGTCTCAGTGCTCGTGATGGGCGCATCAATTCTTTTGGGGTACTACAGCTCAAAGGTATCGATGGCTTTTGGCGCAGATTTACGTAAAGCGGTCTTTGAGTCCGTTGAAAAGTTTTCAGCCCGCGAACTTGGTAAATTCGGTGCGCCCTCGTTGATTACTAGAAATACCAATGATGTTCAGCAGGTTCAAATGGTCCTGTTCATGGGTTTGACCATGATGCTTGGTGCACCAATCACCGGTATTGGTGCGTCAATTATGGCTATACGCACCGATGCAAATTTGTCGCTGCTTTTAGTTGTGACGATTCCCATCATGGGTTTATTGATTTCTCTCTTACTTCGCAGAATCGTTCCACTATTTCGTGTGATGCAGTTAAAGATCGATCGAATAAATCTAGTTTTGCGAGAGCAAATTAGCGGTGTGCGAGTAATTCGTGCCTTCGTTAAAACTAATTTCGAAGAAGCTAGATTCGCTGAAGCAAGTACAGATCTCATGAATACCTCGCTCAGTGTTACTCGCACATTTGCCGTGATGTTTCCGGTGTTGATGCTCATACTCAACCTCACGAGCGTTGCCGTTATCTGGTTCGGAGGAAAACTCGTCAATTCCGGTGATATGCAGATCGGCAATCTCACAGCATTTCTTGCTTACATTATGCAGATACTTTCAAGTGTCATGATGGCAGTAATGATGTCGCTTATGATTCCTCGTGCTGCTGCCAGCGCTGATCGAATTCAAGAAGTGCTCATGACTGAATCTTCAGTTGTTGATCCATCTTCCCCTGTAGTGCCAGCAAAGCGCACTGGCACGGTTGAATTCAAAGGAGTTGAATTTCGATATCCCGGCGCAGAACATCCAGTCCTCTCGGGGATTTCCTTTGTAGCGCGACCACATCAATTTACTGCAATTGTGGGCAGTACCGGAAGTGGTAAATCAACACTCATAAATTTGATTCCACGTTTTATCGATACTACTGGGGGTCAAGTAGTTCTTGATGGAGTCAACATCACAGAACAATCTCTTGAATCGGTCTGGAACGATATTGGCCTTGTCCCCCAGCGAGCATTTCTCTTTGGTGGAACTATTGCCGACAATCTGAGGTATGGAAAAGCAGATGCGACTGAGGAAGAGATGTGGCGGGCACTTCAGATTGCACAAGCAAAAGACTTCGTCTTGGATTTGCCAGAGAAATTGCAGGCGAATGTCGCACAAGGAGGTACTAACTTCTCAGGTGGCCAGCGTCAACGTTTAGCAATTGCTCGCGCTGTAGTAAAGCAGCCAAAAATCTATATTTTGGACGATAGCTTCTCTGCACTCGACTTCAGCACTGATGCAAAGTTGCGGAAAGCACTCGAAGAGAGCGCAGTAGGCGCTTCGCTCATCGTTGTGGCACAGCGTGTGAGCACCATTCTTGAAGCAGATCAGATACTCGTACTTGATGAAGGAAAACTTGTGGGAATTGGCAAACATCACGAGCTAATGAATAGTTGCGATATTTATAGAGAGATTGTCCTATCTCAACTCAGCCCAGAGGAAGCATCATGAGCACGATGCGCCCAGGGGGTGGAGGTGGACCTCGTGGCGGACCAATGGCGGGAATGATGGGTGGACCTGCGGCAAAGTCGAAGGACTTCAAGGGTTCGCTCAAACGGTTACTCAGTGAACTCGGTCCAGAGCGCAAGATTCTTACTCTCGTCCTTGCACTGATTTCTACTGCAGTCATTATCAGTTCATTTGGCCCAAAAATTCTTGGCCATGCGACGAACTACATCTTTAACGGTTTCCTGGGCCTGCGTATGCCAGCAGGCATCACGAAGGAGCAAGCGGTTGCCGCGATGCGAGCACGAGGTGAAGTTCGTTTAGCTGATATGTTGGAGAAAAGTTCGGTCGTGCCGGGCATGGGAATTGATTTCACAGCAGTGAGCAAGATTCTTCTCCTAGCTATAGCCCTCTACCTCGTTTCAGCTTTCATTATGTGGATCCAGGCCTACCTTATGGCTGGAGTAACTCAAAGGTCTGTCTTTCGATTGCGTCGATTGGCAGAGGAGAAGATCGGACGCTTGCCACTCAGTTATTTCGACACTCAATCCCGAGGTGATTTACTCAGCCGCGTCACCAATGACATCGATAATATTTCTAATTCCCTTCAGCAAGGTCTCTCACAGATTCTCAATTCCCTGTTGACTGTTCTCTCTGTCTTGGTCATGATGGTTTGGATCAGTTGGCAATTGGCATTAATTTCACTGATTGCAATTCCTTTAAGTATCTTCGCTTCAGTACGTATTGCTAAACGTTCTCAGCGAGAATTTATCGCTCAATGGGATTGGACCGGAAAGCTCAACGGCCACGTAGAAGAGATGCACACCGGGCAATCGCTTGTTAAGGTTTTTGGTCGACGGAATCAGGCCATTAAGGACTTCTCAGATCTCAACGAAAATCTTCGCGATTCAAGCTTTAAAGCACAATTTATGTCGAGCATCATTATGCCCACTACAACGTTGATCTCTAATCTGATCTACGTTGGGATTGCAGTGCTCGGTGGTTACCGAGTTGCAACAGGGTCGATGTCTCTCGGCGATGTTCAGGCATTTATTCAATATTCGCGATCATTCGGTATGCCTCTGGCACAAATTGCTGGACTGATGAATACAGTCCAATCTGGTGTTGCGTCGGCTGAACGCCTCTTTGAACTTCTCGATGCCCGAGAGGAAGAGCCTGACACCTCACAACCCGCCACGATTAACCGAGCTATAGGTGAAGTAATTTTCGACAATGTGACTTTTAGCTATACCAACGACCAGCCACTTATTGAGAATTTAAATCTGACTGTAAAGCAGGGCGAAACCGTTGCGATCGTAGGGCCAACTGGAGCAGGAAAGACAACTCTCGTTAATCTCATCATGCGCTTTTATGAAGTAAATGGAGGTCGCATAATGTTAGACGGTGTAGATATCCGAGATTTAACTCGAGATGATCTTCGTCGTCAATTCGGAATGGTTCTTCAAGATACTTGGCTTTTCGCAGGATCAATGCGTGACAACATCGCTTTTGGAAGTCCTGACCCATCGGATGAGAAGGTTGTTAAAGCGGCAATGGCTGCCAATATCGACCACTTAATTCGCTCACTTCCAGAGGGGTACGACTCATTGCTCAACGATGACAATTCAACAGTCTCCAATGGCGAACGTCAGCTCATCACAATTGCTCGAGCATTCATGGCGGACCCGGCAATACTTATTCTCGACGAAGCAACTTCTTCAGTAGACACACGCACAGAAATATTAGTTCAGAAGGCGATGGCTAATCTGCGAAAGGGACGCACAAGCTTCGTCATCGCACATCGACTTTCAACTATTCGCGATGCAGACACAATCTTGGTCATGGATAAAGGCAAGATTATTGAACAAGGCCGTCATGAAGAACTTATGGCCATGAAGGGCTTTTACTTCAACCTTTACGCAAGCCAATTCGCTAGCGCCATCGAAAGTTAAGCGACTGCTGCAACCTTCTTAGGCTTCTTAAAGAATGTGTACCCGACTGGGATTACATATGCAATCCAGACAAGTGATTGCAGCACTGATGGAGTTGGGGTGAAATTAAGCGCACCCTTCAAAATTGAACCAATTAATCCTTCTGGATCAATGATGTTCGAAATGTCGAATAGCTTCGATGATTCACCTGGAATTAAATTGATTTCTTGGAATTCACTCATTGCATAGCTAAACATTCCACCGGCAACGAATACAAGTGCAATTCCGCTATAACGGAAGAACTTACCTAGATTGACCTTAAGCGCGCCACGGTAGAGCAACCATCCAATAACTACTGAAACTGCAAGGCCAATGAATGTTCCTGCAACTACTGTCTTGGCACCATTCGCGGCAAGTGCACCGTTCCAAATAAAGATTGCGGTCTCTAAGCCTTCGCGACCTACAGAGAAGAATGCAAGTGCAAATAGCGATCCTGTACCAGTTGCAATTGCGCGATCCATTGCGCCTTCCAGCTCCTGCTTTAAAAAGCGAGCTTTCTTAGCGAGCCACAAGATCATCCAGGTAATTAATCCACCTGCAATGACTGAGAGAGTTCCCGATACAAAAGGTTCTGCATTGCCATCAAGTTCAAAAGATGAGATTGTAAAGAAAGTTCCGAATGCTGCAGCTGCTGCAATAGCAGTGAACACGCCTGACCAGATAACACGAGTCCGTGCTGCCGCTCCGATCTTCTTGAGATAGGCGATGAGGATTCCCACAACAAGAGCTGCTTCCAGTCCTTCACGGAGCCCAATTAAGAAATTAGCTAACATTTTCGACTCCTGGCTTACGTCCG
>JBDKLT010000067.1:0-13039 GCA_039795495.1 Actinomycetota bacterium | reverse complement strand
AAGTCCCGCTTCCATCGACCCATTGACCATCTATATATAACTGTGTGCGCATAAGATAAGCATACTTAATCGATATAAAAGAGGTAGTTGTGGCTAAGTCTTGGACTGATGATGCACCCCAACCTGTAGCACTTCAGGATCATGCGAGAGTCAAAGATCCTTTCTCATACAAGGTAAAGCGGTTCTTTCTTGGTGGGGCACTCAACCGTCACTCACTATCTCATCAGCGTTTGAGCAAGAGATATGCACTTGGAATTCTCTCTTCTGACTGCATCTCTTCATCTGCATATGGTTCAGAACAGATTTTGATTGCTTTACTTCCTGCCTTTGGCCTTGCTGCATTTGCAATCTTGATGCCGATGACCGCGGTGGTTCTTGCGATTCTGGTACTTATCACCTTGTCTTATCGAAATGTCATTGATGTCTATACAAAAACTGGTGGCGCGTACATTGTTTCGCGCGATAACTTTGGCCCAGTAGTTGCGCAGATCGCAGCAGTTGCTCTGATGCTCGATTACATCGTGACAGTTGCAATTCAATCTTCTGCTGGCGTTGCAGCAATCATCTCGACATTCCCATCACTCGAACCAGCAAAGCTCTACATGATCCTCGGTGTGATTGCATTCTTAACATTTGGAAATCTCCGAGGTGTGAAAGAAGCAGGTAAAGCGTTTGCAATGCCTACCTACTTCTTCTTGGGATGTATGGCAATCGTATTTGGTATGGGCCTTTATCGCCTCGCAAATGGAACGCTGCCTGTTCTTGATACCGATCTACCTGGCGCAGTTCATGTCGGCGAAGCTCAAGGTCTACTGACTTTCTCTGCAATCTTTATTCTGCTTCGTGCCTTTGCAAATGGTGGCTCTTCACTCACTGGTCTCGAAGCGATCTCTGACGGAGTTGCGCTCTTCAAGACTCCAGAACATGTCAATGCAAAGCGCACTCTCGTTGTGATGAGCGCCTTGCTTGGAACTTTAGTCTTAGGTGTCTCTTACTTCGCGCACCACATCCACGCGATGCCTTATGAATCAGGTACGCCAACTGTTATCTCTCAGATTGCTAAGGCAGCTATCGGTAGTGGTTCATTCGGTTCGGTGATGTTCATCCTGGTACAGCTCGCAACAATGCTTATCTTGTTTGCTGGCGCAAACACCACCTACAGCGCATTTCCGCTGCTCGTTAACTTTGTAGCAACAGATGGATACCTTCCTCGCCAGCTCACCAAGCGCGGCCACCGTCTCGCATTCTCTAACGGAATCCTCCTCCTTTCAGGTGGTGGAATCCTCCTCGTTCTTATTACCGCAGGTTCTGTCGAACATCTCGTTGCTTTCTATGCACTCGGCGTCTTTACAGGATTTACCTTGGCTGGATTTGGAATGTCCCGGTACTTCACTCGTACCAAGCCATCGGGTTGGAAAGTTAAGGTCGCAATCAACATGATTGCAGGTTCCGTTTCTTTCGCAATCGTCATCATCTTCTCGGTTGTTAAATTTACTGAGGGCGCATGGTTAGTGCTTGTCACTGCACCAATTTTGGTTGCAACTTTCTTACGTCTTCGTCGTCAGTACACACGCGAACAAAGTGCACTCTCTGTTAAGTCTCATGAAGAACGTGCAACTTCTATGGCTCGCCATAATGTTGCAATCTTCGTCGACAATGTTGATATCGCAACAGTTGGCGCAGTGCGTTACGCCCGCAGTCTAAAGCCGCATAAAATCAAGGCAGTTCACTTTGTTATCGATGATCGTCGTGCAGAAGAAATTCAAAAGGCATGGGCAGAGTCAGAAGCTCTCGAAGATGTGCAGCTCGATCTCATCGACTGCCCTGATCGTCGAATTGCAAACTCGGCACTCGACTATGCAATTCGTAAGACCGAAAAGCCCGATGTTGAACTGACAATTCTTCTACCTCGTCGTTCTTACTCTCGATTCTTGGGACGTTTGCTTCACGATCAGACTGCTGAAGAAATTGCAGCACCAATTTCACAACTTGAACGCGTTGTAGCAACGATTGTTCCCTTCGACGTTAATCGAATTACCTCTCGCGAAACACTTGAACCAAAGCGTGAAGCAAAGGTGGCGCCAGTAGTTGAAGTGGCTGAGAAGACAAAGCCTGCAAAGGAAGTGCCACAGGTTTTTGCACCAGTAACTCACTACGCCGAAGATGTCACCCCAATTTCAAAGATTGAGTGGCGCAAACGCTCAAAGGTTCATGGCCGAGTGACCTCCATTTCTACTGCTCCTCGTGGATCTGCCCCAATGCTTCAAGTAGAGGTATGGGATGAAACAGGTGGAATCACGCTTAACTTCTTGGGTCGCCGCGAAATCGCTGGCCTTGAAGTTGGTATGGAGATGCGTGCCGAAGGCATGGTTGGCGAAGAAGAAGGTCAGTTGATGATTCTTAATCCTTCGTACGAACTACTTGTCTGAGAAGAACTCTTTCAATAGCTCTGCACATTCGGATTCAAGAACACCTGAAGTAACTTCGACTTTAAAAATCGAACGTGGGTCTCGTAGAACGTCCCATACCGATCCAACGGCGCCTGCTTTTGCATCCCAGGCTCCGAATACCAAGTGAGAGATTCTTGATTGTGCAATCGCCCCGGCGCACATTGCACACGGTTCAAGAGTGACAACCAGAGTGCATCCATCAAGTCGTGAATTTTGAAGTCGCGCGGCAGCGTTACGAATAGCAACAATTTCAGCATGCGCAGTGGGATCGTTATTAGCTTCGCGTTCGTTGGAACCTTTTCCAATAATCACACCATCTCTATTAATGATGAGCGCACCGACTGGAACATCGCCTGTTGCAAAAGCAGACTTCGCAATACCAAGGGCTTCATGCATTAACTCTTCAGAAGTAGGGAGTGAAATTTTAAGACTCCAATAGCTCTGTTAAGTCGTCGCCAAATCCTAGACGTTGGGCAATCGCATCAATCTGTTCGTCTGGATATAAATCAGCATCATCGCAGAGAGTTGAGAGTTCCATACTTGGAAGACCGAGGTCGGCAAAGATATCTAGATCGCCTGCTGGTAGTGGTTCGTCATCTTCATCAGGTTGATCGATATCTGCAATTTCCAAAAATTCAGCGGCTACTTCATAGTCAATTGCGCAAGTAACGTCGCTAATAAAATATTTAACATGAGTACCTAGTACTCGGATTGCAATAAAGAATTCATCGTCGATAGCAATCAAGGAAACGGCGCCACCATTGGTCTGTTGTTTCTTTAGACGGTCGATGATGTGAATTAGGTCATCGGGGTCAGGTAACGATGCGATAGTCCAGCGCCCATCTTCGTGCCACGCTTCAATGGCAAAGTCTTGGGTTTGGTCTGTCACATAACCCATATTGGCACTCATTGAAGTGGAATGAAAGCCCTGTAAGGTAGATGACATGAAAGTTCACGTTGCGAATCACCCGCTGATCTCTCACAAACTCACTGTTTTACGTGATGAAAGAACTGATTCACCAACATTCCGACTCCTTGTCGAAGAGCTCGTTACTCTCCTTGCTTACGAAGCAACCCGTGACGTACGCACTAGAACTGTCACCATTAAAACTCCTGTCACTGAAACAACTGGTTTAAAGATGGCAGAACCTCGCCCAGTTGTCGTTCCAATTCTTCGTGCAGGTCTTGGAATGCTCGAAGGCATGGTCAAACTGCTTCCAACCGCTCAGGTTGGTTTCCTTGGAATGGTTCGCAATGAAGAGACTCTTCAAGCAACTACCTACGCGAATCGACTTCCTGAAGATCTTTCTGGTCGCCAATGCTTCATTCTCGATCCCATGCTCGCTACAGGCGGAACTTTGGTGATGGCAATTAATTACCTCATCGAACGAGGTGCAAATGAAATTACTGCAATCTGTCTTCTCGCAGCACCCGAAGGTATCAAGGTACTAGAAGATGAATTCAAAAATTCTGGAGTACCTATCACTCTCGTAACTGGGTCACTCGATGAGAAACTCAATGAAAAGGGTTACATCGTTCCGGGTCTCGGCGATGCAGGCGATCGCTTATACGGAGTTGTGTAAATGGCATCGACCTCTCCAGGGTATGGAATCACAATCCGCGTTGAAGGATCTCCTGAACTCCATCCTGTTGCACTCATAACTGCGACTATTACAAATGCAGGCGCAACCATTACTGCGCTCGACGTTGTCGAATCACTTCTAGAAAGAGTCGTTGTCGACGTAACCTGTGACACCGTTGATGCAAGCCATGCACAAGAAATTCACTCAGCGCTTTCGGCAAATGAAGGGCTCACAGTACGTAAAGTCAGTGATCGCACCTTCTTGCTCCACCTCGGTGGCAAAATCGAAGTGACATCAAAGGTCCCACTCAAGACTCGTGACGACCTTTCTCGCGCCTACACACCCGGTGTTGCCCGTATTTCTCAAGCGATCGTCGACGATCCATCCGATGTCCGCCGTCTCACCATGAAGCGCAATACCGTTGCTGTTGTTACCGATGGTTCTGCAGTACTTGGACTTGGAAATATCGGACCAGCTGCTGCTCTTCCTGTCATGGAAGGTAAAGCTGCGCTCTTCAAGCGCTTTGCAAATGTTGATGCGTGGCCCGTCTGCCTCGATACTCAAGATGTCGATGAAATCGTCAGAACTGTTCAGTTGCTTGCTCCTGTTTATGGCGGAATCAACCTTGAAGATATTTCCGCTCCTCGTTGTTTCGAAGTAGAACGTCGTCTACGCGAACTCTTAGATATTCCAGTCTTCCATGATGACCAACACGGAACCGCAATCGTTGTTCTAGCCGCGCTTCGCAATGCGCTCAAGTTGGTAAAGAAAGATATTGCCAATGTAAAGATCATCATGAGCGGTGCAGGAGCTGCAGGAACTGCAATTGCCAGACTATTGGTACTTAGTGGCGCCAAAAAAATTATCGCCTTCGATAAAGATGGAGTCATCTGCAAAGATTCTCAATCTGAAGATTCGATGCGCCAATGGTTTATTGATAACTCCAATACCGAGAACTTCAAGGGTTCAATTCACGATGCAATGTCAGGTGCAGATATCTTTATCGGTGTCAGCGCTCCTAATGTCTTAAATGAAGCTGATGTTGCGTCAATGGCCCCTGGATCGATTGTCTTTGCGCTTGCGAATCCAGATCCTGAAATCGATCCAGCGATTGCACGTAAATATGCTGCTGTAGTTGCAACTGGACGAAGCGATCACCCAAATCAAATCAATAACGTCCTAGCTTTTCCTGGAATTTTCCGCGGATTACTCGATGCGCAGGCACATAAAATCACAGATAAGTTGCTCGTTGCTGCTGCAGAAGCAATTGCAGACTGCGTAAGCCCTTCGCAACTCAATACATCTTTTATCGTCCCGAGCGTCTTTGATTCAAATGTAGTAACTATGGTTGCTGCAGCAGTAAAGAAGTCGGTGTAATGGAACTTCTTGCATCATTTGATGCTCAATTTAACGCTCTTGCTCCATTTGTCTTCTATCTCCTTGTTGGCGCTATCGTCTTTGTCGAGACCGGATTGCTTTTTGGTTTCTTTCTACCTGGAGATTCAATTCTCTTCAGCGCAGGTCTCGTTGCAGCAGCAAAGGGCGATATCAATATTGCAATCTTGATTATGGTCATTCTCGCCGCTGCATTCTTTGGTGATCAGATTGGCTTTGTCATCGGTCGGGTCATTGGTCGCCCTTACCTAGTAAAGAGAAAATCTCCACGGATGCAGCGGATGATTGCTAACTCCGAAAGATTTTATGAGCACACAGGTTGGTGGGCCGTAGTCGCAGCTCGATTCTTTCCATGGATTCGCACCTTTGTTCCGCCTATCGCTGGTGCTTCTAAAATGAATTACTACAAGTTCTTGTCGGCGAATGCTCTTGGCGCAGTTCTGTGGGGCGCAGGAATTACATTAGCTGGTTATTACGCAGCAACTTTGCCTTGGGTAAAGACTTCGTCGTATGCAATCGCAACCTTCTTTATTTGTGCGTCAATCGTTTCCGGAATTCTGAATTATTTACGCCGCCCACGATAACGCCTAAATAGGTCATAGCGATTCCAACCACCAGATAGATAGAAATCTGTACGCCCTGCGTTGGCGAAAAGATATCGATCAAAAGTGAGCCAACCAATTGGCCACCCACGCTAAAGAGCGTAAATGTGAGTACGCCAATATGCTGAACAATCATTGAAGCCATTGCAATGTAGATAACACCCAGAACTCCACCGGTGTAGATCCACCATGGCCCTGTAGGAAGTGGAACAACTTCGCTATCGCCAAAAATCAATGTTGCTGCCAAGAAAATAACCAGAAATGTTGTTCCCATAATGAAGTTAAGAAAGGAAGTGGCATAGCTCTGATGCGAATGTTCATTGATCTTTCCATTTAAAGATCGCTGCACTCCAACGAGGGCGCCAGCAAGACAACCCAATAGAACTGCAACAATCGATACATCACGTGCATCGAGGCGATCGAAGACCGAGACAAATACAGCAAAGACGGTAAATAGAGCAGCTGCGATACGGCGTGGAGTGATGTGCTTCTTTCCGCCTCCTGTGAGACCGATGCGAT
Source organism: Actinomycetota bacterium (assembly GCA_039795495.1). GTDB lineage: Bacteria > Actinomycetota > Actinomycetes > Nanopelagicales > Nanopelagicaceae > Planktophila. Next base: position 6,490 of record JBDKLT010000067.1, on the reverse strand, counting down.
CAACCGCCAATGAGGCTGCAGTTTGGCCGGCGATTGATGCCACTGAATAGATCGCAACACCAATCAAAGGAACGATATGAGTTTGAACTGCAACAAAGCTTCCACCGAGCATGCCCGCAAAGAGAGTCCAGGTCTTTAACTCTTTTTTCGCAACAGCTGAACGAATGTTGCGAATACCCTCTTTAATCGACTTACTAAAAATCGCAACAATGATGAGAACGATGAGCCCTGAGCCAAATGAGACAAGCGCAGCTTCGATTCCATTTCCAATGCGATGTGAAAGTTCGCCATTTGCGCGCGCCTGAAAAGAGATCATCACTGCGCTGAGCGCTGCTAAGAAATCGAGGCGCTGAGTCTTATTCGACATCTGCGAATTCTATTAACTTTCCAGTGCCAAAGTGAGTTCTAGCCACTCTTCTTCTCGGGCTTTTAACTCTTCTTCAACTTTCTCAATTTCAGAAGTAATCTCGATGAGTCGCTCTGGATTAAAGGAAGCGCTCTCTTGTTCAGATTTCAGGAGCGTAAGTTTTTCTCGCGCCTTTTCCACTTGTTTTTCAACTCGCGCAAGATCTTTCTTCAACTGACGTGCTTCAGCAGCGGACGAAGTGCTATTTGACTTTCCAGAATTTGATTGTGATGCAGTAATCGATGAGGCACGTAACTCGAGATATTGGTCTACGCCTCGAGGTAGATCACGAAGGCTCTTATCACCCAAAAGACCCCAGAAACGATCGCACACTCGTTCTAAGAAATATCGATCGTGAGAAATCACAATCAAAGTGCCGCCATAGCTATCGAGCAGATCCTCAAGTTCAGTAAGAGTTTCAATATCAAAATCATTTGTTGGTTCATCCAATAAGAGAACATTTGGCGAATCCATAAGCAAACGTGTGAGTTGTAAACGTCGCCTCTCGCCTCCAGATAAATCTCCAACCGGAGTCCACTGCGCATCACGATCAAAACCAAGGCGTTCGCAGAGCTGCGAAGCAGAGAGCGTCTTGCCCTTTCCGATTTCGACGTGAGTTGCAACCTTCTCAACTGCTTCAAGCAGGCGCCATTCGGGATCGAGTTCATCAAGGTGCTGAGTAAGAAAGGCAATCTTGACCGTCACTCCTGTAACTAACTTTCCCGCTGCAGGTTGTAGCTGCCCAGCCAAAGTTCGCATCAGAGTTGTCTTTCCTGCGCCATTAATGCCGACAATGCCGATGCGATCACCGGGTCCAATATTCCACGTTAAGTTATCGATGAGCTCTTTATCGCCAGCTTTTATCAGCACATGATGCAATTCAAAGACAGTGTTTCCTAAGCGGTTGAGAGCGAATTTCAAGAGTTCTGTTGAATCGCGAGGCGCTGGTTCGGCAGCAATCAATTCATTTGCAGCGTCAACGCGAAACTTAGGTTTACTTGTACGAGCAGGAGCACCGCGACGTAGCCACGCAAGTTCTTTTCGAATCAAATTATTGCGACGGGCATCCATTGCACTTGCTTGACGTGCACGCTCTGCTTTTGCCAATACAAAGGCAGAGTATCCCCCGTCATATTCTTCGACTTTGCCTTGAACTACCTCCCACGTTCTGTCAGTGACTGCATCGAGAAACCATCGATCGTGAGTTACAACGAGTAGGGCTAGATCTTTTCTTCCATTTAAATGTTGAGCTAACCAGGCTACGCCTTCGACATCGAGATGGTTTGTTGGTTCATCGAGAAGGATGAGGTCTAGATCATCAATCAGTAATTTAGCTAAACCAACTCTGCGCTTTTCTCCACCTGATAGCGAAGCGAAGGTGCGATTAAAAATATGGTCATCAAAACTTCCAAATAACCCTGTAGAAATTTCGCGAATCTTGGGGTCACTTGCCCATTCATGCTTTTCGCGATTACCTAAAACAACATCGCCAACAGTTGAATCGGGTGCTGCACTATCTATTTGAGAGAGGATTCCAATCTGAGAATCGTTGCTCTTTGTCACTCGCCCCGAATCTGGTTCTTCAACACCAGCAATAATTTTCATCAGAGTTGATTTACCCGAGCCATTGCGCCCAACAATTCCGATACGGTCGCCTTCAGATACTCCCAGCGATACGCGGGTCAGAAGTGGGCGAATATCAAAGGCTTTAGAGACCTCTTCGATATTTACAACATTGCGCGCCACGGTAGGAGAGCGTACCTTTGAACAATGAAGGTTACTGACCGCGCGTATGCGTTGGAACTCGATAAGAATGACCCATTGGGTTCATATCGCAGCAAATTCGTGATTACCGACCCAAATCTCTGCTACCTCGATGGCAATTCTCTTGGTCGACTCCCCCATGCAACTGTAAAAGCAGTCAGCGACTTCCTTTCTCAAGAATGGGGCAACGAGGTTGTCACTGGTTGGAGCCACTGGATCGATGAGGCGCAAGTTGCAGGAGATCTCTTGGGGCGTGCAGCGCTAGGTGCAGCAGCAGGTCAAGTTTTAGTCTGCGATACGACTTCAGTTAATTTCTATCAACTCTGCCTTGCCGCTATCAATGCTCGACCTGGTCGAAAGACAATCATCACTGATGCAGCCAACTTCCCGACAGACCGTTACATCTTGGATGGAATTGCCAAACAACTTGGCCTCAATCTTGTCATTATCGATAATGAAGATCCATCAATCGCAGAAAATGAATTAATCACTGCAGAGCTCCTTGAAAAATATATGTCTGAAGATGTTGCACTTGTAACCTTTGAAGTTATTCAATACCGATCAGGCGCTCGTTCAGATATCGAATCGATTACTTCGCTAGCCCGTTCTTATGGAGCGCTTGTTGTCTGGGATGCTAGCCACGCAACTGGCGCAATCGATATGCACTTTGATCGCGATGGCGTTGACCTTGCAGTTGGCTGTACCTATAAATATGGAAACTCTGGTCCTGGTTCCCCTGCATGGCTCTATGTAAATAAGCGTGTACAAGATGAGCTTCAGGTTCCTATTCAAGGCTGGTTTGGAAATGAAGATCAATTCGGAATGGGGCCACACTTTGAAAAGGCTAGGGGAATTCGTGGTTTCCAGATAGCGAGCCCATCCATCATCGGAATTCGTGGAGTACAGATTGCTTTCGAAATGATTGCTGAAGCAGGTATCGATGTCATCGCATCGAAGGCTGCAATCGGTACCCAGATGATGATCGATTTATATGACGAATGGTTAGCTCCACTTGGTTACACACTTCTTACTTCACGAAATCCGCAAGAACGCGGTGGCCATATCTCTATCGGCCATCTAGATGCAGCAAAGATCTGCGTTGCACTCCGCAAATTCGCCAATGTAATCCCTGATTACCGCACTCCCAATGCAATCCGTTTAGCGATTGCACCACTACCGACTTCATATGTTGAAGTCTGGGATGGTTTCCAGCGCATTCGAGATTTAACAGAGAGCCGTCAATACGAACAAATAGAGGGATCGGATTCACGAGTCACATGAGCGAAAACTACGATTCCGCACTCACATATACTTCTTATCTCGCAGTCGATGAACTACTGAAACTTCAGAAGCCTTTATCCGATGGTCCTGAACATGATGAGTTGCTCTTCATCATCATCCATCAGACTTATGAGCTCTGGTTTAAACAGTTGATCCATGAATTTTCCCAAGCGCAACGCGCACTTGAAGCTGGAGATACTCACTACGCACTATCTATCTTGGGGCGTATTCGTACGATTATGAAGGTCTGTGTTGCTCAGGTAGATATTTTAGAAACGATGACACCGCTGCAGTTCAATGCCTTCCGCGGTTATTTAGCTTCTTCGAGTGGATTCCAATCTGCTCAATTTAGAAAGGTAGAGGCCATTCTTGGTCGTCGCGATAGCAGAATGGCTGGCCATCTTCCTCCTGAAATTCAATCTGAAATCAAAGCGATTACTTCTAAGAATTCTATTTGGGATTCATTCTTGGATTACCTGGTAGAGCGCGGATACACACTTCCAGCTGAAGTAGTTGGGCGTGATAAATCGATTGCTTATCAATCTAATCCGGAAGTTCAAGATGTTTTGCTCAAGGTTCATCAAAGTGATCCTGAGAGCGCAATGATTTCAGAGCGTCTAGTAGATATTGATGAAGGTATCCAAGAATGGCGCTATCGCCATGTAAAGATGGTCGAACGCACTATTGGCCACAAGATGGGTACGGGCGGTTCAAGCGGGGTCGATTACTTGGCGAGCACACTCTTTAACCCTGTATTTAAGGATCTCTGGGAGATCCGCTCTCGTTTTTAAGCGGGAAGTCCTTTAACGACTATCTCTGAAAGCGGGAGACGAACTCGTTGTGCAGTTTCGCGTTCAAGAAGTGGCCCCGAAAGTTTCTCCGGAACATCTTGAGTTCCTATTGCGATAGCAACAACAGGTGCTAGTTCAGCTGACATTGAAAGTGCTTGCTTTGCCAAAGATTTATCGAAGCCAGTCATCTGATGAGCAATCAGCCCGCGGTGGTGGGTTTCAATCACAAGTTGTGCAACCGCTAAACCGCAGTCATATGGGTAATCGGCATATGGAGTTCCATCAGCTTTTGTGGTCTTGCCGGCAACCAAGATCAAGGCAGAAGCGTTCTTGGCCCAACTCTGATTATTTGGACTGAGCGAAGAGAGAATCTCTTCGAAGGTCTGGTCTCCACGTTTGCCCACAAAGAAACGCCAAGGTTGGCCATTAAAAGCTGATGGCGCCCAACGTGCCGCTTCGAGGATTGCAACCAAATCTTCATCTTTGAGAATTGAGCTCTCGTTGAATGAACGTGGGCTACGACGGTTGGCGATAATTTCTTGAACGGGGACTGAAGTCTCTGCTTTCATGTTGTTAACCCTAGTGGGTGAACAACAAAACCGCATTTCTAAATCTTTTTAGTATTGATGATCTCTACTTTTTCACCATATGCAGCTTCAGCAATCTCCTTGCGACGCTGTATATAAGAATCAGATGCACCAGCAATCAAGTGTTCGAAACGTTGTTCTCCCTTGATAAGCGGGTGCAACTCTTTTGCAGTGTTCTGCGATCCCCATACAGGTGGTTCTTGTCGAGTTACTTGAACCACGATATGTGGATTAATAAATCGATAGACAAGTGCAAGGCGTCTTAGCCCCATATATGCGACATGGCGCATTCCACGATTGATGTGCTCTTGAATGCGCAATTGGTTATAACGCAACCATGATGGGCGAATTGGCTCTTCGCGGACAGCTAATTCGTAGAGAATCTTCGCTATCTCAGCTCCACCGGTTGGATCGGGTAGTTCGCCACATTTCTTATTGAGTCGTGCACGTGTTTCGGGATCTTGAAGTTTCTTTACTGTTGCAGTGATATCGCGTAGATCTGCTTGATTAGCACGCAGTGCAAATCCCATGTCGTGGCACCACTGTGCACGCGCCTCTTGATCATCAGTTCCGCGAATATTGGAAACAAAGACCGTTGGAACTTGTGCCGGAAGAAGTTCGTGCACTCCGTTGTAACCAGTTGCGCAGACGCTTGCATCGAAGGCATGCAGTACTCGTGCGAGAGGGAAATGTCGCACCACTCGAAGATCGAGACCTTCGGGAGCTAGTGAATTGCCATTCTTATCGAGAGGTTGCTTGGTGAGAATTACTTGGAGATCTTTCCAGCCAAGCAACCCTGAAAGAGCTGCAGTCATCTTCTCGTTGACATCGCTATCGCCTGTTCCGAGCTGAACCAGAACTGCGGGACGATCAAGGTCTAGGCCAAGTACTTTGCGTGCTTCGTCGCGAGAGAGCGCAGTATCTTTCTGAAAAAGCGAGACCGATGCAGATAACCGTGCATCTTTCCGTTCTGCAGTTGGGCCAAAATCGTAGGCACGTGCGTAATCGCCAGGTTCGACAATGTAATCCATCATCTTCGATTGCAAACCTAAGACAAATCTCTGTGGTTTCTTTTGCCATAAACCGCGACGTACCCAAACGAGTGCAAGATTTGGATGTGAAACTTTTGCAGCGATAACACCTGGATAAGGAACCACTCCATCAAATGTCATGACGCGAGCGCCAGTTTCATCAACAAGTGCTAGTAAACGATCACGAAGATATTCATCCCACTTTTCCCGAGACATCCACATGCGATCGCGGCCAGGAATATATTCGCAACGTATTCCCATAAATTCAGGAATTTCGGCAATACCACCGGCCATAGAAACAATTATTGGGTTTGCATATTCATTAAGAGCCAAGGCAATTGCGCTTGCACGTGCAAGGTGTCCCATTCCCACACCATTGCTAGTTGCAAGAATAATTGTTGGTTTTTCCATAAGGCTCAAAGGTTATCAACTCTTTATGCGTAAACCACGCGAGAAAATCACTATTAGTTGCAAACTTTTTTACCTTCGGAGATAATTAACCGCGTTCATTCGCAAGACTCAAAGGAGAGTACTTCTCAAACAGTTTCTAAATCAGAAACATTTGCCGTACAGCTTTACAATGACTACACAATCAGCGATCCAATCGCATCACTCAGCAACATTTAGATA
>JBDKLT010000066.1:0-6597 GCA_039795495.1 Actinomycetota bacterium | reverse complement strand
GGAAATGAAAAAGGCGCTGAAATCAGCGCCTTTTTGCTTTGGTAGCGGGGGCAGGATTTGAACCTACGACCTCTGGGTTATGAGCCCAGCGAGCTACCGAGCTGCTCCACCCCGCGTCGGAAGTGCAATTGTAGGACGAGAGACGTCCTTACTCCAAATCGATAGAGATTACTTACGTGATTGCGCTGCAATTGCTGCCGCAATTGCAGATTTAAGTCGATCTTGTGCACGTCCATATGCTGCAAAATCTCCCTTAGCAAGCGCTGCTTGTCCATCTGCAATTGCCTGCTTTGCACTTTGTAGCGCACTCGCAAGATCTGCAGAACCACTTGTCGATGTAGGTGTTCCCGTAGTTGCAGTTGTTCCTGAGTTGCCACCAAATACTTGATCAAGTGCACCCTTGAGCGAACTATCAAATCCGATGACATCGCCGAATGAAACGAGAACTTTCTGAAGCAATGGATATGCAGAAGCATTTCCAGTTGCACGAACATAGACAGGTTGGACATAGAGAAGTCCATTGCCAACCGGAAGTGTTAGCAAGTTGCCAAGAACAACATCTGATCCACCTTGGCGAAGCAATGACAGTGCATTTGCAACTTCTGGTTTCGCCTCAAAGTTTGAAGCAACTTGAGATGGACCTGCAATATTTGTGCTTCGAGGAAGTTGTAAGACAGTAATCTTTCCGTAATCAGGACCTGCAGCAGAGTTCACTGATGCAAATGCTGAAAGGTTTTCACGGCCACCTCGAGGAACAAATGGAGTAGTCAATGAGAATGATGGTGTATCGGCACCTGGCATCTGCAAAGTCATGTAATAAGGAGGCTGCGCAGTTGCATTAGATCCAAATGTTGATGGATCGCGTGGCACACGCCAGAAATCTTGTCCTCCATAGAAAGCTGCTGCGCTCTTGACGTGATACGAGCTCAAAATATCGCGCTGAACTCTAAACATATCTTCGGGATATCGAATGTGGTTCAAAAGCCCTTCAGATATAGCGCTCTTTGGCTTTACTGTATTTGGGAATGCCTTCATCCAAGTCTTAAGGACAGGATCCTTAGTATCCCACTGATACAGAGTGACTGTGCCGTCATACGCATCGACAGTAGCCTTCACTGAGTTGCGGATGTAATTGACTGCCTTATTGGATTGGGCGGTAACAGATGCAGAGTTTGCAGTAAGTGCATCATTTGTCGCAGTCGCAAGTGATGTCGACTTTGAATAAGGATATCCAGCACTTGTTGTATATCCATCGATAATCCATGTGATTTTTCCGTTGACGATTGCTGGATACGGATCGCCATCAAGAGTCAACCATGGAGCAACCTTTGCAACGCGATCGCGTGGCGCGCGGTTGTAGAGAATCTTGGAATCAGAGTTGATGAGATTAGAGAGCAGGATTCGCTGCTCGCCATACTTAATTGCGAAGATCAACTTATTGAGAGTGCTACCTACAGGCACTCCACCTTTACCTGTGTAGGTGTAATTCTTCTGTCCGTTAGCCGAAGTGTCATCTGGATAGTCGAATTCGACTGGTGAGTTGCTCTTCTTGCCGCCGATGATGGAGTAGTCGGGAACATTCTCACCAAAGTAGACACGAGGTTCGAATGCGCCAAGCCCCTTTGTAGGTGGAAGATCACCAACCAGGAAGTTAGGTTTTCCATCTGCATCAACTGTATTTCCGTAAGCAGCTACAAAACCAAATCCATGGGTGTAGACAAGGTGATCGTTGATCCAATTTCGGCTCGGGTTGCCATCGATATTGAGTTCGCGGATAGCTACAACTGCATCGCGTGAAACACCGTTGACTGTATAGCGATCAATGTCGAGAGATTCGGGGAATGTGTAATAAGGCTTGATCTGCTGGAGCTGACGGAATGTCGCTGAGAGAACGTTGGGATCCATCAAACGAATATTGGCAATTGTGGCGGCATCCTTTGCCAGCTGCCCTGCGCTCGTTGAAATAGTTGCGTTGTAATCCTGCATTACTACGTTATTAATATCGTAGGCAGCACGAGTTGCATCGATATTTCGCTGAATATATGGCGCCTCTTTTGAAGATTCAGATGGCTTCACTTGGAATTGCTGAATGGCACCTGGATAGAGACCTGCAATTAATACAGAAGAAACCACAAGTAGCGCGGTTCCTGCAGCAGGCAGAAGCCATGACTTGCGAACAATATTTGCAAAGAAGAGGAGTGCACATACAACCGCGATGGCAGAAAGAATCGCTTTTGCTGGAAGAGTTGCATTGACATCTGTATAGGTAAGACCGGTAATCAATTTGTTCTCTTTAAGAGCAAGTGAGTAACGGTCGAACCAGTAAGCAACTGCTTTGAGGAGAACAATGAGCCCAAGAAGTACAGAGATCTGTACACGCGCTGCAACCGTTGTGCGGTCTGTCTGCACTGCGGTACGAATTCCGCCATACATGTAGTGGATAAATGCTGCTGCGAGAGTTGCAAGTATCAATGTAGAGATGGCCCAGCCAATAATTGCTTGCCACATCGGTAATTTAAAGACGAAGAATGAAATATCCAGACCAAATTGAGGATCTTTGACACCGAACTCTGTGGCGTTATTGAAGAGCATCCATTCGCGCCAGAAAACCATTCCTGAAGAACCAGCAAAATAAAGTACCGCTGCTGCAATTGCGATAAAGACCCAGCGAAGAACTGGTTCGACCTGTGCGCGCAATCTCTCAAGACCGCTGACTTCGATACTCAAAGGAACGTAGAGCGGGCGACGTTTATATGCGATATAGATATTGAGCGAGATAATCAAAGAGGTAAGCAGACCAACAATGAGGAATAGCTGAATCTTTGTTGTCAGAACCTTTGTCCATACAGAAGAGAACTCAACTGATTTAAACCAGAGCCAGTCGACGTAGTAACCGCTAAAGAAGACCAACAGGGCGCCTAGTGCGACCAATATTGCTGCAGTAATTACAAGTGGGCTGCGATTTCTATTCATGCGCCAAGGTTAGTGCAACCAGAGATTCCACGAGAATCTGAAGTAGAGGGCCTCTCTAAATAGGAAAGGGCTTCATCGAGCGTAGAGATGGCTACAACTGTGATGCCGTTAACTGTACGTGGAAGCTCGTCACAGTTTTCCCGCGATGCAAAGAGCAGAGTTGCACCTGCTTTTTTGGCAGCGATGATCTTCTCTGAGATCCCACCAATCGGGCCAACTTTTCCATCTCCAGAAATAGTCCCTGATCCTGCAATCTTTCTTCCTTGCAAAATATCTACAGGCGTTAAGAGATCAATCAATCCAATGGTGAAGACGAGTCCACCACTTGGTCCTCCTACATTGGAGAGTGAAACTTTAAGAGAGCGATCAGAGAGGTTTGAAGTTTCAACGGCCGGGTAATTCTTTGAAATATAACGTTTCGCAGCTGTCATGGCTGCGCTCTGAGACGCTTTCATCTCAGATTTCGCTTTCTTCTCTTCTTTCTCTGCAGTTGTATCTCTTTCATAGAGAACTGAGCGAGGAAAGAGAACGCAATCTGCACGAGCCCAACATCCGAGCGCCTCAGCTCCCAGAATTTTCGCATCAGGAGTTGAGACCCAGATTGATAGGAGATAGACCTGACCATTAGGTGCATAGGTTGGTATCGACGAATCTTTAACCTTGAGGACTTTTGGAAAGAGCGCCGTGCCTTCACCGGGTTGAATGATGAGGAAATTTACCGGAGTAAATAATGGAACGAGGATGAGGAGCGCAAAGAAAAGTTTGAGGAGTCGAGGCGTATGCGAGAAGCGAAGTGCCATGGGACGTGTAGTGGGTTATCTACAAAGTTTGATTCGAGTTGGGTTCTTGGTCGCGAATCGATGGCTCTCGAAATGACTCTTGGAACTTCTGAAATTGGTTTACCGACCGCGAGGTTTCAGATTCAAATTTTGCCTTGTATTTAGAGACCCAGATGACATACCCAATTCCACCAATGAGCCCTGTGACAGGCACTACCCACCAAATAAGCGCAGCAAAGGCGCTTGAACCAGCGAGAAGTTGGATATCAGAAACGGCGGTGAACATATAAAAATCTTAGTGCTTCTGGGAAGAAAGTGCCTACTCGGGTGGTTGCACTGACTAGATAGAATCACACATGCTGTTTCCGTCATGGAATCGGCCCGTCGCATCTAGGGAGTAGAACATGTCGCCTTTTGGATTTACCCCTGATGACAATGAAGAAGATAAGCCCGAAGATTCAGGGCAACAAGATTTCGGCGCGATGATGCGCCAGATGCAAGAGCAGATTCAGAAACAATTTGAACAACTTGGAATTAACCCGGCAGGATTTATCAATCCCTTCACCGCATTTTCTCAAGGTAATAACGAAGCTCTTCCCAAAAATATAGTTCGAGATACTGCAAAGAAAAATGTTCAGAGCAACGGCTCTCAACCAATTGGAACTAAAGATCTCACGGTAGTAAATAGCGCTTTTGAAATCGCAGAGTTATGGCTCAATGAAGCAACTGTCTTCCCATCAACGGCAGTTTCCACTTCGCAACTTGCCGTGAGCAGATTGGATTGGGTTGAAGAGACTCTCCAAGGCTGGCAAGCAACAATGGAACCCCTTGCAGTTGGACTTTCATCTGCTATCTCATCATTGCTCGATGATGCAGCTGCACAACAAGCACATGATGCACCAGGTGAGACCAATCCTCTTGCTGGTCAGATGGGAGTTATCGCGGGGCTATTACGTACTTTTATTGGTTCAATGATTGCGACCCAATTGGGCCAAGCAATTGGTGCGATTTCAACGACAGCAGTGGGTGCGCACGATGTTGGCCTTCCACTCCTCGATCCAGCTCGCCCTATCTTGATTCCTGAAAATATTGAGAAATTGTCTGCAGATTTAGAGATTCCGAAGACTGAAATCTATCTTTTCTACGCACTTCGTGAGGCAGCAATTGCTCGTCTCTTCGAATCAAATCCATGGCTAGTTCAATATATTCGAAGTGCAATCGTTGAGTATGGGCGCGGAATTCATATCGATATGTCAGAGATTCAACGACAAGCAGAAGAAGCGATGCAGAACTTTGATCCTTCTCAACTCGGCCCTGAGTCAGGTGAAAATTCATTTACCATTGCACTCAACAATGGAATTTTTACTCCTGAAGAGACTCCAGCACAACGTGCAGCGCTCTCAAAACTTGAAACTGCACTTGCTCTCGTTGATGGTTGGGCAGATGAAGTCTCTTCACTTGCAGCAGGTGATCGACTTCCAGCATTGACACAGTTGCGCGAAATGAATCGTCGTCATCGTGCAACTAACGCACCTTCAAAACAACTCTTCAAATCACTTTTGGGTCTCGATGTTTCTCCAAAATTAGTTCGTGAAGCGAGCGCTTTCTGGCAACAGGTGCGAACAAGTAAGGACATTGCTACTCGCGACAATATTTGGAGTGGAATTCTTCCTAGCGCTGAAGAGTTGCTAGCGCCGGAAGCTTTTCTTCAATCAACTCAGATTCCAGATGACCTCAGCGGTCTGGGGCTATAAAAAGCGAAGTCCCCGGGCGCACATTTTGATATCAGCCTTCCCCTTGCTGATATCAAACAGTTATCCGAGGACTTCGTAAGCGCAAAGTACGGCGAAATTTCCCCATAATCAAATGAAAATGGCGAAGACACATAAAAATTTTTCTGTCAAAAACTTTCTATGATGAAGAATTGATGGGGCTCGCGATTAGATTGTGACAGTGCCATCCTCAATAACAACTGGAGACTTTTCAGGCGAATTTGAAGAAGTGACTCTGCCTGGAGTGGATGAGGGCGAAATTCTTGTCATCCGTTCAACGCGACGTAAGAAGAGTATCTCTGCCTATCGCCAAGGTGGCCGAATAGTTATCTCGATACCTGCTCGCCTGACCAAGGCCGATGAGAGAGCGATCGTTCCCGAGATGATCGCCAAAATTCGCAGCCAGGAGGCCGATAGAACCCCTGGAGAAGCCGATCTCCTCGAGCGAATCGACCAACTGCTCAGCGAATTAGCTCCGGAAATCGTTGAGCGCCCTATCTCTGTCACCTGGCGCTCCATGCGCGAGCGCTGGGGTTCATGTACCAGCGTCGATCGGACTATCCGTATCTCAGATCGCTTGAAATTGGCTCCCGCCTACGCCCTCGATTACGTCCTCTTCCATGAGGCGATCCACCTGCAGCACTTCGACCATGGGGCTGAATTCACCGAAATCCTCGCCCGATTTGAAGATTCAGAGCTGGCCAGCGCCTATCTCGACGGCTACGAGGCGGCTGAGCGTTCCCTGCTTCCACCCACCTAAATCCATCCCCAGATTCCCCGCGTGGAATCGGCGATTTGAGCGTGAGCGGGAGTATGGTTTCAGCCAGTACGCATGAGCGCCAAGCACATGTGTCGAACGGAGGCAAAAATGGCAGAAGTAGAGACATACAAGGGTGACGCTTACTGCGTTAAGTGCAAAGAGAAGCGTGATTTCGAGGGAACTGTAAAGATCTCTGACTCTGGTCGTCGCATGGCACAGGGCATCTGCCCAGTTTGCGGCACCAAGGTAAACCGCATTCTTGGTAAGGCACAGTAACGCCTCGTTAAGCATACGTAGTTAAACCCGTCTCATA
>JBDKLT010000065.1:0-19240 GCA_039795495.1 Actinomycetota bacterium | reverse complement strand
TCTCATAGCCGCTAACGCTATCAGGATGCGAGAATGGCGTCATGGTTACCGTCTACTCCCGTCACGGCTGTCACTTATGTGAAAGTGCTGTGAATACTCTCGAGAGTTTGCGCAAAGAACTTGCATTTGAAATTGAAATTATCTACATCGATGGCGTCGCCGAACTCGAGAAGCTATATGGCAATGAAGTGCCGGTAATTCATATCAATGGTGAGCACCACGATTTTTATCGGGTCGATCCAGAACGTTTCAGATCTTCCCTTGAAAAACATCGTCGGCATCAATAATTCTGTAGGCGTAACCCTGTTCAGCTAAGAAACGTTGACGATTCTGAGCGAAATCTTGATCGATTGTGTCGCGAGATACAACTGAGTAGAACTTCGCTCCTCGACCATCAGCTTTAGGGCGCAAAATTCGACCGAGACGTTGTGCTTCTTCTTGGCGTGAGCCAAAGGCACCTGAAACTTGAATTGCAATCGTTGCTTCAGGGAGATCGACAGAGAAGTTGGCAACCTTTGACACTACAAGGCAAGTAATTTCACCACTACGGAAAGATGCAAAGAGCCTCTCACGTTCTTTCTGAGGAGTATCACCCTTAATGAGAGGAACTCCAAGAGTTTCAGAGAGATCGTCTAGCTGATCGATGTATTGTCCAATTACTAATACTTGTTCATTCGCGTGATGTGCAACGAGCTCTTCGACAACATTGCGCTTAGTGCGTGTGGTTGCACAGAATCGATAGCGTTCTTCGGGTTCAGCGGTTGCATAAGAAAGTCGCTCAGTCTCAGTTAAGTTAACTCGGACCTCAATACATTCTGCAGGGGCGATATAGCCCTGAGCCTCAATCTCTTTCCAAGGAACATCGAACCGCTTGGGCCCGATGAGCGAGAAGACTTCGCCCTCCATTCCATCCTCACGAACGAGCGTTGCAGTGAGTCCCAAGCGACGGCGAGATTGAATATCTGCTGTAAAGCGAAAGATTGGTGCGGGAAGAAGGTGGACTTCGTCGTAAATGATTAATCCCCAGTCATGAGTATCAAAGAGATCAAGATGGGCATAGACACCATTCTTCTTCTTTGTCATCACTTGGTATGTCGCAATAGTGACAGGGCGAATCTCTTTCTTAGCTCCTGAGTATTCGCCAATTTCATCTTCATTAAGCGAAGTACGGCGTAGTAGTTCGTCACGCCATTGTCGAGCAGCAACAGTATTTGTCACGAGAATTAGCGTTGTTGCTTTGGCATGTGCCATCGCTGCAGCGCCCACAATTGTTTTGCCAGCTCCGCAAGGAAGCACAACAACACCTGAACCACCGTGCCAGAAACCCTCGGCTGCGTGTTCTTGATATTGGCGGATTTTCCAACCATCTTCTTTCAATGAAATTTCATGAGCTTGACCGTCGACATAACCTGCAAAATCTTCTGCCGGCCAACCGAGACGTAATAGAGATTGTTTTATTTGACCACGTTGACTTGGGTGTACTGCAATCGTCTCTTTATCAATGCGTACACCAAGAAGCGGAGCAATCTTCTTAGCCCGGATAACTTCTTCAAGAACAGAAGTATCGGTTGTCACAAGAATCAATCCATGAACTGGATCTGCCTCGAGGCGAAGTCGGCCATAGCGAGACATAGTCTCTGCAACATCGACTAAAAGTGAATGTGGAACTGCATAGCGGGAATATTTGATGAGAGTGTCAATGACCAATTCAGCATCATGACCAGCAGCACGTGCATTCCATAGACCGAGATTTGTGAGTCGGTATGTGTGGATGTGCTCTGGTGAACGTTCTAGCTCTGCGAAAGGCGCAATTGCTCTGCGACATTCAGTCGATAGCGGATGATCTACATCAAGGAGCAGCGTTTTATCGCTCTGAACAATCAGAGGTCCATCGGTCATGAGAGTAAATCCTTGATAAATGCGTGGAGAAAATCGCTTCTTTCTTGCATAGAAGAGATGCTTACCCATTCATTAGGTGCATGTGCGCCACCACCAACTGCTCCGAGGCCATCAAGTACTTGTGCACCTGCTGCAGCAGCAAAGTTTCCATCGCTTGCCCCACCTACTTGTGCAGAGCCGAGAGGGCGCATACCAAGTGAGGCCGCCACCTTTTCCGCGCGTTGATAGAGAGATTCTGTTGATGATGGCTGAAGAGGAGGACGGTTGAGTCCACCAGAAATTTCAAGTCGAGCTTTTGGATTAACCGCGGCAAAGTTCTTAATCGCAGCATCAATACGTTCGAGTTCTGATTGCGAGAATGATCGCGCATCGATATCAAGGATTGCCAAATCTGGAACTGTATTAGTTGTATTTCCAGAGTGCAGGAGAGTTGGAACGACAGTTGTTCCGTGCTCAGAATTTTCGAGAGCGCTCAGCGCCAAAATTGCATGTGCAATTTCAGTTGTTGCATTGACTCCTTTTTCAGGTTCGAGACCTGCATGTGCGGCCAAACCATGTACCTTGATTTGGTACATGGCAGTTCCCTTGCGACCTGTCTTTACTTTCCCATCGAGCGATGCTTCGAGTACTAAGACTGCATCTGCCTTTGAAGAAAGTTCTTTGATGAGCGCCTTCGATGCATGGCTTCCGGTTTCTTCATCAGTTGTCGCGATGAGTGACACTGGACCATCGATATTCTTTAAAGCGTAGAGCGCTTGGATAAATCCTGCCTTCATATCGAATGTTCCTGGGCCGCGAAGGACATCTCCATTTATTTCCCACAGAGGTTGATATGACCCATGTGGCCACACTGTGTCGAGGTGTGCGAGCACTAGAACTTTTGGAGTTTCAGATCCCCACCAGAAGACAGGACGACCTTCGATCTCTTTAATTTGTGCCGGAACTCCAAGAACGCGAGTTGCTATATCACTGGCAAGTTGAACAACAGAGCGACACGCATCGAGATCTTCGGTAGGAGATTCGCACCTAACGAGTGCTTCGAGGGCGGCCAACATAGGCTCAAGTCTGCCGTATTGGGGTGCTTTCTCGCTCGTCATAAGGCTGCCACTCCTGTTATTCGAGCAATTCTGAAGGTCTGTACTTCACCAGTGGCATGATCTCGCGCGATGAGTGAGCCGGCAGATAATTTGAGTGGATCGATGATGCGATGCGAGACCAATCCATTGTTATCTGCATATCCAATCGAGAGCGAAGCGTTTGGTTGATGAGTGAGATATTCACTCAGTAGTTCGAGAGTTTCGTTAGCGGTAGTGCGCGGTAATGATCCAAGCGCCTCGGTCGCAATATTGCGCATGGTGCTCTGTTTACGACTTGATTTTTCACCGGTACGTAGTGCCCGAAGAGCTGCTTCAATCTGTTGTTCGTCGGGACGTTCGACTTCGCCGATTATCCGGGGGGGACGAGCCTTATTTTGTGCGCGCTGAATGCGTGGACCACTAAGCAGTAAGCCACGTGAATCTTCTGCCGCAGGTAGATACCCACAACTTCTAAGAATGTTGATTGCTTCAGCAGCATCGTGACCACAAATTAAGACTTCTGGTGCAATTTTCCGCAGATTTAGAATTTCAAGACGTTTATCTCCAAGAATTTGCGCGATGAGTGCCGCATCTTCGCAACGAATAAATGAAGCCGTATTTCCAACTCGCAACTTTCCGTGCTTCTTGGCAACATCTGCGATGAGATATTCAAGCGGTTGTGGCATGGGAGTCTTAGAAGTCTTCTTTAAAAATTTTGAAATCTCATCTCCAGTGCGACCATGATCAAGACCACGGCGAATCGAACTTTCAGAGAATCTAAATACTGTCGCACCACCCCGAGATTCAACATCTGCAATGAGGGCCAACTCTTGAGCGATTTCGTGTTCGAGTGGTCCAGGTGCAATTGCTGTGTTATCGCTCTGAATGAGAATGTGATCGACAGACTTTGGAAGGTCGCTATCGATTGCAAGGCAATCTCCACCTTGCAGAAAGTCAGCGCCATAGGTTGAAAGCGCTCCTTGGCCGGTTATTCCTAACCATTCAGCCTCGCGAAGCGCCCAGATGATGTAATCCTTTTGCGTGCCACCTGATCGTTTTGAAGGCGCCAACCACTGAGCTGCCGCAAAGAGCGAATCAATATCAACTGCCTTACCTATATTTTCGCGGAGAAGATTAAGAGTGAGTCGACGAGTAGATGCAGCAGATGACCGATCGAGTTCGGGACCGAGAGGAGCAATGTTCTTGTTGCTCTCCTTACCCGCCAACCCTGAAACTCGTGATGTTGTCAGCCATGAAGAGGCAAGCAATTGCCACTTGGTAGATGCGTTCTGAGTCAGCCAAATATCAAATTGGTGCGTTGGCAGAATCTTGTCATCTGCTTCAATAGTTAAGAGACCGGAGAGATATGAAACTTCAGCAACAAATGCGGCGCATGATTCATCAACGCCTAAATGAAGCGCCAAATCTTTAAGATCGCGAACACCTAAGCCGCCTGATCGCAGAGCTGTTGCTGGTTCTTGTGCCCAGAAATTAAGTACCTCTTCAGTCCACCGTAGAAATGTTGTGATATTTGCAATCGCGGCTAACTGCACATTTCGTGAATCTCGAGCAGCTCCTTCAACTGAAGGTTGAATTTGTTCGAGATTTCGGTGAACTTTATTTCCACGTAAATAAATAGCTACTTCACGAGGAAGCACAACAGTCTGTTGATTAAATGGAATTAAGAAACCTTCATCTAATAGCCATTTGACTCCGGCACTTGGTTTCTTGATATCTGCGATAGAGCCTCGAGGAGGTCCCCACACCATTGCATCAAGAACTTTTTTAGAAGCCGCAGGAGCATCATCAACTTTCTTCACCTTTAACTTTGACATCGATGCAGGCCCAAGACCTGCAATCTCATTTCCTAATACTTCTTTCAAGGTTGTAGGTGTGCGAATGCCATCTTTATCGGTATAGAGAAGTCCACGCTCGATTAACCCTGGCAGCACAAAGAGTGCAGATTTATCTGAAAGCGCGGCAACATCCTTTTCGGAGAAAGGCTCGGGCAGAATCGCACAGATTTCGAGCACTTGAAGTTGCCATTTATTGAGCCCATCTATCGCACGAGCAAGACTCGGCGCAGAGGAAGCGCGAACAGCGAGGCTAGCGATATCGGGTGGAACTGGTGAGACAAGATCTGGGCGGTGAGTAAATATGGAAAGTAACGCAGCATCGTCGAGGCCACGTAAGTAATCTGCGTAAGAGCGAATTTCCATAACCTGCCAACGATAGCCGTTGGTGCGGTCGGCGCGCTAATCGTGCATTGAAGGGATTGGCTTTAGCGCTTGCGAGGAGTGAGCCAGGTTGCAGCTGCCGCGAGTCGACTTACAGTCGGGCCAAGCAGTCGATTGAGAAACCTAGCTCTACGGAAATCTTGTATTGGCCAACCTTCAGCAAGTGCGCGAATTCTTAACACTGCATCAGGATTGATTGCGGATGGATGACCAACTGCTTGGAGCAAGGGAATGTCATTGTGGCTATCTGAATAAGCCGCACAATCCTGGAGATTAAAACCACGTTGTTGTGCAAGATCTTGAATTGCAATTGCCTTTTCAACTCCGTGTAAAAGTTTTCCATCGAGAGTACCGGTATAAATTCCG
The DNA here is from genome assembly GCA_039795495.1 of Actinomycetota bacterium. Taxonomy (GTDB): domain Bacteria; phylum Actinomycetota; class Actinomycetes; order Nanopelagicales; family Nanopelagicaceae; genus Planktophila. The sequence goes on along the minus strand of JBDKLT010000065.1, from coordinate 13,662 downwards.
TTCTCAATGTGGGCTTTACTGCCAAGTGCACCAGTGAACCCAAGTCGTTGAGAAATGATATTTGCCATATCTTGAGGCGCTGCAGTAACAAGCCACACTTCTTCGCCTTTATCTAAATGAGCTCGAGCGATTTCGCAGGTACCGTTCCATAGTTTTGGAGATACGTATTCATCATAAATTTCCTCACCGATTTTTTTAATCTCGTCTACAGCATGACCCCCAATAAAGTCGGTTGCCGCATTTTGAAATTTTTCAATAACATCTTGCTTTTCAGTGCCTGTCATTCGAAAACGGATATTGGCAACCACAAAGCGAGAGATATCTGCCTTGGTGAAAAATCCACGTTGATACATGCCTTTTCCGAGGAAGTAGAGAGTGGACCCTCTGACAAGGGTGTTATCTACATCGAAAAAGGCAGCTCGCGAAGAGGTGAGTGCCATGTCACTACCTTAGCGACCAAGTCACCGCGTTAGCTATATGAGTCTATTTCTGACGCTTTATGCTTACTCCATGAGTTCCACTGTGCATGTGATTCGCCACGGAGAAGTTGAGAACCCCAACAAAATTCTCTACGGCCGCCAGCCTGGTTGGAGACTTTCTGAACGCGGACAGAAGATGGCAGAAGTTATTGGCGATTGGTCAAAGGGAATCGATCTTGGTGCACTGCATGTATCTCCCCTCCAACGAGCGCAAGAAACAGCAGCCCCTATTTCGCGAGCACATTCAATTGATATCAAGACCGATGATCGACTCATCGAAGCGGCAAATATTTTTGAAGGTAAATCATTTGAGTTAGGAAGCGGTGTTCTTAAGCACCCATCTTCATGGCGACATCTCTACAACCCATGGAAACCATCATGGGGTGAACCATATGAAGAGCAAATCTCTCGAATGTTGGCTGCAATTTTTGATGCACATAAAGCGGCAAAGGGAAGAGACGCCATTGTTGTTTCGCATCAATTGCCTATCTGGATTCTTCGAAGTGCAATCGAGGGTCGTCGCTTGATGCATGACCCACGTAAACGCGAGTGCACACTTGCCTCAGTCACGAGTGTTCATTTTGATGATGAGGGCATGATTTCTGGAACCTCGTATGCCGAACCAGCAAAGCACTTACTTCCGCAAAAATAAGATGAAGAAGTTATTGATTGCAATTTCAACTGCCCTTTTACTCAGCAGTTGCGGCAGTAACGGTTCTTCTCAACCAGAGGAAAGTTTTATCGCGGGAAGCGGAACTGTTACAACAATTCAAAGAGAAAACCGAATTCAAGCCCCGCATCTTTCCGGCATGACACTTACCGGCGAGAACCTCTCGGCAGAAAAGGGGAAGGTCACCGTGGTCAATGTGTGGGCATCGTGGTGTTCACCTTGTCGGGCAGAAGAGCCCACTCTCTCAGCTCTCTCCAAGAAGTATTCAGAAGTCCAATTCATTGGAATTCTTACGCGTGACAATCCAGTGAATGCTGAAGCATTTGTGAGGAAGCGCCAAACCCCTTATCCAACGCTCATTGATGATTCACTTCTAGTTGGTTTTAGTAAGTCACTTCCGGCAAATGCAATTCCTACCACTGTGGTAATTGATCGAAACGGGAAAGTTGCAGCTCGAATCTCAGGAGTTGTAACCGTTGCAGCGTTAAGCCACATTATTGAAACCGTGAGCGCAGAATGAGCGATTTCGTAGTTCAACACATTCTCGACGGTTTTATATTGACCGCATTTCCAATCGCCATCTTGGCAGGGCTTATTTCCTTCATCTCTCCATGCGTTCTTCCTTTAGTCCCTGGCTATCTATCTTTTGCTGCAGGATTTTCACAAGCGAAGGGAAAGATTCTTTTAGGATCTATTCTCTTTGTTCTGGGTTTTAGTGCCCTCTTCATCTCTTATGGAGTTCTCTTTGGAGAACTAGGTGCACGGATTGCTACAAATGAAGAGCTAATCACTCGAATACTTGGCTTAATGACAATTGCAATGGGTTCAATATTTCTTGGAGCATTTCCGATGATGCCAACAGTCAAAGTTCGGGCATCAACAACAGGCGGACTGATCGGCGCACCGCTTCTCGGATTCCTCTTTGGCGTCGGATGGACTCCATGTATAGGACCCGCACTTGCCAGTGTTCAGGCACTTGCATTTCAAGAGTCGAGTGCATTTCGTGGCGCAATTCTGTCATTTGGTTACTGCATAGGTTTAGGACTTCCATTTATCGCCTCAGGAATTTTTCTTGATCAATCGCAGAAGTTAAGAAAATTCCTCCTTCGAAAAGGCGATCTCGTATCTAAAATTGGTGGAGTTTTCCTTATCCTGATCGGAATTCTCCAGCTGACAGGGTTATGGACAGATTTGATGATCGAACTTCGTTCACTGATTTCAGATTTTGTACCGGTGATTTGATGAGCAACTCAATAGAGCTACCAGAGTTAGGTTTTATCGCTCTCGCACGATACGCCTGGCGCCAGCTCACGAGCATGCGCACTGCACTTATTTTGCTCATGCTCTTAGGGTTAGCAGCGATTCCAGGGTCATTTATTCCTCAGCGCATTACCAATCCAATTGCAGTAAGAGATTTCTTCGCTGCAAATCCTCAATTGGCGCGCTGGTATGACCGATTCTCACTCTTCGATGTTTACGGGTCCCCTTGGTTTAGCGCCATCTACATCTTGCTATTTATTTCATTGATTGGCTGCGTTCTTCCGCGAACACTCGAACATTATCGAGCTATGCGCGCAGAGCCACCTCTGACTCCTAAAAATCTCTCTCGACTCGAACATCATCAAGAATTTTCGACAGATGCAGAGGCATTAGAAAAGGCACACGCATGGTTCAAGGCTCACAGGTTTAGAGTTCGAATCGAAGACAACTCTATTTCTGCCGAAAAAGGCTATCTGCGCGAGACGGGAAATTTACTCTTCCATCTCTCGCTGATCTTAATTTTAGTTGGGGTCAGTTTTGGTTCACTCTTTGGAATGCGCGGAGAAGCAATAGTCAGCACTGGTGAAAGATTTATCAATGTAGCAACTTCATACGATTCGCTAAGTTTTGGAAAATTGACCGGCGAAAAATCTTTGCCAACTTTTGAAATTACTGTAGATAAATTTAACGCTGAATACGATCCAAAGACCAATGCTCCAAAAGATTACACGGCATGGGTTACCGTTAATTCAAAAGGTAGGCAAAGTAAAGAAATTCTCAAAGTAAACAAGCCACTCACCTTTTCTAATACTCGTGTCTATCTACAAGCAAATGGATATAGCCCAGTAGTAACTGTGCGAGATTCTCAAGGGGATGTTGCGTTCCAGGGACCTGTTCCATTCTTGCCTCAAGATGGAAATTTGCGTTCTATTGGTGCAATTAAAGTTCCTGATGCAGATCCACAGATTGGCTTTGTTGCATCATTTGTACCGACGAATTCGCGAACAGCGACGCAAGGTGCAATTTCAATCTTTCCTGAGCTACTTGATCCAAAACTTCTCTTTTCGATTTGGAAAGGCGATTTGGGATTAAATTCAGGAATTCCTCAATCGGTGTACAGAATAGATACGACAACTCTAGAAAAAGTTGGACTTGGTTCTGTAAAACCAGGGGAAACATATACATATCCTGAGGGCTCCATCACACTCGAGACAGTTGTTCCGTGGATCAATCTCCAAATCGTTTCAGATCCAGGTAAGGAGTACGCGCTAGTCGGCGGTATCGTTGCCGTCCTTGGACTCTTATCTTCGCTCTACGGTCGCCGTCGACGAATTTGGGTCCGCGTAGCTGCTGGTCGCGCGGAAATTGCGGGTCTTGCAAAGAACAGTGCGCCAGGACTTGAAGCAGAAATTGCGCAATGTGTTGAGGCAATAAGGGGAGTGAAGTAATGCAGACAACGTGGGCCTACATCTCAAATTTCTTTGTGTACTCGGCGATGGGCGTCATTGCACTCTCTTTCTTCGCCCATGCATTTGAGACCGCCTTTGCAGTCAGAGCACCCGAAATTTCAGATTCAACTGACGGCAATCTTCTCGTCAAGACACTTGACTATAAGCGCACTGAAAAGGCGGCACGTATTGCAACAGCAATGATGATTCTTGGATTCATTCTGCTCTTTGCTGGAGTTGTTGCTCGAGGAATTTCTGCAAAGCATGTGCCCTGGGGCAATATGTATGAATTCTCGATTACTGGCGCACTTGCATTTACTGGCGCATATCTTGCAGCGCTGCGTAAATATGATCTACGTTGGCTAGGACTCTTTGTATCAATCTCTGTGCTACTTACTCTCGGAACTGCAATTACCTTGCTCTATCGAAATAGCGCGCCTCTCGTACCTGCACTCAAATCAACTTGGCTAGTTATTCACGTAACTGCAGCAATTATTTCCGGTGGAGTCTTTCTTCTTGCAAATGTTGTCGCAGGTGCTTATCTCTATCTCGAAAGAGTCGAATCTCGCGGTCCACGACTACTCTGGTTGCAGCGTGTTCCTTCGCTCGAGGAGTTAGATCAGCTTTCCTACCGACTCGTCGCATTTGTATTCCCACTGTGGACCTTTGCAGTCATTGCTGGTGCAATCTGGGCCGAAAGTGCGTGGGGACGCTATTGGGGTTGGGATCCAAAAGAAACGTGGGCATTCATTACATGGGTTGCATATGCTGCGTATCTACATGCTCGCGTGACAGTCGGTTGGCGCGGACGTCGAGCAGCGTGGCTCTGCATCTTTGCAGGTTCAACATTCCTATTTAATTACGTATATGTAAATGTATGGGGTACCGGAAAGCACACGTACTCAGGACTTTAAATACTGCGCAAGAAATCTGGATCGTCATCAGGCGGAAGGATTTTCTTCTTCGCTTTCTTGCCGCCGCCACCTTGGCGAGGCGCACGTCCGATGATGAGAAAAGCAATTGCACCGAGTGTTCCGGTGAAGAAAATAATTAGTAGCCAACCCCATTTAGGTAGCTTCTGAATTTCGTAATCTTCACGTCGCGCACAATCAATAAAGGTATAGAGAACAAGCGCGAGTGAAAGTATTAACAAGAATCCTTCGAGCTTAATCATGGGTAAATTCTACTTTGTTAGAAGGAAAGCGCGAGTGCAAGAGTGAGCGCGAAGTGGAGTTGAAGCTGCCCAGTTCTACCCAGCAGAGGAATAAGCGCTTCACCGGCTGTGCCAGCCAAAACTTCGCGAGCAATTGCATATGCCTGAGGTGCTGTTGCTAGAGCTAGCAGGGCAAGGGGATTGCCAATAAATAGAAGCGGGAAAAAAGCTAGAAGAAGAAGCGCGACGAAGAATTGGCGATAACGCTTATCTCCTAAGCGCACCGCAAGGGTCTTCTTGCCAACACGTGCATCGCCAGGAAGATCTCGCAGGTTATTCATGGCAAGTAGCGCACATGAAAGAGCCCCCATAGATATTGAAGCAGCTATGACCCCAGTTGAGATTGAGAGCGTTTGAACATAATAACTACCGATGGTGGCAACAACTCCAAAGAAAGTGAAGACAGATAGTTCACCGAAACCTTTGTACCCATAAGGATTCTCACCGCCGGTATATCCCCAGGCAGCTACGATCGATATAACTCCGATGAGTAAAACCCACCATGAAGATAGGAATGCAAGAGCTAGCCCAGAGATACAAGCGACTGCAAAAGAAAATAGCGCAGCTCGCTTTACAGCAGAAGCTGATGCCAGTCCTGAAGCAGTGAGGCGAATTGGTCCCACTCTATTGTCATCTGTTCCACGAATTCCGTCCGAGTAATCATTTGAATAATTGACTGCGATTTGCAGCGCGACGGCAACAATGAGAGCGAGGAGAGCCTGACCTGGTTGCCAATCTTTTCCAGCGAGAACTGTTGCTACGACAACTGGAGCGATTGCAGCAGGCAGAGTTCTAGGTCGCGCTCCCTGAATCCAAATATTAATTGGGTGCCTCCATATGTAGCTCTATGAGTTTCTTGCGATCAACTTTACCAATTCCCATTAATGGAAGCTCTGGAAGATATAGAAAACCTTTTGGTTTGCAAGCTTCTCCAAATTGTTCAGTGAGGTACTGAATGAGATCGTTTTCTGCAGGGAAGCCATCTCCAGAGATTGCAATATGTAAGGCATCGCCCCAGCGAGAATCAGGAATTGCAAAAGCAGCAAAAGATTTATGGGGAAAATGCTTATGTAGCGCAGATTCGATAGCGCTTAAAGAAAGATTTTCTCCTCCAGAGATGATGACATCATCTGTTCTTCCTTCGACTATCAATTTCCCATTTTCAAATCGGCCGCGATCCGATGCCACGAACCATCCATCTTGATAAACGGTCTCCCATAAAGTCTGCGCGCGCAGATAAGTTTCGGCAATTACTGATCCCTTGATTGCGATGCGACCTTCAGGTGTAACTCGTACTTCAATGCCGGCAAGTGGCACTCCGTCATAGACACATCCGCCGCATGTTTCAGTCATCCCATACGTTTGCACGATATTAATATCTGCTTTCTCTGCTGCAAGAAGGAGATCTGTTGAAAGTGATGCCCCTCCTACGAGAACGGCATCTGCATCGACTAAATGCTTAAGAAGTCGAGAGTCGCCATTGAGAGCTTTAAAAAGTTGAGTTGGAACGATTGCAGTGAAGTTTGCTCGTGGATAGTCACCCTGAAAATTTCGAAGATCAATAACTTCTGTGCCAAGTTCAAGAGCGCGCACGAGGACATTGATACCGGCAATATGAGTTAATGGCAGAAGAAGTGACCACGAATTTCCATACTGCGCACCAAGAAAAGCGAGTGAAGCTCGCGCAGAAGCGAGTAGAGCAGAAGAGCTAAGAGCAACTTCTTTCGCAACCCCAGAGCTGCCTGTAGTTGAGATAACTAGACTGATTTTTTGGGGGACTTGAGAAGACTCGGTTGGGCCGAAAGCAAGAGCTGGGCCATCGCCGGCAAGTGCCTTTGCGATACGAGCCATCGTTTCGCTGGCCGACCACTGTGGGTCTGCGATGCGAAGTTCTCGTTGTGCGTTCTGCTCCATTGCACCCGTAGGCTATCGCTCGTAGACCAAATGGAGGAATCGTGAGCAAGCCTATTAAGCGTGATTTTGGTGACCGTTCAATACCAGCATGGGTAACGGGGCCGGGAGGCGAATCATTTACCGATATCACTTATGAAGTTGCAGATGGAATTGCGAAGATAACTATCAATCGACCAGAAGTGCGAAATGCATTTCGCCCACAAACAATTATCGAATTGAAATCTGCATTTGATTTGGCTCGCGATAATGCAGAGGTCGGAGTCATTATCCTCACAGGTAAAGGTGATGAAGCTTTTTGCTCAGGTGGAGATATCAGTGTTCGCGGAGATGACGGTTATCTCGGAGACGACTCTCTCGCACATCAAGGTGTTGGTCGCTTAAATGTTTTAGATCTCCAAGTACAGATTCGCCGCACACCTAAACCAGTTATTGCAATGATTGCCGGTTGGGCGATTGGTGGAGGGCACGTACTTCACGTCGTCTGCGATTTATCTATTGCGGCTGATAATGCAAAGTTCGGTCAGACCGGACCGATGGTTGGCTCTTTTGATGGTGGGTATGGTTCGGGTCTTCTTGCTGCGAATGTTGGTCAGAAGAAAGCTCGCGAAATTTGGTTTATGACGCGTCAATACGATGCACAGGAAGCGTTATCAATGGGGCTCGTCAATACAGTTGTTCCTCTTAAGGAACTCGAGGCAGAAACTGTTTCATGGTGTCGCGAAATGTTGCAGAACTCGCCTATGGCGCTACGACTTCTCAAGGCATCTATGAATGCAGCAGATGATGGGCTTGCAGGAGTACAACAACTTGCAGGCGATGCAACCTTGCTCTTCTACTTGTCGGAAGAAGGACAAGAAGGGCGCGATGCTTATAAAGAGAAGCGCAAACCTGATTTTGGAAAGTTTCCACGACGTCCCTAGTCATATGGATCTTTCTCTGCTCGACTCTATGCGCGTTATTGCGCTGCCTACGAAGACCAATTTTCGAGGGATCCAACTTCGCGAAGTCGCGCTCTTTGAAGGACCGTATGGCTGGGCCGAATTCTCACCCTTTCTCGAATACGGATATCAGGAATCTTCATGGTGGCTTCGCTCTGCCGTTGAATCGGCTACGTCCAAGCCACCGAAATACTTTCGAAATTCTGTGAAAGTTAACGGAACAATTCCGGCAATTAACTCTGATTCAGAACTCGAAGCGCTGGTTTCTTCTTATGACGGAGTGAAAACTTTCAAAGTAAAAGTCGGAGATAACGTCTCTGAAGATGTCGCTCGATTAAAGAAGGTGAGATCTCTCCAACCGAACTGCAAATTGCGTATAGATGTAAATGGTAGTTGGAGCGTGGAAGATGCAATTCGCAATATCTCTACCATTATGAATTCAGTTGGCCCTCTCGAATATGTCGAACAACCTTGCGCGACTCTTGAAGAATTGAGACAGCTCAAAGAGATTTTTGGTTACAACGTATTAATTGCGGGAGATGAAGTTCTCCGTAAAGCTGAAGATCCTTTTTCAATCAACCTAGAGGGTGCTGTAGATATTTTGATGTTGAAGGTGCAGCCGGTAGGTGGCATTGCTCGTGCGCACGAGTTGGCAAGACTTCACAATATTCCAGTCGTAGTTTCTAGCGCCCTCGAAAGTGCAGTTGGTATTGCCTACGGATTGAAGCTAGCGGCTTCATTCGAAGAACTAAATTTTGATTGCGGTTTAGCGACCGGCTCACTCCTTGCATCCAATGTTGCAGAGCTCCCGATTATCAACGGAGAGATAGAAGTCACCGATGTTCTCCCTGAGATCAACGGATACGAAGTGTCGCCAGATCGCTATGAATGGTGGAAGAATCGAGTTATGAAGAGCGCGGAGTACTTGTGATTAATCAATCCACTCTTCTCGCTCGAGTAATTGTTCGGCAAATTCTTGAAGCTGGGGTTACCGACGTTGTGGTTTCACCCGGGTCGCGAAATGCTCCGTTATCTATCGCTTTTCATCAAGCGCATACACGCGGATTAATAAAGCTCCATGTTCGCATCGACGAACGTACTGCCGCTTTTTTTGCTCTAGGTATAGCAAAAGCATCTGGGAGACCTGTGCCTATTGTCTGCACCAGCGGAACAGCCGTCGCCAATTACCATCCGGCAATACTCGAAGCTTCACATACAAATATTCCACTTCTTATCCTTACCGCTGATCGTCCAGCATCTTTACGCCGAACAGGTGCAAACCAAACTACTGAGCAAGCTCGGATCTTTGGCAAGGCAGTTCGCTACTTTGCAGATATCTCAGGGTCGGCCTATCCGATGGAGCTACCTTTTAATTCTTTACAGAAAGGCCCCGTCCATCTCAATATTCAATTTGAAGAACCACTTGTGGGAGATGGCGATGATTCTTGGTTGAACAATCTCACAAGCACGCCCCCTAAAACTTTCAATCGAAAATCAGCTGGAACTTTCTACACAAAATCAACTCGAGGCGTCTTAGTAATCGGACATGATCGTGGTGGTTTAGATCTAAATGCTGTTAAAACTTTTGCTGATCAACTCAATTGGCCAGTTATTTCTGAGGACCCACTTTCAATTGATCAAGCCCTACCTCATGCAAGCGTCTTCTTAACATCAAAGACCATTGCTGAAGATCTTGCGCCCGATACAGTAATTGTTATCGGGCGAACCACTCTCTCGCGATCTATAAATTCTTTCGTCAAGATGGCTCGCAAAGAGATTGTGATAGATCCACGTACAGCCACTGTCGATTCAGATCGAGTCGCATCACAGCTTTTTACACAAATTCCGGTTCTTGAAGTTGCAGATGCCGATCAGGAATACGGAGAAAAGTGGCGTAAATACGCTATTCGAGCATCCAAGTTGATTGGTGACATCACTGACTGGTCAGAACAGTTAGTGGCTCGCGAAATTTCCTCAGGTATTCCAAGCGGCACCTCACTCTTTATCTCATCATCTCGCCCTATCCGAGATATTGAAGGCTTCGCATCTGCTCGCTCTGGCGTTGAAACTTTTGCTAATCGTGGACTCGCAGGAATTGATGGAAATATTTCAACTGCTCTTGGAATAGCTTCTCAACGAAACGAAACGATTGCCGTACTTGGAGATTTAGGATTCCTCCACGATCTCACTGGCCTCATTCAACGAGAAGCAATCAATCTGAAAATTTACGTCATCAATAATGATGGCGGTGGAATCTTTTCAACTCTCGCTCAGCGCGGGGTGAAAGGTTTTGAAGATGTATTCGGAACACCGCACGGATTAGATATCTCGGCAATTGCAAGGTCCATGGGTATTACCGCACGCCGCATCAATTCTCAGAACCAATTGATTGCAGATCTTTCAGAGCCAATTCAGGGAGTGAGCGTTGTTGTAATAGATGTTCCAGGACGCGAAGCAAATGCCGATTATTTAAAGAAGATTTACTCCAGCATCTCTTCGATGTAGTCAGCGAGTTTCGAGTGCAGAGCGCATCGGAATCATCTTGGCAGCGCTCTCCTCTAGCTCTTTATCTGGGTTAGAGCCAGCGACAATTCCACATCCGGCATAGATGCGAATCTCTCTTCCGTTAATCTGACCAGTACGAAGAGCTATTCCTAATTCACCATCACCACTTGCATCGATCCACCCAACCGGTCCGGCATAACGTCCACGATTCATACCTTCGATTTCATCGATGATGTCGAAGGCGATATTTCTTGGGGTTCCGCAGACTGCGGCAGAAGGATGAAGACTCTTGAGAAGTGAGAATGCATCAATGCGCTGTTTACTCTCAGAGAGTGCCCCGGTGACATCAGTCGCCAAATGCATGACATTTGCTAAGTGAAGTACAAATGGAGATTCAGGAACGTTTGTAGATGAGCAGAAAGGTTCTAGAGCTTCAGCTACTGATCGAACCGCATATTCATGTTCTTCGAGATCTTTTGACGAACGTGCAAGAGAAGCAGCTAAGGCTAAATCTTTTTCATCATCGCCAGTCTTTGGAATAGTTCCTGCCAGAACTCGCGATGTGACCATGCCACGAGATAAGCGAAGGAGTAGTTCTGGTGTCGCACCAACGAGTCCATCGACAGCAAAGGTCCATGTTGCCGGGTAATTGGCAGCCAATTTTTTGAGAATAGGCTGCACTTCAATGGCGCTAGAACTATGAGCTGAGATATCTCTAGCAAGTACGACTTTGTCCACCTGAGACTTTTCAATTCGAGAAATTGCTTCAGCAACTCTCTCCTTCCAATCAGTTGGAGAGATGCTTCCTTCGGAGAATGTAAATGTCCCTTGTGAGGAAGATGGAACTGTTTCTGTAAGAACTGGCTGCGCAGAATCTCCAATCCATGTAATCCACGATTGTGAACCTCGTTGCCCAACAATCACGCGGGGGATTACGAGCACTGATTCTTCATTGCGATCGAAGGAGAAAGAGGAAAAGAGAACGGGACCGGTTCCACTGCCGTGCACTGAATTGGCCACAGAGAATGTTTCTAGTTGGCGATGCCACCACTCACGCGCATCGTCAAATCTATTTCTGCCTGAAACCTTTGTTGTGGCATGAACTCCCCAGCCGACTAGCCCTTCGCCATTTCGTACCCATGAAACTGGTGAATCAGAGTTGAGAAGATCTAGCAGGGGGAGATGTTCACCAATTCGAGTAGTGGTGACGGGGATGAGTGAAGCCATTTAGCGATTGAGTGATCGTGAAATTTTTCGCCAAACGAGTGGGAGTGAGGTCGCAGTTATTGCAATTTTCAGAGCCTCACCGAAAATAAATGGTGTTAAACCTGCAGCGATAGTTGCTGACCAAGTGAGGTCGAGTGATGCATGAAGCCATGTGAGTCCGAATGCAAAGATAACGGCGTCGGCTAAAAGGAGCGCTGGAAACGAAGTGCGGAACTTCTGATCTGCTTTGCGATCTGCGAGATAGCCGAGGAGGAGTGAAGCGCAGAGCATTCCAACAAGGTAGCCACCAGTTGCACCAGTGAGTCGTTCTAATCCGTGATTCGCAGATGTTGCAGATGGAGCAAAGATCGGAGCTCCAGCAATTCCTGCAAAGAGATATGAAGCAAATGTGAGAGTTGCAAGGCGTGCACCGTATGTGGTTCCGATGAGGAGAACGCCGAGAGTCTGTCCTGTTACTGGGACAGGTGAACCTGGCACTGGAAGCGAGATTTGTGCAAGAAGTGAGATGAATCCGATGCCTGCGACAACAAAGACAGCTTCAGTGAGAGCACTGGTGCGAGGGAATATTGCTGTTCGAAGTGATCCAGAGTGAAGTGACATTGGATTAATCCCTCTCGTCCATGGCTGAAAAAAGAAAGTGAATTTCAAGTTGTGTGCAGAGCCTACTCTCAGCGAGAATAAGAAGATGTCACGAGCCAATATGGATAAGAATCCCGACGAAGTCGCTGCGATGTTCGATGGGGTTGCCAAGCGCTACGACCTCGTGAATGACCTGCTCAGCCTTGGCCGAACTAAGGCATGGCGCCGCGCGACTACCAAGATCATTGCTCCACGCGCTGGCATGAAAATTCTCGATCTCGCAGCTGGCACCGGTTCTAGCTCTGAACCACTCGCCGCAGCTGGCGCCGACGTCATCCCCGCTGACTTCTCTGAAGGCATGCTCGCTGCAGGTCGAAAGGCCCGCCCGCACCTTCCCTTTACTAAGGCAGATGCCCTCAACCTCCCCTTTGCCGCCGATGAATTCGATGTAGCGACCATCTCCTTTGGGCTGCGCAATACACAGAAGATCGAAAAGGCGCTCGCAGAGATGTTCCGCGTGGTAAAGCCAGGGGGGCACCTAGTGGTCGCCGAGTTCTCCAGCCCTACTTTTGGTCCGTTTCGTACTATTTATACCAATTACCTGATGCGCGCTCTACCGTGGGTTGCTCGCAAGACCTCATCGAATCCAGATGCCTATATCTACCTCGCCGAATCGATCCGGGCGTGGCCAGATCAGAAGGCGCTCGCCAAGAAGATTGAAGAGGCAGGTTGGGTCGATATCACCTGGAAGAACCTCACCGGTGGAGTTGTCGCAGTTCACAAAGCCCGCAAGCCATAAGGGTTTGATTGGTATGTCCAAACGCTTAGGATTTCGCTCGTGAGCGCAAATCCATATATTCCGATTCTTGTCATCTTCGCAATTGGTTTTGGATTCGCCGCCTTCTCTGTAGCTATCGCAGCAATTACTGGACCTGCGCGCTACAACCGCGCAAAGCAAGAGGCATATGAGTGTGGAATCGAACCTTCACCACAAGCCCTTCAAGGTGGACGTTTCCCAGTTAAATATTTTCTTACAGCAATGCTCTTCATCGTCTTCGATATTGAAATCGTCTTTCTCTATCCATGGGCGGTGACATTCGACAAGCTCGGTCTCTTTGGATTAGTTGAAATGGCAATCTTTATCGGAACCGTCTTCGTTGCATATGCATATGTGTGGCGTCGCGGCGGATTGGAATGGGATTAATAATGATGGAGCTGAAAGCGTTGAAGGGATTTATCTAGTGGGTCTAGAAGATAAATTACCAAGCGGAGTTCTTCTCTCAACCGTCGAGGGTCTTGCAGGTTATATGCGCAAGAGCTCAGTCTGGCCAGCAACATTCGGACTTGCATGTTGTGCAATCGAGATGATGGCTCTTGGTTCTGCACCAAAGCATGACATTTCACGTTTCGGAATGGAACGTTTCTCTGC